>CAZIFU010000171.1:0-51627 GCA_964539075.1 uncultured Verrucomicrobiota bacterium | reverse complement strand
TGCCGCCACCAGCTTCGCCTCCTCCTACGCTCGTCCTCCCCTCCGGCAGCACCTCACCCCGTCGGAACAGGTCCGTCATCGTGTCGCGGGTCACCGCGCCGGCCTGCCAGGCGGCGACGATGGCGGTGATGTCCTGCGACGCCTGAAACAGCGGTTGAATGTCTTTGGCGTAGGTGACTCCCGGCTTGCTGGCGGCGGGCGGGAGCTTGCTGAGGTCGGGCGCCGCGAGCGCGGTGGAACCGATGGCCGCGAGGCCGAACAGGATGAGTGAGGGCGCAGTTTTCATTTTCAGTTTCGTTACCGCCAGCATACCTGCGCGCAGATTAAGAGACCATTAAGCCGTGAAAGGTGTTTCAAATATCGGCTGTGTCCTGATCTTGCAGGCGGATCACTCGACCGCAGCGGCCTTGGCCCCGACGACAATCGTCGTTGTCGCGTTTTTGTCGTGCCGGGCCAGGACACCACCGGCACGCTTCGCAATGGAGAAGTGAACCACGGATGGCACGGATGACACGGATAAACCGGATGGAAATCATCCGTGCAATCCGTGTAATCCGTGGTCAAATTCCCGGCAGATGAAGCACAAGGAAATCACCAAAGACCTCATCGGGGCCGCGTCGGTTTCGAATCGCACTGGACTTCATCTTTTGGTTTCCTGAGCCGACCGTTAATTCACCACGTAAACAAACGTCCTTCCTGGTTCACCTGACAGGGTTTTGCAGTCTTACATCTGCTGGAGAATGGCTACAGCCAATGCGATCAACTCCTCTGCTTCGGTTGCGTCCAATTGCCCGCTCTGCTGCAGCGCGACCACATGCTCGATAAATGCCCCCACCAGCCGTGCGGCCGGGCGGGTGCGGCCTTCGTCGAGTTGCAGCTGTGCGATGACCAGTTCTGCGCTCAGGCTCAGTTGCTGCGCCTCCGGCAAACCGACACTGTTCACCAAATCCAGAAGGCCCTGGAGGCTGACGGGTTGCGTGATGCGGCCGATCCTGGTTAGAAAGCCGTCGCCCTTGGGGCCATTGCCGAGGGTTGGCTGCGGGGCTGCCAGGATGGGGAAATCCATGGCCGACTGCGTATTGCCCACCACATAGACGTTGGTGCTTCCCTGCACTGCAATTCCATCTGCCCCTTCGAAGTCGTTCCCACCAATAAATGTGGAAAATATCAAGGAGTTGCCGGACCCGCTTAGTTCCGCCACGAAGGCCTCCAAGCCTGCAAACGTCACGTCAATGGCGTTGATCTTCGGGAAATCGGTCGACCCAGTGCTCCCACCCACGTAGGCTTGGCCAGAGGTGTTCACAGCGACCGCAGAACCCGTATCTCCTGAGCTGCCGCCCAGATACGTTGAATAAAAGAGCGAGTTCGCTTGCGACGACGTGGGAACAAACTTTGCCACGAAGGCGTCACCGGGACCCTTGAGGGTGCGCTGCAATGGCACGAGACTGGTACCAAGGGTACTGGTGGATTTTGTGGGAAAGTTGGTCGAGGCCGTGTCCCCAACCACATAGGCCCTGCCCGATAGATCCACGGCAATGCCATGGCCGCTATCGGTCCCGGTGCCGCCCAGATAGCTCGAATACAGCAATGAGCCGCTGGCGCTGAGTTTTGTTATGAACGCATCGCTCAGACCGGCGTTCGTTCGCTGGAAACCGCCGAGGGTGGTGGGAAAGTTGGTGGATCTCGTTTCGCCCGTCGCGTAGGCATTGCCGCTCGTATCCACGGCAACGCCACCGCCGAACTCGTTGGTGGTGCCGCCCAGGAAGGTGGAATACAATAGCGAATTTCCAAACGACTGTTGCGGATCTAACTTGGCCACGAAAGCATCGAACGGCCCCTGGAGTGTCCCTTGGAAGGCGTTCTGGGTCGGGAAATTCGCCGAACTGGTGGTTCCAGCCACAGAAGCCAGGCCAGTTGTGCCCACGGCAATTCCCACAGCGAAGTCACCGCGGCTGCCGCCCAGGTAGGTCGAGTACAGCAGCGAAGTGCCATCCGCGTTAAGTTTGACTACGACAGCGTCACCAGTCCCGCCGCCGTAGTTCGTCTGCACGCCGTTGGCTGTCGTTGGAAAATTGGTCGAGCTTGCCGATCCCGCCACGTAGGCATTGCCTGCGACGTCCACGGCGATTCCATTACCTGCATCAGAGTCGCTCCCGCCCAGATACGTTGAATAGACCAGTGTGGGAGTCTGACCCGCAGAACTCGTCGCACTGAATTTAGTCACAAACATGTCGCTGAAGCCGCCGGCGAATTGTTTCTGCAGCGCGTGGCGAACGGGAAAGTCATCCGAAGAGGTGGCACCTGTCACATAGGCGTTCCCGGCGGCGTCCACGGCGACCGAACTGGCGGAATCGCCAAAACTGCCGCTACCGCCATGATAGGTGGAATACCAAAGCACGGGATCAATGACCAGCGGCGTGCCAGTGTTATATGCCGCCACATCGAAGCTCACTTGATTGCGACCTTGCAACGCGTAGCTGCCGACAATGGGGTGGCGCACGCCGTCCACCACTTGATAAATCTCCGGTTTGCCGAGGCGCAGTTCGCCCAC
This sequence comes from uncultured Verrucomicrobiota bacterium, assembly GCA_964539075.1. GTDB lineage: Bacteria > Verrucomicrobiota > Verrucomicrobiia > Limisphaerales > CAZIFU01 > CAZIFU01. Next base: position 49,076 of record CAZIFU010000171.1, on the reverse strand, counting down.
GCCAACGTGGAGCACCAGATTGCCGTGGGTATCCGTTTCCATCTTGTCCACGCCCTCGAAAGCGACTTGGATGGCACCGGCGTCGGCCCCCGCAGCGACTACGAAGTCGTGCTCCAGCCGGCCCTGATTGCCGTAGTACACCAGGTCCACGCCGGGATACACATTCTCGTACTTCACCTTCGCGAAGGTGGGGATTTCGGTGCGCCATCTGCTGGGGTCGTTGCCGATGAAGTAGTTCACGATGCCCGGCTGCTTCTCCAAGCCGACCACTTCCGCTTGGGCGTTCGCGCCGGCAAGTTTCATGCGAACGATGCGTGTCGTGCGTTCGTCCTGGTGCTGCGCATCACCGGCCCTGCCGACCAGCGTCATAACTGATTCCGCTGGGGTCAGGAACAGGGTGTATCCCCTGGCGCGGGAAAGGAATTTGACCTGCGGATCAGTCTGGCCCCGGTTCACTTCGAAGCTCAACGGCAGCTTTGCGTAATTGATGACTGGCCGCGCCTGACCTGCTTGGCCAGGTTCAGTGGCTTTAGGGACCGAATCTGGCTCGACGCGTTGCTTGTGAAGGGCCACCGAAGGTGGCTGAGTTGAGGAGCAGCCTGAGAGGACAGCGCAAGCGGTCGCACTCAACAGCGCGGCTATCACCCAGGACTGATTAAAGAAAAGTAGCCGCCGACGTGAGGAGGCGGATTTCTACATCAAGTCGAGTTCTACCTCCTCACGTCGGCGGCTACGGGGTTTTACGATGATCGGATGGTTGAGTTTGTTTTTTGCAGTTCTCATTTTAATTTAGGATTTGCGTCAACTGGTCAGGCTGGCACCGATTTTCTCGCGCCAGCTCCAAGAGACATCATTTCACGGGTGTGACTGTCAACGTGGCGGCTTGGAAACATGCCTCGTTTGTAGGCCATTTCGCCGAGGCTATTGCAGCGGCTCTACTGCGATGCGCGTGGCCTCGACTGTGCCGCCAAACCCGGTCAGAACCACGTTACCGCTGGCATCAAGAATATCCCCGTTGAAATGGCCGCTGGCTTCGCGTTCGGTTTCGTCCAGCCGTATGGACGCCCGCGACTTGGCCAGCCCCACAAAATTGCCCGCGTTATCAAAACGAGGAATGAGAACTGTAATAGCGAATTGTCGGTTACCCGTCCGCACCCACTCGCCATGGCCGGTCCAAGGGCTGACGCCAGCGACTACGCTTGGGGCGAAGGTGCCCGGCGGCACCCAGGCTGTCTGCACTGCTCCGCCGCCTGAATCAAAAGTGATCAGACTCGTGTAGCCCAGCGGAAAACTCGCCGGCAACCCCTGCACCTCAACGTTGAATTTCCACGAGCCCTCCAGGCGTTGACTCTCTCCTCTTGGGGCTTTTATTTGGGACCGAGCACCTGTCACCCCAAGCAGCACGGCAATAGCTCCAGTCACGATTACAGATAACATTATGTTCTTGGCTTTCATACAATTTTTCCTGTTGTTTTGTTGATTTGGTTTATTTTGTTTGCGTTTGGTTGAACTGTTTTTTACATCGATTCGTTTACTTGCGGGTGAACTCGCGCCTTTCGGGAGACATCATTTCAGGGTGTGACGGTCAAGGTGCCCGCCGGTTTGAAGGCATCCTCGTGGCCGGCGTCGTCGCTGGCGGCCACTTCCACGGTGTAGGTGCGGCCGGCGGCGGAGGGTTTGAAACTCAGGGCGAGATTCAGAGTGACGGTCGGGCTGGTCGGGCCGGCGGCCACCACACTGGTCTGGGCCAGGTACAGCGTGGCCGAGGGCGTTTCCAACCGGTTGTTGCTGCCGGCCGGCGCTTCGGGGCCGAAGCGGTTCGCCGCCTGCCGGCGTGAAACTGCCGGGCAAGGACATTCCCATTCTTTCGAGCGCGGCGGCGGCGGGGGCGGACGTGCTGGTGACCGGCGACAATCATTTTGAGCAATACCTTGGCCGCAGCATCGGCGGCGTTTTGATCGTGTTGCCCCGCGACCTTTCCATCTTGCTCTAAAAAACTTTCCCCGCCAGCGTCGCCCCGGAGAGGCGGTTGTAGCTGATGAAGCTGCCCGGAGGCAGCTTCTCCACCAACAAACGGTCTGCACCCAGCTTGCCGACGCAGCGCAGGCCGACCGGGGCGGTAACTCCGACAGGAACGTCATGGCGTGATTTTACGAAAGCGGAACACCGGTTCCAAGCGGAAAAGTCCGATGTCCACCTAAAATCCCCAAAAAGTCGGACGCCGGGAAGGTTAAAGTCCGTCCGAACGTCCGGTTAAGTGTCCGTCCGAATGTCCGGTCTTGGGGCTTGAAAAAGTCCGGTTTTGGTGGGAAATTCCCGTTATGACGATAGTTCACATGGACAAGGGAAGGGTGACGGTGCCAAAAGAGACGCGCGACGTGCGCGGCTTCGAGGACGGCACGACCTTTGCCTTCGCGGAAACCAAGAGCGGGGCGCTGGTCTTCCGGCCAGTCAATCCCCGGCCAAAGCTGACGTTGGTGGAGCACCTCAAAAAGTTCAAAGGCGTCGAAATTCCCGTCCTGAGCTTCCACGGAGCGCCGCGGGCATGACCTGGCTGCTGGACACCAACGTCGTTTCAGAGCTGACCAAGCTGGCGCCCGATCCGCTTTGCGTCGCCTGGCTGGAGGCGCGGGCCGAGGACTGCGCCATTTCCACCGTCACGCTGGCGGAGCTGCGCTACGGTATTGAGCGCATGGTTGACGGCAGACAAAAAAACGAGCGGGAGAGGGATTTTAGTTTCCTCCTGGAGGACTACCGCGGGCGTTTTTACGAGTTTGACGGCCCGTCGGCAGCCGAGTGGGGCCGCTATGGAGCCGAGTTGGAGGCCCAGTATGGAGCGGACTGGTGGAAGCAGTTTGATCTTCGCGACACGTTCATCGGGGCAATTGCGCGGGAGTATGGCTTGACCGTTGCAACGCGGAACGCGAAGCATTTTCAATTTTGCGCGGCGGTTAACCCGTTCGTGGCCTAAAAAACCCGGCCGGTGAGGGTGGCGCCTGAGAGGCGGTTGTAGCTGATGAAGGCGCCCGGAGGCAGCTTTTCCACCAACAAACGGTCTGCACCCAGCTTGCCGACGCAGCGCAGGCCATCCGGCTCCTGGAGTCGGAAGCAAACCAACTCGGTGCAAGCGCCGGTGATCGAGGCGTTGACCAGCTCGGGCCGCTGCGTGGCGGTGACAAGCTCCAGGTTCTCTTCGCGGCCGGCGGAGGCGCAGAATGTCCGCGCAAGATGAATGATTCATGTCCACGGCACCCGACAGTCCGCGAACTCGGTTTTGCCGCAGACATGACGCGACCCTGGATTGTCCATGTCCGCAAACAATCCGCATCCTAGTTCAGTTCACGGCCAAGGCAACGAACGTTCCAGGAACGCGGCATCGGCCACGGGCATAATTTCGTCCGCGTCCACGAACAGGCCGCCACCATGTTCAGTTCGCGCCGTTGGCCACGTCCACGAACGCCCCATGTCTGCGGTTAAGCACAGACTCGGACGGTCCTTGAACAGTCAACAGCACCGGACATGAGTTGTCCGCAGACAGTCCGCAGTCGCATGATACCGTGCGCGTAAATCAGGGACGTGATTGTGCGTCGCAAATTGCTGCCTCAACCTGCCGTTTTTGACAGGACAACCCTTACTCCTGCCAGGTGGCAGGCTTTCGAGTCCGCGAAGCAGTCGCGGATAAACCGCAAATGTCCGGGCAAATGCCGCTCTCATGTCCGCAGTCGCGTGGGGTCGTGCGCGTGAATCGGAAGCTCGATTATGTGTCGCCGGTCGCCGCGTCAAGGTCGTTCCGCCCCGTCTCCCCTCGGCTTCCACCTTGACCCGCCGCCCGGCTCCGGGGACTTTGCCGCTAGGATTTCGCGCACGAATATATTTTCACGAGGATTGGACCAATACTTTCACAGCGGAATCTTCGGGGAGTTTCGCGTTGAAATACATTCGCTGTCGGCACATCCTTGTCGCTGAATTCGCTTGAACCAGAACTGACAGATTTATGAGCGTCGCCGTCAAAGAAATTCTACGCGCCAGCCGTCCGCCGGGTCCGCCGGGCCGGGCGGACAAATATCTGCCGGACATTGCCCAGGACTTGCGGGGGTTGCTGGATAAGTGCCAACGCGGCTTTCCCGATCGTTCCGTGGTCTGGCCGGGGGAATCTTTGAGCGAATTGGCCGCCGTGCTGGTGGAATTTGGCGAGGACCTGAACGCCGACTCCGGCCTGTGGCGCAGCCTGGAGAACTACAACCGTGAGTTGTTCGGCACGCCGCTCCCGCTGGCCGTCGGCGCCAACTCGGCGGAATTGCTCAACGGATTCGATCCACGGCGAATCCAACATCTGATCTGGACGCTATGGATGGAGATGGACCCGGAGATTTGTCCCAGCCCCAGCCACGCGAATCTGCTCCAGTTTGCGGCAATGGCCGGGACGTTCCTCACGGAGCAATTCGCCCGGCTGCCGGCGGATTCTGGCGTGAAAAACTTCCTGGCCGGCCCCTCGCGCTTTGGCTGGGAGATCAAGCGCAAGCTCGTCTGGCTGGGCGCCAAGTCCTATTTGCTGCGGTGGTTCTTCGCCAACTACGTCAGTGAGCACGACGAAGGGGCAACTGTCGGGGTCACCGACGATTTCATCTGCCAGGAAAGCTCAGGGTGGTCGGGCTTGGGCGCGATTGACATTCTGGCCGGCACGCTGGACGTGTCGGCGGAAGACCGCGCGACGCTGCGGACTTGGTATGAGCGGCACGCCGCGTTTTACCAGGTGCTGTCCCGGCAGGATCGCGGGGAGGAAACCGAGAGCATCGTCGTGCGCAACCTCGTCAACGGCCAGCCTTACACCATCCGCATGGACATGCCGCGCTGCCCGTTCCAAACCGGAATGGTCGTGTTTGGTTCACTGACACCCTGGCGCGGCCAGTGGTATTGGTCGGGCGAGCAGCGACCTTACCAGAATGTGCCGGAGCATGAGGAGGCCAACCTTCGCAAGGAGATGCTGGAACGCCATCCGGGCATCGCCTACCGCTACTGCCCCGTCGAAGCGGCCCAAGCGAGAGTCTCCAATCGCAAACTGCACGATGATTTCGTGGCCCATTGCGGCGGCGATCTGGCGGTGTATCCCGACGGCTTGGCGCTCGCGGCGGCGGAGCAGAAACGTATGGAAGCCCTCTGGCACGCAGCCGATCAGGAGCACGTCCGCCGGGTCATGCGGGAGCGTGGCCTGGAAAAGCCGCGCCCGCCGATGCGATTTCCGCGCGAGTTCCTCGACCACGACCAAGGCATCGGCGCGTTCTACAATCCAGACGAGGGCCAGGAGTTCATGCTCGGGTTCAATCACGTTCTCTCCGGCCTGCGCAAGCAGGGTGACGGCCTGTCCGACCCGGAGCGGGACGCGCTCCGGCACTTCGTAAGCGACCGCTGCGCCAGCCCGGCGTTTGTGCATCGGCTGGTGCGCGAGCACGGCGCGGCCTCGCTGCTGGAGACGTTTCACCTGCGCGACCTGCCGCCGGATCGGGCACTGGCGTTCCTGCTGCGCTGCCACAAAGGCCACTTTTACCGCAACCGCTACCCCACGCTCTCGCTCGTGCAAGCCGGCCAAAGCTGAGATTACACCGTTGATCCACCGCCCGGCTCCGGGAGCTTTGCCTTAAGGATTCTGCGCACGGAGAATTGCGTCACAAATCAGGAGGGCACTGGGACGGTAACGGTTTGATTTGCGCGTCCCAATCGCGTTCGAGCCAAAGCCCACGGCTTATAGTCGCTGAGCCACTCTGCAACGCGGTCGCCTTCGAACAAGTGGAGTCTTAGGTCCCTGTCAGACCCGTCTTCAAAGTGCGAGGAGCTTCGTTCGACATGACTTGTGCGATTGGATGCTGGCGGTAACTCTAGTCCAAAATTAGTCGAGCTTCAGCATCAAACTGGATTTCCAGCCGAAATTCCCGGCGCGGATATTTGTAAAGAAACTCGCGTAATCGTCCGGCGAGAGGAAATAAAAATGGTAGCGCCACGGTTCTTTGAACTCCGCCAGTCGTGCGGTCAACGTATCAAAATGCTTTTGCCCGTCACGATACTTGGCTTTGTTGCGATTCGAGTCGTCGCCTTCCATTTTCACCTCGACCGCGAGGATGTCGTGCTTGGCGCGCACGCGAAAGAAAAAGTCTGGATTGAATCGTTCGTTGGCAACGTGCGTCTTGCCCGCCTTGACCGGCTTGTAGGAATACGGGAATGAGTAGCCGCCTTGGTTTGGCATCTTCACGAACGCATCAAACAGGTCGGCGTTTTGAAAAATCAGATCGGAAAATTTCCGCTCCGGCTCGTGGCTGGCGAAGTGGACATTCCACGGCGTCTTGAACACGCTCAAATCAACCTGATTCAATTTCGGCGCGATGGCTTTCGCCTGTTCGCCTGCGTCGTCGCCAAATTCAGAAAATTGTTTGCGGAACTTCTGATACTGCTCCCACAAATGCACTTCCTGTCCGCCGAATGGTTTCGGCTCGTCCTTCACGAACCACACCGAGCCATGTTCCTTCAATGTGCTTTCGGAAAATGACTGGCGCGGGATTGCTGCCAAGTCCACCGACTCAACTTCCTTGGCCGTCTCGGTCATGCGTGGATTTTCCTTGCCCAACTCGCGGAACATCGGCCCGAAACCCTGTTGCAGTCGCAGCAGATTCTCTTTGCTCAAATAACTTGTGTCGTATTTCGCGGCGGCAAGCCTGCTGACAATAAACTCCCGCAGACGCTTCTTCGTCCACGCTTTTGCCAGTGCTGCATCTTTCTCGCGCAGGAAAAGCCGCATCAATTTCACGGCGTCCTCGGTTTTGACAAAATGAGGATGCTCAATCGGCACGGCCACCGTGCCCGATTCGGAAAATTTGGAAAACTCCGTGGTCTTGCGGTCTTGCGGCTGGAATTTCACGTCCGGCTCGCGCGCCTTCTCGCGCTTGACCTCGACGGTCTTTTGCTCCGGCTCGTATCGCAGATTATACAGCGGGAATAGATACTTCTTCCGGCGCTCGTCATAGCCCCAGGACAGCGTATTTTCCACTTCCAAAATTTCATTCAGCAATCCGGCGATGGCCGGCGACCATGCCTCGTGATTGTTCACGCGCACAAGCGGCTGGCTGTCCAGTCCCGGCGGCACGCGCAAGCCGCGCCCCAAAACCTGCTGGATGAGAAGCTTCGAGTTAAACGCCCGTGAATCGTGCGGCACGATCTGAAAAACATTCTTCACGTCCCAGCCTTCCGTCAGCATGGACACTGACACAATCCATTCTACCGCACTGTCCGGCTCGTCCACTTCCTTGAGCAACGCCAGATTTTCTTTGCGGCGCTTCTCCGGCGAATCCTTGTCATCGCGCGAACCATAAACCGCCTCGACCCGTGCTTTTGCCTCTCCGCTGCTCGGCACGCCAGATGTGACCCAAATCGCCTTCCGCTCGGCCTCCTCGCGACTGATTGTTTCCCGTTTCGCCAGAAAATCCACCAGCTCCCGCCACACCTCAACACACCGCGCGATTTCCTGCGTCACGACAATCGTGATCGGCTTCACCTTGCTGCCGTATGTCGTTTTGTTTTCCAGATGAAAGGCATAGGTCTTTTGCCAGTCGTGCGCCGCGTAGGTGTCCTCAATTTTGTAATCCGGCTTTTTCACCACCTTGTCTTCAATCGCCTTTTTCAAGCCGTAGCGATAAACCACGTCGGGAAAATAATCATCCTCGACATACGGCGTACCCGTGACGTTGACGATGAATCGAAACCCGTAATCAGGATTCAGCAAAAACTTCAGCCACTCCTTCAAACCCTTGTCCGGCGGGCTGAACAAATGATGCGCTTCATCATTCAAAACCAGCGTCCGCGCGCCGTGTCCGCGAAAACTGTCGGCGATGGATGATCCCGTGTTTTCATAAACCGCGTGGATGTTCTCAATGCAGATGTCGCCGTCGCGCACCGTCTCGTTGCCGCGCTTGATGCCGGGGATTGTCACCAGCACGCCCAATTCCTTCATTATCGCAGCCAGTTCGTTGTTGCCGGCCAGCGCGGTGAACTTTTCGAGCAAGCCGTCCTCGATGGTCAGCGACGGGCACAGCACCAGCACCCGGTCCACCAATCCTTCCGCCAGTGCAATCGCCGCCAGCGCATACATGACGTAGCTCTTGCCCGCGCCGGTTGCCAAGTCCAGCGACACAGCCTTGCGGTCGCGCAACGGCATCTTGTCGAAATAGGCGGCGAGATTTTCGTGCCGTTGCTGAATGGTCGCGTGCGCGTTCCAATTTTCCAACGCCAGCCGTTCGAGATTCGGATACTTGTCGGACACCAGAAACCGCAACGTCGTCCGCACCGCGTCGCGTTGGAAGCTGAACTTCTCGGCGCACAGCAGATTCAGGAACGCATCGTATTTGTGAACCACCGCCTCCACCGCGTCGCGGCGGTCGTCCACACGCAAAACTTGATCGGCTATGCGAAATTGCAGGCTCATTTGAAATCCTTTTTCTCAAACACCAGTGTCTTTTCGTTCCCGTAGCGGTCGCACAGAATCACCATCATCCGTTTGCCCTCAAAATCTTCCTCCGGGATTCGCACCAGCAGCAGTTCACAATCTTCGAGCTGAACATTCGGCTCTTTCTCCTTGTCTGCTTTGGTTTTTGCAGCGGATTTTCTTTCGGCCTTGATTCGTTTGATTTCCTCCGCGATCAAATCTTCCGCCCAGAACACCCGTCCCAGCCGGAACACGTCGCCGTCGTAATCCAAATCCACCATCGCCATCGAGAATGTCTCGAAATTCTTGAAATCCTCCGGGTCGGTTGCCAGCGTTTGCGAGCGGAACTCGCGGATTTCCAAGACCATTTCCTTGAGCAAGCCATCGCGCCGCTTTTTGGCTTTCACCTCGACTTGCGGCTGGGAAATAAAATCGAAACCCACCGCGTCAATCACCTCGTTGACATCTTCTTCCTTCGTCGGCTGCTTGAGCGCCGCCGTCTCATGCTTCTCAATCAGCCGCATCAGCACCGACAGCGGCACTTTGAGAAAGACGTAGGTCGTCTGGTCGCGGACAACTTCGTCCTCGGCAAAGTCCATCGCCACCACCGGCGCGATGACGAAATACTTTTCGCCCGGCTTGCCGCGCAACGTCCGGTGCAAGTCGTCCACATAGCCGTGGTCGAGCGTGAGCTTCTTGTGATCGGGAAAATTCCAAATCAGCGCCGAATCCGTGCCGATGTAGCCATCCAGCGCGAAACCGTAACGGACGTGCGGATGCGGGCGCACGCCAAATAATTTCAGGACAAACGGCTGGTAATCCGCCCACGGCATCTGCTTAATCGCCGCCATGTCGTAAATCCCGGCGCGGTAGAGCGCAAATTCCTTGGCCGGCAGCGGCTTTTCTTTTTCGGTTTTGTCGCGCGCCGCGATGAATGAAATCCGAAACGCCACGCCGCCGACGGCAATCTGCTTTGCACCCGCGCCGTCTTCGACTTCTTCCAGGCGGTCGGCGGGCACGCGCAACTTTTCTTCCGGGCAAACCAGCGACAGCGCGGCATCCTTTTTCAACAGCCCGTGTTTTTGGATGAGCGCGGCGAGATCATGCAGTAATTCCAGCGTCACCTCGCACTCGCCTTTGCGCGCCTTTTCCGTGATGAGCATGACGCCCGGCGCGTTTTTCAAATGCTCATTCCAATCTTCCACGCGCTCCAATTCCGTTCGGTCGTCTTTCTTGCCCGACCCAATCACATTCGTCATTGAGAAAAGGCGCTTTTGGCTTGTGTAAATCGCCAGCTTACCGCAATCCATCGTAATCCACCGGCGACCCAGCTTTTCAGCAACCACTGCCGTCGTTCCGCTTCCTCCAAAGGCATCCAACACAATTTCACCGTCATCAGAATAGCCAGAAATTATTCGAGCCAAGAGGTCTTCATGCTTCTGTGTCGCATAAACTTTTTGATTTTCGTAGGTGAGAAGTTTCAACCACAGGCTATCTGCGAGAACTTGGTCGGCTGGTGCTCGCCAGTATTGCGGTTTGCCGTCTTCGTCTTTACGGATGAAACGGAGCTTTTTTCCAGTTTCAATCCAGTATTCGGCGAGCGTTAGACCTCGTGGCTCACCATCCTTTAGATATTGACGGAAGTTTGCGACCGACTCCTTTGCCTTTTTTTCACTCCAAACCCACTGGCCCGTTTTCGGCGTTATCCCAAACAGTTCATAGCGCATCGTTGGCCGGTCGGCCGTGCTCCAAAAGTGATGCCAATGCCCGTCAGGATGGACAACAACTTCTTTGTCCACCCAGATTGGCCGAAACTTTGTATCCGTATTTTTTGAATAACAAAGGAGCGTGTCATGCCGGACGTTGAGCGAACTAATCTCCTTAAACTGCTGTTGCAGATTCTTCGTGAAAGGCCGTGGCAAAATAATTTCGTTCCGAAAATTAGTCTCATCGAAAACTTCATCCATCACAGCCTTGATGTAGTGGACTTTCTTGCCGTCGAGGTGGAAGAAAATAAAACCATCGTCTGCTAATACTTCACGAAGCAGAATCAGACGGCGGCGAAGGAACTCAATGAACTGCGCGCCCAACACCTTGTCGCGGTAAGCCTTTTCCCTGTCCTTCATAAAGTCCTGCCGTGTGGCAAACGGCGGATCATTATAGATGACCTTGATTTTCCCGCGCGTGCCGAAGCGATTCGGCCCTTGCTGGTCGGCCAGCAGTTCGCGCAAGGCCAGCAGGTTGTCGCCCCACACGAGCAGGTTGCGCCAGCGTTTGTCCACGTGCGGACGCCCCGCGCAGAACGAGCGCACCAGTTGCCACGGCGCGGCGGGCGTCTGCGCCAGCACTTCCTCGCGCCGCATCTTGCCGTCATAGACCAGCCGGTATTCCTTGCCGACTTCCGGCGACTTCGCGCTGCCGGGGAAAAGCCGTGCCCGCCATTGCGCCGGGAGCGGTTCGCCCGCCCGGATCAACGCGCACAACCTCTCCCTCTCCGCATCTGTGAGTTGAGACATGAGCTGAAACGCTCGCGTGATGTTTCAGCCCTGTCGGGGGGGTGGCTTTCTCCGAAGGTCAGTGGTGCCAAAAACAGTGGGACGTGTCTACTCACGTCCCACCACAGGCACCGCTAAGGGCCTTCGAAGGGACACTTTCAACACGCCCCAGTCGGGGCGTGCTTTCAAGCGTTGTCCTTCGAGTAACGAAATTTAGCGGTTTCGTGGTGGACAGCAGCCGAAGCTACGCGAAATGATTTTGGTTAAATTGGTTTTCTGGTCGTTTTGATTCTTTGAATTACGCCGCGAGATTAACGCAACCGCGCCGTGCCGTCAGCAATTTGTTCGCTTACGTTGGTCCTGCCGGTTCCTGCCGCCGTGTTGCCAATCGCAGTCTTGCCTTTGTCCCGGAACGGAATAAACCTTTCCCACAATCAGCGCCGCGCTAAAATGCCCACTGCCAACAAGACCAGTCTAAAACAAGTTCTGCGCGACGAGTGCCTGCCCGCGCTCGCCAGGCATGCACCGTATTTCAGCACCGGAGCCATGGCGGCGGGGTTGCGCCGGCGCAAGCTCACCTGCCCGCCAGCGACGCTCAATCGCTACCTCCACGAGTTCAAGCGGGCCGGTGTGATCTACGACGCCGGGCGCGGCTGGTATTCCAGTCTGGCCACGCCGTTCACACTGAACCGCGAGCCGGTTTCCAGTCTGGTTCAAGAATTGAACAAGACTTTTCCGCTGCTGGATTTTTCAGTGTGGTCCACGGAACAGATTGCCAGTTACGGTCATCACCTTTTGGCGAAGTTTGTTTCGTTTGTTCACACGGATCGTGACTCGATGCCAAGTGTTTTCGAGTTTCTTCGCGACAAAGGTTTCGACGCGCACTTGAATCCCCGTGGAGCAGCGGCCAGCCAGTTCACCGTCCGCGAACGAACCGTCGTCGTGCGTCCCAAGGTAACGACGCAACCCGCCGAGGAACATTTCGTCACCACCGAAGGCTTGCTGGTTGAGTTGTTCGTCGAGAGTCGCGACCTGCATCTGGTGGATGGCAGCGAGTATGCCCGGATTTTCAGCAATCTGACGCGGGCTGGCCGGATTTTGATGGGACGTTTCGCCGAGTATGCCGGTAAACGAAAGCCTGCCACGACGGATTTGCTGGAATCAATTAACAGACAGTTTTCAACAAATCATCCGTTAATTGATTCCGACGCGGCGACACCCTGATTTTATGCTTCACCGCCAATGCTTTACAGCGGAGTGGCTGAAGCAGCAAGCGGAGGCCATTGGCTCGCGAAACCCGGTGATGCTGGAGAAGGCGATTGTTGCCCTCCAACTGCTCGGGCATCTGGCCGAAACCGGTCTGCCGGTCCAGTTCAAAGGCGGCACGAGCCTGCTCTTGCGGCTGAATCCCATTCGCCGGCTGTCCATTGACGTGGACATTGTCACGCAGGCGAAAGCGCAGGAATTGGTCGCGGCGCTGGATCAGGTGAGCAAGCTCGCGCCGTTGACCGGTTACGAACACGACGCCGAGCGGGACAAGGAACTGCCGCCGAAAAAACATTTCAGATTCTATTACCCATCGGCGATTGAGCCGAAGACCGACCATGTGTTGCTCGACGTGCTGTTTGAGTCAAACGTCGCGCCACATTGCGAGCCGGTTGTCATCCGCACGCCGTTCATCACCCCGGAACGCGAAGTCCGCGTGGCCGTGCCGACGGTGAACAGTCTGCTTGGCGATAAACTGACGGCGTTCGCGCCACGCACCATCGGCATCCTCTACAATCCGTTGCGCAAAACGGATATTGCCAAACAGCTTTTTGACGTGGGTATCCTGTTTGACGCCGCCACCGATTTGAGCCTGGCAGCCGAAGTCTATGCTCTCACACACGCCCGACAGCTCGTTTATCGGAAGGCGGCGTTCAGCCTTGCCGACACCCTGAATGACTCCATGCAGGCAGGTCTTCTCCTAAGCCAGTTTCAACTAAAGGGCGAGATGGAAACGGAAGATGGGCAATTCCTCTACGACGGCATTTTCAATCTCGCAAACCATCTTGTGAACTCTCCCTATCGCCACGCCGAGGCTCGCGTGGCTGCCAGCAAGGCAGCCTGCACCGCCGCGTGGATATTACGCCGCCCAGCGGGAATGACCGTTGAACAACTGCGTTACCAACCCGCCCGCGCCGCTGAACTGCGTGACCTGCAAATCCAAGTGCCGTGGGCATCGTTGACGCGACTCAAAGGCGGCAATCCAGAGGCGTTCCATTACTGGTATCAGGCACAAAGAATTTTGAGCGCGTGACCTCGTGTTTGTGATACACCCGCGTCCGCCGTGCGCGCGGTAGGTTGTGCCGTGTGAAAGTTGAATCAAACGGCACAACGCATCCGCCCCCCGCCGCGGCAGTCGTCAGCCTGTCCCGATGGCTGGAGCAGGTGGGGGTGACGCCATGCACCGCCTGGCGCTGGCGAAAGAAGGGTTGGCTCACGACGATCAACATCGCCGGAAGGCAATATCTCACCCAGGAAGCGATTGATGAGTTCCACCGCCGCGCCAGCGCCGGTGAATTTTCCCAAGCCCCCAAAGTCCCGTCGCGCAAGGAAGCCGAAGTCGGTGGGTGAAGTGTCCTAAAACGACCTTCCGTTAAAAGGCGGGACTCCAGAAGCGAACCGCGAACGCAATTTCCCCCTCCCCCCGCCACCCTGCGGGGACGGGTCGCCCGCGAAAAAAGAGATTCCTTTGGCACTCTGCTGGCAGCGAGCACGTTCTTCCAAAAATGCCCGGTGTTCTCACGGCCTCCATACGAAATTGACCCACCCGTCAAAAGGGGGGCCACCCCCGGACACCGTGGGGACGGTCGGCCCGCGAAAGAGATTCCTTATCGTGGCTTGCACTCTCGGCAGGTGATTCATGCCCGACGCCCTGCCGCCCTACGATGCCCGCCGGAGCGCGTGGCGTGGCGCAGGACGGGCCTTTGACTGACCGGGTGCGGGGGTTGTTGTGGCGTGGCTTCCGGCGATTCAGTGTGTGACGTTGGCAACGCGGTCAGCGGTGGAAACAGGAGCATTAGAAAACGCCCCTGTTACTACTTTTGATACTACTCGGCAGCATCGCAGAACACAGAGAAGCAGCAAACCCCAATAAAATATGGTGCGTCCGGCAGGACTCGAACCTGCAACCTTCTGATCCGAAGTCAGAAGCTCTATCCAATTGAGCTACGGACGCGCTGGGGAAGAATCCCATTGTTCTTTTTCGGCGACCCAATAAGCGCTCGCCGCAGCAGACCATACATCGTCGGAGATTAAAACAGATAATCAGCCAACTCGACCGGAGGGACGAGCTGCGCGAGTCCCTGGTTTCCCCGCAAACGTGCAGGAGATGGGGGCTCGCATAGCTCGTCCCTCCGAGAAGCAGATTTGGGCGGCGAGCTTTTGAAACCGCCTGAAGGCGGAACTCCAAACTCACCGCGCTTGTTGCTCCAGCGTTTGCAGCAGGCTGGCGGCGTCGGAAAAGGCGGGTTGAATGGCCAGCGCGCGACGCGCGGCCGTGCGCGCTTCCGCCACGCGGCCCAGGCGGGCCAGGATCGTGGCACGGGCGTAGGGATATTGCGGCGAGGCGGGATTGATCGACTCAGCGCGCACCAGGGCTTCCAAAGCGCGGTCGGGCTGTTTCAACGTCGAATAGGCCAGGCCCAGGTTGTACCAGGCCTGCGCGAACTGCGGATCGAGCCGGACGGCTTCTTCGAGTGCGGCGGCGGTCTGGTCCACGCGGCCCACCTCGTTGTAAGCCAGACCGAGTTTGAAACGATATTCCGATTCGCGCGGCGACAGCCGGCAGGCAGCTTCCAATTCCTGGACGGCCTCCGGCGCGTGGCCCGTCTGGCTCAACGCCAGCGCCAATTCGTGATGCACCGCGCCCGAAAGCGGGTCCCAGCTCACCGCCCGCCGGAAATAACCGAGCGCCGTTTCGTTTTCGTGGCGATCCAGGTGGTATTCGCCCAGTTGCAACGCGCCAGCGGGTTGGTCGGCGTTCTGGTGCATCGTGCGCAACAGGTCCTGACCTGCGGGCAAGCGCGGATCCAGCGTGGCCCGGAGCGACCAGGCCGCGTCCATGCGCACCTTGCGCACAGGATCGTTGAGCAGATTGTGCAGGGTGGTTTGCACCGCCGGCTGGCCTTGCTCGACCAACAATCCCAGCGCCTGCGCCGCCGTGCCGCGCACCAGCGGATCGGCGTCGCCGGCGCTGCGGAGCAGGGCCGCAGTCACCGCCGGCTCGAAACACCAGCGTTTAAGAAGATGGATCGCGGCCGCGCGCCAGAGGGGAATTTTTTCTTCGGTCAGCAGGCGCAACAGATTGACGTAGGCGGACCGTTCACCGGCGCGGGCCTGGGCGATCCATTGCGCGCGCGTGCGGGTGGGCCGGTCCATGCGCGCCCCGTACCATTTTTCAACCGCCGCCAACGCCCAATCGGTATCGCGGTCGGTGTGGCAACGGTTGCAGGCGTTGGGAATACTGTGCTGTTTGGTCAGCAGCGGGTCCGGGATGGTGAAGCCGTGATCGCGGCGCGCGTGGCGCTGCATGTAGGTGGTCTGCGGCATGTGACAATCCACGCAGCGGCCGCCGGGCTGGTCGGGCGCGTGGTGGCTGTGCGGGCCGGGATCGATCTTCGGGCTGTTAGGCATCTGCCCGGTGTGGCACATCAGGCACAGCGCGTTGCCCGCCGCGCGGGTCTTGCTCGAATGCGGCTCGTGACAATCAAAGCAGCGAATCCCCGCGTTGTGCATCCGGCTGCTGAGAAAGGAGGTGAACTCGTAGTCCTCATCACGCACCTGGCCGTCGGGATAAAAAACATCCGACTCGTCCGGAATCACGGGCGAGTGGTGGTCCAGAAACAGATCGCCGGGACGAAAATCGCCGGTCAATTCCGAGCGCCGGGCATGGCACGCGCCGCACGTGGCCAGGGTCTGGTCGCGACTGAACCGGCGGAGGGTCGGATCGCCTTTCGCGGGCTGCGGATATTTGTTCTGCCAGGCGACGTGATCGGCCATCGGGCCGTGACAGGCCTCGCAACCGACGCCCATGGCGGCCATCGTCGTGGCGTAGGTGTCGGTGGTTTCCTGATAATTTTTCCGGAGGCGGGTGTTGTGGCAGGTGGCGCACATGTTGTTCCAGTTCATGCCGCGGCCGGTCCAGTGGCCCCATTCGCCCGGCTGGCGGTCTTCCGCTCCGTAAACGTCGAACCATTCCACGCGCGCCGGATCTGCGGCGAGTTCGGTGACCTGCCAGCGGCCGCCGGGCGCGGCGACGAGGAACTGCCGGAGCGGGTCAACGCCGATGACGCGCTCGACGGGAAACGGATGGCTGGCGCCGTTGGTTCCCGCCGTGACGACTTCGAAGCGGGCGTTGGCCGCGCGGGACTCGGAGGTTTGGGTGCCGTGCTTGATCTGGCGCGGCGGATCGAAGAACGGACGGTCCAGCCCGTCATCCGGCTTTCGTTCAGCCAGGGCGTGATGCGAATTCTTCCAGAGGTCGAAGGCTTGCGGATGGCAGTCCCGGCAACTTTGCGGGCCGGCGTAAGCGGCGAAGGTTTTGGCGTCCGGTTCGATTTGAAAGGGCGGGACTCCCGGCAGCGGCGGTGGTCCGGCGGTGCCGGTGGTGTGCGCGGGTTTACGATCGTGCCACCACCAGAGCGAAAGCGCCAGCGCCACGAGCGCCACCGCCGCCCAGGGCCACCAGACCGGCTTTGATTTTTGCGCTGCGCGCAGGGGTTTCTTTTTCGGAGGCATTAGAGTTGCAAATCAATTTGGGTCGCCGACCAGGCATCGCGGTCGATGTCGCGGGGAAAATACACCATCCGCTTCGCGCGGCGACGAGAGAAAAACGCCTTGCCGAGCGCATCCCATTCGTCCCTGTAACAGCCAGCCGTCCGCCGTGGGTTAGAACAGGACAAAAAAAGTGGAGCCAACAATGAACGAACCCGCAGAGTTAACGTCATTAAAACAATGATCTTGGCGAAACCACCGCTACGCCAGGCACGCCGGGTCTGGCCGACCTGGCTGGCCGGCTTCGGCCTGCTTTTGACGTTGCCTTGGCCCGCGTCGGCGGACTTCCAGGGCGCGACGCACATGATGCCGTTCGACGAGGAGACGATCGGTTACAACAAAACCCCGGCACACGACGCGGTGGCGCGGCTTCAGGAACGGATCAACTGCGGCGCAGTGAAACTCAAATACGACGACGACCATGGTTATCTGCTCTCCGTGCTGGAGGCGCTGAACGTGCCGAAGTCCTCGCAAATGCTCGTCTTCTCGAAGACCTCCTTTCAACGAGAGCGCATTTCGCCGCAGACACCCCGCGCGCTGTTTTTCAATGACGACGTTTACATCGGCTTCATTCCCGGCGCGCCGCTCATGGAAATTTCCGACGCGGACCCGCGGTTGGGTGGCGTTTTTTACTCGCTCGAACAACGCGCCACGGCCAGGCCGCAATTCGTCCGCACCGACCAATGCCTGGAATGCCACGCCTCGGCCAAGACGATGGGCGTGCCCGGCCATCTCGTGAGGTCTTTCGCGACCGATGACACGGGCGTGGCGGACTTGCAGACAGGTGTTTCGCTGGTCAACCATCGCACGCCGCTGGCCGAGCGCTGGGGCGGTTGGTATGTCACCGGCCTTCACGGAACGCAAATGCACCGGGGCAACCTGATCGGCAAAGCCGCTTTCCAGCGGCAGGAAAAGGAGCCCAACTATCTGGGCAACCTGACCGATTTGTCCCGCTTTTTCCGGGTGGCGGATTATCCGCTGCCGCAGAGCGACATCGTGGCGTTGATGGTGCTGGAACACCAGACGCACATGCACAATTTCATCACGCGACTGAATTACGAGAGCACGCTCGCCCTGGCGCAATACGGTCATCTCAATTACTTCAAGACCGTCACCGAAGCGTTTTTGAAATACCTCCTGTTCACGGAAGAAGCGCCCCTGACCAGCGCCATCCGGGGCCAGGCCGGATTTGCCCGGGGGTTTGTCAACCTGGGGCCGAACGATCAGCAAGGCCGTTCGCTCCGGGAATTCGACCTGCAGACGCGCCTCTTCAAGTATCCGTGCAGCTACCTGATTTACTCGGCGGCGTTCGACAGCCTGCCGGAAAAAATGCGGGCCGTCGTCTATCAGCGGTTGTGGGAAATCCTGACCGGCCGGGACGCCAGCCCGGAGTTTCAAAATATTTCCACGGACATCAAGCGCGCAATTTACGAAATCCTGCTCGAAACGAAACCCGGCCTGCCGGAGTACTGGAAAAAGAGCGGGTGAGCTGAAACCGTTTTTAGCTTGGTCAACACCGCCCAATCCTGTTGAATTCCCGATGACCTGAGGGGCTGAAACCCGGCCCTCGGTCATCGTCCTATGAATTCGCAGGCCAGTTTCCCGCCCCTAAAATTGGGCGTGGTCATTTTAGCCGCCGGTGCGTCGTCGCGCATGGGCCGGCCCAAGCTGCTGCTGCCGTGGGGCGCGACTTCCGTGCTCGGCCATTTGATCGCCCAATGGCGCGACCTCGAGGCCGGCCAGACCACGGTGGTCTGCGCCGCCACGGACCACGCCCTTCAGGCTGAACTGGACCGCCTGAAATTTTCGGCCGACCAGCGCATCAGCAATCCAACTCCGGAGTCGGGCATGTTCAGTTCCATCCAATGCGCCGCGCGCTGGCCCCATTGGAAACCGGCGCTGACGCACTGGGCCATCGTGCTGGGCGACCAGCCGCACTTGGAACGCGAGACGTTGCGCGCGCTGTTGGACTTTGCCGCGGCCCACCCCGAAAACATCTGCCAGCCGGGCCGCGGCGGGCGTCCGCGCCATCCGGTGCTGCTGCCGGCGCGCGTGTTGGCGCAACTTAAGGCGTCGCCGGCGGCGGACTTGAAGCAGTTCCTGCAGACGCACGCCGAACAACGCGCGCTGTGCGAGTTGGACGATGCCGGGCTGGACCTTGATCTTGACCAGCCCGAAGATTATCAGCGCGCTTGCGAGCGCGGTTTCAAAACAACGGCGGCATGAACGCAACGCCACGATGAACCAACCGGTTTTCAAACGAGGGGGAGTGCTCGCGCTGCTGCAAGCGATCGCCGTGGCGTTCGCATCAGCCGCCGAGGTGAAAACGGACGCCCCAGCTCCCACGGCGGCGCCGCAGGAAGTGGAGCTGCGCGGCAAGGCCGTCTGCCTCGCGGAGGAGATGCACCGCCTGCATGGAACCGACCTTCCCACGAAACACGAGCATCTCTACGGCTTCCAGACCGGAGACGGAAAGTATTACACGCTGCTGCGCACAAAGTATTCCGAAGCTCTGTTTGCGGATGAACAGATCCGCGCCAGGGAACTCGTCCTCAAAGGCCGCGTCTTTCCGGACACGCAGATTTTTGAACCGGTCACTTTGCGATCGGTTCGCAACGGCGCGCTGTATGATCTGGTTTATTACTGCGGGATCTGCGAAATCTACGCCGTCGCTCCGGGCATTTGCGAATGTTGCCAGGGGCCGACGGAGTTGATCGAAAAGCCGGTGGTGAAAAAGTAGGTGAACGCGTGTTGCGGGTTGCGTCAAGCACGTTCTGGCTGCCTTGCTTGACGCACCACGAAATACGCAAAACGAAGCCGGCCTCGCCGTTCAACTCCCGCCATTACTTCTTGGCCACGCCCTGATAGACCAGCTCGAAAACGAGACTGGTTTTCTCGCCGCCCGCCTTGGCCGGCAATTTCACGCGGACACTTTTGTGTTCGGGCGCGGGTTCATTGAGTTTCGGCAGTTCGCCTCCCGCGGAGGAAGCCGGACGCAGGCTCAACACCACCGGATGGCCGGTGGCGGTTTCCTTCCCGCTGGCTTTGACGAGCGGCTTGTAGTCGGTGAGGCCGTCGGGCCGGGTGTCGAGCTTCGCCGGGACGAGCACCGCGAAGTAGGGATACTCCGCCGTGCCCAGGTGATCGCCGTCCTGTGGCTGCAAACCAAAGCGCATCGTGTAAATGCCCCCGGCCAGTTCGTTGTCCTTGTAGTCGCGCTGGGCCTTGAGGACGGCAACGGCCCCGAGCAAGGTGGTTTGCTTCACCGTGTCGAGCGCGCCCGCGAGCGAGGCGGGCTTGGCCTGCAAGGGAATTTCCGCGCTGAACCAGAACTCGCAAACCGCCTTGTCGCCGTCGAGCAGTTGCACGGCTTTGTTTTGCAATTTCGCACGGATCGAGGCGTCGAGTTCTTTCGGCGGCTCTTTCTCCACGAGTTTCAACGCGAGTTCAGCGGCGCCGGCAAAGCGCGTTGTCAGGGCAAACAGGGCCAGCCCCAGAAAAATGGCGGTCGCTGTCCTGTCGGGCCGCTTGGTCATGTCGCATTTCATCGTTTGAGCGGGTGGAAACTAAAAGAAAAGGGCCGGAAACGCAATCGCGCTTCCGACCTGTGAACTCTTGCCAACACCGTTTATCGCGCAAAGGCGCCGAGGAACGCGCTGCGCCGGCCGGCCAGTTGCCACGTCTCATTCAAGCCGGGGCCGGTGAACGACGCCAATTCGGTGAAGACCGGGTAGGCGCCCTGCACGTCCGTGAGCGGTGGATAAAACGTGTCCTCGTTGCCGCAGAGATGGTCCTTGTCGTTGAAGCAGCGTGTGGTGATTTCCACCAGGTCGCCGGCTTTGACCGATGCGCAGCCGCGCTGGGTGCAAGTGGCGATCTGGGCTTCGATGCGGGCGGTCTTGACGGCGGCAACTTCCTTTACCAGCGGGCCGGCGAGCGTGCGGGCGAGGTCGGTGAGCGCGGCGTGTTGTTCCGCGTTGGCTTGGGCGTCCACGATGAGGACGGCCTTGCCGCGACGGGTCTGGTAACGCTGGTCGCCGAGGGTGTCGTCGGTTTTGACCACGGCGATGACGCTCAGGCCGTCGAGGGAGACGCCGTTCCAGGCGCCTTCACGCACGGACCAGACGAGCATGCCTTCGCGACCGCTGAGGCCCATCTCGGAATTGGCGACACAGGCGCCGGTGTAAACGTCGCAAGAGCGCACTTCCAGGTAATCGCCGGAAATCGTCGGCGCGGTTTGTCGGGCGGCCAGCAGAGCACCGGCGGCCAGGCACAGAGTTGCGAGAATGACTTTCATTTTCATATTGAACCTTTCTTCTTAACCACGAATAGACACGAATGGACACGAATCCGAAGGCTGCCGGGAACGGTTTTCAATTCGTGTCCATTCGTGGTTTCAAATGTTTCGTCAGTTGCTAATCTAAATAACAAGAGCGTCCGGCGCAACATTCGGTTTTGCCGCACGGCTGGCCGTCGGGGCCAAAGTTCTCGTGGGTCTGCTTGCACCAGAAAATACCGCTGGAAAACGGGTCGTCCTCCTGGCCGGCGCCCTGGTAATACATTTCCTTGCTGCGCATGTGGCGACAGGGATGTTGAAGTGAGGTGGATTTTTCGGCGTTATCCATAAGTCTCCTTTCATGCGGCGGCCGCGGCGAGCACGGCTCGTTTGACCGCGACCTTCACGAGTTGGACTTTGTAGGCGTTGCCGCTGAGCGGCTTGGCGCCCTGGGCGGCGGCATCGCCGCACTTGGCAGCGATTGATTCATTTACTTTCTCGCCCAGCAAAGCGTTGGCGGCCGTCGGAGCCCGCCAGGGGATGGACGCCACGTGACCCAGAACCACACGCGGATCCTTGACCTTGCCATTCTCAAGCTGAAACGCCACCGAAACGGTCACATACGGCCAATCCAAACCGTGCCGATGCCGCACTTCGTAGGTGGCATTCTTGAGTCCTTGAATCGGCACACGAATCTCGGTGAGGATTTCGGCTGGCTGAAGTCCTGTTACAACATCGGCCCCGACGGTAGGATTGGCCAAAGGAACGGCGAAGAATTTTGCGGCCTCAATCTCCCGCGGTTTTCCGGAAGGCCCGACGACCGTAATCGAAGCACCCAGTGCTATGAGCGCCGGAGCGAGACTGGAGGCATTTACAAACAGGGCATCCCCGTCCGTGCTGAAAATGGCGTGGTAGCGATTGTCCCCTTCTCGAACCCGAGATCTTTCTTCTCCAACCCCCAGGACGCCTTGCTGCCTCGCGAACAATCCAAAGCCATTGCGAAAATACCAGCACCGGGGCCACTGGCACAGGTCGCCGCCCACGGTGCCCACGGCCATGATTTGGGAACTCCCCACACCTTCCGTAGCCGTGATCAGCGCCGGATAATTTTTCCGAATCGTTTTGTCATTAGCCAACTCCGCCAGCGTGGTCATGGCCCCGATGCGGACGCTTTTCCGGTCCGACTTGATCCCTTTCAACTCCTTGATATTCCTCAGACTCACAACACGGTCGGGCTGCGCAAGACCTTGTTTCAACGAGGTGACCAGGTCGGTGCCGCCCGCCAGGATTTTTACCTGCTGGCGCGCCTGCGACCCGGAATGCAACAGCGCGGTGGCTTCTTTCAAGGTCTGAGGCGCAGCATATTCAAACGATTTCATACGAGCAGCCCTCCTTTCTGCATCGCCGCGAGCACGCGGTCGGGCGTGAGCGGCAGGTTGGGGACGCGGACGCCCAGCGCGTTGGCCACGGCGTTTGCGATGGCCGCGCCGGGCGAAATGACAGGCGGCTCGCCCAAGCCGATGACGCCGCGGGCGTCGTAGCTTTTGCCGGTCATCATGTGGACGGTGAGTTTCCCGACATCCTTGATGCCGGCGAGCCGGTAGAATTCCATGTCCGGGTTGAGCATCCGGCCGGTCTTCGTGTCATAGACGGCCTCCTCGAAGAGCGCGTAGGTGATGCCCATGATCAGCGCGCCATAGACCTGGCTCTCGGCCAGCTTGAGATCAATGATGAGGCCGCAATCCTGCACGGCCACCAGTTCATTCATCGTCACGATGCCGGTCTCGGTGTCCACCGAAACATCGGCGATCTGGACGCCACCGACGCCCTGGCTGATGAGGCCGGCTTTTTCGCTTTCGCCGGGCACGTTCGCGCCGCGTTTGGTGATGGCATTCACGCCGAGCAACGCGCAGGCGTCCTTCCACGCGATTTTGTTCGCCGGCTTGCCGGCCTGGCGGATCACGCCGCCGCTGGTTTCGAGCGCGTCCGCCGCGACGCCCAGTTTCGGCGCAACCGCATCGAACAGGGCGTTGAGCGCCATCGTCGCCGCCGTGCGCGAGGAAACCGAGATGCCGCCAATGGTGGTGCTGCCGCCGGAGGCGCCGGAGGCGGGGTAATCATTCCGTCCGATCTGGACTTTGATGGCGGCGAGCGGCAGGCCGAGCGTTTCGGCGACCACGATGCCGAGGCAGGTGCGCGCGCCGACGCCGAGGTCCTGCGTGCCGCACTTCGCTTCGACCGAGCCGTCGGGATTGATCGTCACGTCGCACTCGGAAGGATGGCCGCGTCCGCCCCAGGTGTGCATCGAAATGCCGAGGCCGCGCTTGATGGGGCCTGGTGATTTGTCGCCGCGCGCGTGGGCCTTTTGTTTGTAGCCGATGAGGTCGGCGGCGATTTTCAGTTCCTCTTCGTAAACCGCCGCGCGGTCGGTGAGTGAAACATTTTTCAGGAAGAATGCCAGTTCATCCATCTTGAGCGCCGCCGCGGTGTCGGCGAAGGCCGACATGGTGAGGAAGCAGCCCTGCGGATGGTTGGGCGCGCGCCAGGCCCGCTGGCCGCCGCGATGCGTGCGGATGCCTTTGCCGGTGAGGCGCGTGTTGGCGATTTTGGTGAAGACGTACGGGACGGGCGGCGGGTTGTAGCCGCCGGAGCCGCCAGTACCCCACACTTCGGCTTCGACGGCGGTCACGGTGCCGTCCTTCTGCGCGCCGACTTTGATTTTGGCGAAGGCGGAGGGGCGGTTGCCGGCGATTGTCAATTCGATATCGCGCTCGAGCATCAGCTTCACCGCCTTGCCCGTCAGCTTGGAAAGCGTGGCGCCGATGGTGCACCATTTATCGTAATTAAATTTCGAACCGAAGCCCCCGCCCATGTACTGGCAATCCACGTGAATCTTGTTCTGTTCAATGCCCACTTCGGCGCCCAGGCGGTCGCTGTATTTGGAGACGTTTTGCGTGGAGGGCCAGATGAACAGCTCGCCGTCGCGCACTTCGGTGACCTGGCCGTGCGGTTCCAGGCAGCAATGCGTGATGACGGGAATGCCATACTCGCCGGTGTGCGTCACGTCGGCCTTGGCCCAGGCGTCATCCACGTTGCCAACATCCTTCTTGTTTGGTTTGTCTTGGGAAAGCGCGGGGTCCGTGTCCACGACCTGGTGTTCCAGCGGTTTGTAGGTGGCTTTGATTTTACCGACGGCTTCGGTGGCGATTTCCTCGGTCGCGGCGGCGACGGCGGCGACGATCTGGCCGGCGTAGAGGATTTCCTTGCCGATGAGCGAGTCGTCCTTCCACGCAGCCTTCACGCCGGGCAGCGCCTCGGCGGCGGCGGTGTCCACGCTGACGAGTTCGGCGCGGGCGTGCGGGGAAACGAGCAGCTTGGCGTAGAGCATCCCGGGCCGGTTGATGTCGTAGGAATATTTGGCGGCGCCCGTGGTCTTGGCGGGGCCGTCCACGCGGGCGATGCGCTTGCCGATGAGCGCGCGTTTGTCGGCGGCGGGCCAGTCAACTTTTGCCATAAATCAAACGCCTCCTTTCGCCTTCGCGGCATCGGCCACGGCCAGCAACATGCCGGCATAGGTGCCGCACCGGCACAAGTTGCCGCCGAGTCCGGCACGGACCTGCTCGACGGTCGCATTGGGATGTTTGCGGACCAAGGCCGTCGCCGCGGTCACGAAACCGGGCGTGCAGAAACCGCATTGTTGGGCGTCATGCTCGATGAAGGCTTTCTGCACCGCGTTCATTTTGTCGGGCGTGCCAATGCCTTCGATGGTCGTGATGGCGCGGCCCTCGGCTTCCACCGCGAGTATCGAGCAGGAATAAACCGGCTGGCCGTCCATCAGCACCGTGCAGGCGCCGCAGGTGCCGCGGTCGCAGACTTTCTTCGGCCCCGTCAGATCGAGCCGGTTGCGCAGCGCATCAAGCAACGTGACGCGCGGTTCGACGCTGAGCTGGCGCGATTTGCCGTTGATGTTGAGCGTGAGGGGGAATTCGCCGGGGCCGCGGAGGTTTGGATCTTTGCCCGCGGCGCCCGACAGCGGACTGACGGCGGACAGCAGGCTGGTGGCGGCGGTGCCGACGCCGAGGCCTTTGAGAAATCCGCGCCGCGAGACGCCGGCGGTTTCGGACACGTCATGATGATCAGACATGGTTACCTTTCTTCGGTACCGCACCGAACCAGCGGCCGGCCGGCCGTTCCCAAGGCCAGCAAGACTGGTTGGTGTGAGGTTAAGGCTGAAATTTCGGAACCCTTTTAGGCTGATCCGGTAACGGCGGCAAGCTTTTTTGTCTTTGCGTTTTTTGCCCGTGGCGTGCGCGGTCGTTGGTCAGAGTTGGATGCAAGCAACCGGACGAAAGTTTGATTCAGGTCAAGAGTGCGGCCGGTTTGGGCTGAATAAATCGCTCCACGGGACGACAAACCAGGTGGAAAGAATGACAAAATAGTGGCAGCGGGAGTTCCAGCCCGCCGCCATGCTTTGACCATATATGAAATCCGCTGAACCGCTGGTCCGGGGTTGTTTGGAAATCGAGGGATGTCCGCGGAGCGACCTGTGTCCGTTGAACCGGGTGCGGGCCGGCGCGGCCGTGCGCATCAAACAACTGACCGCCTCGACGGAGGTCACGCAGCGGCTGCGGGAGTTGGGCCTGGGCGAAGAGCAGCTCGTCAGATTGCTGACCAGCCAGACCAACATCATCTGCCTGGTTTGCAATGCCCGGCTGGCCATCAGCGCTCAACTGGCCCAGGTCATCCTGGTCGAAGCCGCGCCCGAGCAAATCGCCGCCTGACAGCCCGCCAATCGAGTAGCAGCCGAGGTAACGAGGCTCTGACTTCCCCTCTTTTTCCGAGGAGATTTGAGTCTCGTTACCTCGGCTCCTACGGGCGAACAGGAAATTCTGAACGACCTGCTAATGGGCCGCCATTTTTTCCAGCGCGGCGATCCAGAGGGGGTGCTCGTTCAGGCAGGGAATCAAGGTGAGTTCTTCGCCGCCGGCTTCGCGAAACGTTTCCCGTCCGCGCATCCCGATTTCTTCGAGCGTCTCCAGGCAGTCCGCCACGAAGGCCGGGCACATCACGAGCAGCTTCCTGACGCCCGCCTTCGCCAGCCGGGGCAGTTCGAAGTCGGTGTAGGGTTTGAGCCACGGGTCTTTGCCCAGGCGCGATTGAAACGCGATGGAATATTTGCCAGCCGGCACGCCCGTTTTTTGGACGAACGCCCCGACGGTTTTGAAGCATTGGGCGCGATAGCACGTCGCGTGCGCCGGGCTGGCAACGGTGCAGCAGTCCTTCGCCGCCAGACAATGACGGCCCGTCGGGTCGGACTTGCGCAGGTGCCGCTCCGGCAAACCGTGGAAACTAAACAGCAGATGGTCGTAACTTTGCTTGAGATAGTCGGCCGCGCTGGCCACGAGCGCGCCGAGGTAGTCGGGGTCGGCGTAATACGGCGGGGCGACTTGCAGCGACATCTGTGGCGCGCACTTTTTCAAAACTTCCTTCACGCGCTCGACCGCCGTTTCAAAGCTCGACATCGCGTAGTGCGGGAACAGCGGGATGAGAACCAATTCGGTCACGTCCTGGCGGCGCAGACTTTCGACCGCGTCAGGAATGGAAGGATGTTGATAGCGCATCGCCAGCTCCACGGGAATTTTCAAGCGCGCCTGCAAGGCGGCCTGCACCCGCCGGGTGATGACGACCAGCGGCGAGCCTTCCGGCAGCCAGATTTTTTGGTAGGCCGCGGCGGATTGTTTGGGGCGCGACGGCAGGATGGCGAAATGCACAACACAAAAGCGAATCGGCCACGGCGCGTCGAGCACCCGGCCGTCCATGAGAAATTCGCGCAGGTATTTGCGCACGTCGGGCACGGACGGCGAATCGGGCGAGCCGAGGTTGACGAGTAACACGCCGGGTTTGCTCATGCGGCGGTTGTTTGCAATGCCCCGGGTCGGGCTTTGGTTTCGGCTGTTTTGGCGGCCAGAAAGTTTCCCATCCGCTCCGCCACGTCGCAGCCGGCCACCAGCGAGTCGCCCAGGGAAACGCCGTTGCGGAAATGGCCGGCGAGAAAAAATCCGGGCGCCTTTGCTTCCACATCGTCCATTAACTTCTTGAACCGCCCATAGCCGACTTCGTATTGCGGAATCGCGCGCGGGAACAGCACGTGATGCCGGAACGTCGGCGAACCGTTGACTCCCAGCAGCCGGCCCAAATCCTGACAGGTCAGTTCGACCAGTGCGTCCGCGCCGCGCGACGCCAGCTCCGGGTGACGCGCGCCGCCGAGGTAACTGGTGAGCGTCACGTGGCCGGCAGGGGCGCGGTTGGGGAAGAGCGAGGAGGAGAAAATGGTTCCCAGGATGTTGAATCCCTCGACTTGCGGAATGAGGACACCGAAGCCGTCGAGTGGATGGGCCACGTCCTCGCGGCGAAAGCCCAGCACGACGCTGGCCACCGGCGGATAGGGAATCTGCGCGAGTGGCGACAGGTCGGGAACAGGGTCCGATTGCAACTGCAGTTCGGCCAGTCTGTAAGCCGTGCCGGTGAACAGGACGGCGGCGTGTTCGTGTTGTTCTTCCCGGCCGCCGGCGCGCGCCGTCACGATCCAGCCGCGCGCCGTCCGCGCGACGCAGCTCACCGGCGAATTGAGCCGCACGCTGTCGGCCAGGCGCGCGTGCAAGGTGTCGGTGAGCACTTGCAATCCCTCATCGAAGGAAAACTTCAGCGCGTCCTGCTTCGAGACTTCCGCGCGCCGCTTGCGTTCGCGCGCGCCCAGGAACTGGCCGAGCAGAAGCGAGCCGTATTTTTGTTCGAGCGCGTGGAGTTTGGGGAAGGCGTGTTTGACCGACAGGCGCATCGGGTCGCCGGCATAAACGCCGGCGACGAAGGGATTGATCGCGTAGTCGAGAAACTCGCGGCCCAGGCGGCGCAGTGCGAACTCGCCCACGCTCTCCTCCCGGTCAGGAGGGCAGCGGCGAATGAATGGCTCGGCGAGCAGACGGAGTTTCGCGCCCGGCGAGAACAGCGGCGAGGCGAAGAAAGCGGCCGGCGAGCCGGGCAGTTCGATCAATTTGCCACCGCGCACGAGGAACCGTTTTTCGGCGTGCGGGTCGGAGTAGAGCCGCCGAGCTTCCAGGCCGAGGTCGCGAATGAGGGACGATATTTTCGGCGACGTTTCGAGAATGGTGTTGGGGCCGTACTCCGCGAGGTAGCCGTCCTGCCGGAGGGATTGGATGACGCCGCCCGCGCGCCCGCCCGCCTCGTAAACTGTGACCGGCACGCCCTTGCGCTGCAAATAAAACGCAGCGGTCAAGCCCGTGATGCCGGCCCCGATGATGGCGACGGAGTTCATCTCAAGGCTTCACCGGCTTTGCGGTTTGCCCGAGGCAATGTCCGTCGCCGAGCGAAGCGGCAGCGCGTGGCGCTTCTCGTATTCCTCACGGAAGCTCTCCAACAGGGGCAGTTCGACCAGATCCCTCTGGCGTCCGCTGGCGCGTTTGCTGGCGATGATGTCGCGGAGGTTCGCGACGCGGAAGATGCCTTCCATCAAGCCCCGTGCTTTGGCCTCCGCGAAACTGGAAATGCCGTCGGGCGCGAACACCAGGTCCAGGTCGAAGGGCCCGGTCTTGATTTGCACGAAATCTTTTCCCGCTAAAATCTCCCGCTCCAGTTCGGGGCTGATGTCGAAGCCGATCTTCCGCAGGGCGGTCACGATGCGCCGTCCGTTCTCCGGCGAGCGGGCGGGAAACACGTCCACATCCTGCGTCGTGCCAGGATAGCCCAGCAAGATCGCGCCGCTTTTGCCGATGAAAAGGTAGTCCACCTTTTCATTCTGGAACGCGCGGGCGATCTCCTCGGCCTGGAGCGGGCGAAATTCTCGGCGTTCGGTCATGCGGCGCGCTTGAAGCCCAAATACTCCGGGAGGTTCGCCTCGCACCACGCGCGATACGCGGCCATGGAATCAAAGGAACGCCAAGGCGCCTCGTCCAGCACGGGTTTGTGAACGCGATTGAACCCGTATTTGATGCGGAGCGCCAACGGACGGTCCATTTGCCGGCGGCACTGTTCACGAAAAGCCTCGTCAGCCTGCTGGTCGGTTTGTTTCATGGCAGTGAAAGTTTATCTGATTCAATGGCAGGGCGAGCTTTGGCAGCCATCCCCAAGTCCACCAGCCAGACTTCACCGCGCCTTGCGCCTGGCATGTTCAGCCTCCGCTTTGTCGTAAGCCTGGAACGCTTCGTCCGCAGAAGCTATCAAATCCGCCTCGGTCACCACGCCATAGGCATCGTCGTAGGTGATCCCGCCCCCACGCTGGCGATACTGGTTGTGAACTGCTTGCTCGACCCGCACAAGTTCCTCAGCGGTCAATTTCGGCAGCACCGCCTCGATTTCCTTAACCGTGCTCATGGCGGGAAGATAGCCACCAAAGAATTGCGAGTCAATCACTCGTGCTCAACCCGCGCTTGACATTAAATCGTCCGCGAGTGTTTCCGCTCGCTTGCGGGCGCGAGGGTGTTGTCGAAGCACATTGCGACGCTGCGGAAGTTTCGCTTACTTCTTCGGCGGGAGTTCGCGGATGAAGGACCACGAGACTTCAGCCACTTGGCCGTTGTCGTAAGTAACTTTGAAATGACTGCCGAGGTCGCTATCCACCTCCACGCTTACGGGCACGGCTTTGGCGGAGATTTTGTTGGCTTTGCGGATGGTGGCGTGCGGCTCCAGAAAGCACAGGCCGTCCTCGAACTCGACATCGAAGGCGTCTTCCCAGCCCCGATAGCGGGCGTTGCGTACGCGCGAGAACGTGCCCTTGCCGTAGGGTTTTTTCAGTCGCACAGAAGCTTTCATACCATGATTCCCGGCCAGCTTGCGACTCGTTCGCTGGCGAGTCAAACGGGAATGCCCCTGCGGCTGAACGTCTACTTCCACCGGCCCCCCGCAATGAGGTCAAATCGTCCTCGAATGTCTCCGCTCGCTCACGGGCGCGAGGGTGTTGTCGAAGCACATCGCGACATTGCGGATGAACAGGCGGCCCGTGTCGGTGACTTCGAGGCCGCCCGGCGAACGGCGCACCAGGCCGTCGGCCTCGAGACCGGTGAGTGATTCGAGTTCCCGCGCGAAGTGCGACGCGAAGTCGAGGCCGAGCCGTTGCGACATCGCGGCGTAATCGAGCGACAGGTCGCACATCACGCGCATGATGGTTTCGCGCCGGATTTTGTCTTCGTCGGTAACGAGGCAGCCCCGATGAATCGGGGGACTCCCGGCGTCGAGCGCGGCGTAGTAGGGCGGCAGTTCCTTCTCGTTCTGCCAGTAGGCGCCGGGGATTTGCGAGATCGAGGACATGCCGAAGGCGTAAATGTCCGCGCCGCCGCGCGTGCTGTAACCCTGGAAATTGCGCTGCAAGGTTTTTTGCCGCTGCGCCACGGCCAGCTCGTCGGTCGCGCGCGCGAAATGGTCCATGCCGATGTAGGCGTAGCCTTCGGCGGTGAGTTTTTCGATGGTGAGCTTGAGCAGTTCGAGCTTGGTTTCAGCGGAGGGGAGCGCCTGCTTCTCCAGAATTTTTTGTGCCGGCTTGATCCAGGGCACGTGCGCGTAGCTGAAGATGGCCAGGCGGTCGGGGTTAAGCGTGAGGATTTCTTCGAGCGTCTTCTCGAACGACGCCGGCGTCTGGAAGGGCAGGCCGTAAATCAGGTCAATGTTCAGCGAGGTAAAGCCGGTGTCGCGAATCCAGTCCACCACCTGCCGGGTCTGGTCGTAGGGCTGGATGCGGTGAACGGCCTTTTGCACGGCGGGATTGTGGTCCTGGACGCCGATGGATGCGCGGTTGAAGCCGGTTTCGCGCAAGGCCACGAGATGGTCGCGTGTCAGGCGGCGCGGGTCAATTTCCACGCCGGCCTCGGCGTCTGGCGCCAGCGTGAAGCGCGAGTGAATCAGTTTGCCGAGCGCGCGGATTTCGTCGGGCGGCATGAAAGTGGGCGTGCCGCCGCCGTAGTGAAGCTGGACGACCCGGCGCGCGGGGTGGAGCAGCGGGGCCATCAGCGCCATTTCCTTGTCGAGGTAATTCAAGTAACCGCCACTGGACTGGTGGTCGGTGGTGATGACGGTGGTGCAGCCGCAAAACCAGCACAGGGTCTCGCAGAAGGGCAGGTGAAAATAGAGCGAGAGGTCGCGCGCAGTCTGGTTGTTGGCTTGGATGTGTTCGCGCAACTGTTCAGCGGATACTTGATCGCTGAACTGGGTCGCGGGCGGGTACGACGTGTAGCGCGGGCCGGGCACGTTGTATTTGCGCACCAGTTCGAGATCCACTTTGAGTGTCTGCGTCATTTAAAACCATGAACAGTGTTCACCAGACTTTCGATGCTTTCCAGCTTGGCGTTGGGCGGCACGCCGTGGCCCAGGTTGAAGATGTGGCCGCGCCGGCCGCGCATGGATTCGAGGATGACGGTGGCTTCGGCGGCGACGGCTGCAGGCGTGGTGGCGAGCAGGGCGGGATCAAGGTTGCCCTGGACGGCAACAGTCGCCGGCAGGCGCGCGCCCACGTCGGCCAGGCGCACCGTCCAGTCCACGCCGAGCACTTGCGCGCCGGTTTGGAGCAGCGCGTCCCAGTTGCCGTGGACGCCGCGGCCGAAAACGATCACGGGCACCCGGCCGGCCAGCGCGGCGATGATTTGTTTGATCCAGCGCGCGGAGGCCGCTTCGTAGCTGTGCACGGACAAGATGCCGCCGAGGCTGTCGAAAATTTGCACCGCGTCGGCGCCGGCTTCAATTTGCAGGCGCAACAAGTCGGTGACGGCGGCGGTCAGTTTCTCGCACAGGCGCGCAAACTGTTTTGGCTCGGAGTAGAACAGCGATTTAGCCCTGGTGAAGTCCCTGGCGCTGCCGCCTTCGAGCATGAAATTGGCGAGCGTCCACGGCGAGCCGGCGAAACCCAGCAGCGCGGTGCGCTCGCCCAACCCGGAGCGGACCAGTCGCAGCGCGTTGCCCGTATACTGCAACCGCTCCGTCACCGCGCCGGCGTCGAGCCGGTCAATGTCGGCCGCCGGGTCGAGCGCGAACTCCATTTCGATGCCGCCTTGATCGCGAACGCGATAGGGCTGCCCCATCGCTTCGGCCACGACAAGGATGTCGCTGAAAAGGATCGCTGCGTCGAAGCCGAACCGGCGCACCGGCTGCAAGGTGACTTCGGCGGCGAGTTCGGGCGTCTGGACCAGTTCGAGGAAGGAATGTTTTTCCCGCAGGCGGAGATACTCCGGCAGCGCGCGCCCGGCCTGGCGCATGAGCCAGAGGGGCGGGCGGCCCACCGGCCGGCAGTGGCAGGCGTCGAGAAAACGCTGGCGGTTCGTCATCGGAGTGAGGCTAAAGCATCCGACCAAAACGGCAAGGCTTTCACTGCCCAAAGTGGCTGTTCTGGGCCGGTTTTGCTCCGGTATTTATGCATAACCTCGGCGACGGGAAACCGCCAGCGGGGCCGCGGCAAGCTTCGACCTTCAACATTGGACGCGCATCGGGGCCATGAACCGGTTAGCGTTTCCGTTGTCGCGCCAGCGTCTTGGACTGCGCCAGTCCTCTGGCGCTGTGGGAACGGGCCGCGGCCCAGCCAAAGCGCCAGAGGACTGGCGCAGTCCAAAACCTTGCGGGGCTTCGGACGGTTCATGGGTAGCGCACCACAGTGGTGCGCGGCGGGTTCTAAGACGGCACGCCGGGCGCGATTTCGTCCGCCAACTCGCAAAGAGCGCGGTAATAGTCTTCTTTCGCGAGGCCCAAGGCGGTGGCGCCAAACATTTCGGCGTCGTCGGACGATGCAAAGTCTCCATAGTTCACCGGCACGAGCTGGTAGAGCACCAGGTAAGGCACGCGCTCGAGTTGCGTCATGAAGAAGGGATGGACAAAAATCGTGAAGCCGTCCTCCGGTCGTTCGCCTTTCGCGACGGCGCACGCGAACTCGCCAGCTTGCAGTTGCGCGGCTTCAAAGACGACCTCGCATGGATAGCGGACGCAGGTACGGTCGTTGAGGATTTGCTGCAGCTCTTTCCAACGGATGTGCGGCCCATACTTCGCGGCGATGGCAGCTCCCTTGACGGCAACGTGGGCGTTGAGCGACTGCTGGGCGTCCTCAACTGTGAGTTTGGTTTCCATGTTTCAATGTCCCAGCTGTGGCGCGGTCGCGGGCGATCCGGTTTGAAGTGGAGAGGTCTTTTCCTCGGCAACCGGTTCATTGGCCATCGAGAGGGTGCCCTGCAGGATGGGCACGGCCATGCGGAGGAACAGGGTGTAGCACAGGAATCCAAACGCCCAGATGCCCAGGCAGATCAAGGTTTCATTGAGCGTGGGTGTGTATTCGACAATCTCGCCCAGCGGACTCGGTATGAACCCAGGCACGACGAGGCCCATTCCTTTTTCAATCCAGATGCCCACGATGGCGAGCACGCAGGCGATGTCCAGCCACTTGAGGCTGCGGCTCACCGGCAACAGCAGGAGAATCATGGCGACAAGGTTGCAGAGGATCGCGGTCCAAATCCACGGCACCAGCGCGTGATGCCCGTGAAGGCCGAAGTAGAGATACTGCGAAGCGGCCACGTGCAGGTTGCCGGTGTAGAATTCCTTGAACAGCTCGTTCAAGAGGAGGAAGACGTTGATGAGCATCGAAACCTGCACAATGCCCCGCAGGGTCAAGAGGCTGCGATCGGTGATCATCAGCCGTTCGGTCATCCGCTCGCGGATGATGTGGTGCATCGCCGGATTCTTCATGAGCTTCCGAAGTGAGTCAGCCGGCAACTGTAGGACGCGCGTGGTTTCCTCGGCGATGGCGGTGGCCGTGCGCGGGGTTCCATTCAAGGCGGAGATTTCGCCGAACTGTTCGCCGGGACCAACCGTCCGGACAGTTCGGAAACGTCCGCTCTCCTCACGCTTCACCACAACCCGTCCTGCGAGAATGAGGTAAGCGACATTGTCTTTCGCTCCCTGACGCAACAGCACGTTGCCCGCCGCCACCTCGACAACTTTTGCACCGGCCAAGGAGCTTTGGCGAAGCTCCATCGGAACTGAAGCGAGCTCGGGCAGATGGCGGGCCAATTGATTCAAGTCGTCGAGCGTGGCCGCGCGGCTCGTGGTCACTCCGCTTCCGCTTGCGACCTTCAGATCTGCGGCAGGCGCGGAGGCCGTGGCGCGGCGGACCACTTGCAGGGCGAGGATGATCAACGCGGGACCAGCCGTGAAGGCTGAGGCGATGAATCGGGGACCGACGATCGACGAATTCCAAAACGGCCGCCCGCCCAAGCCCACGTAAAGGAACGCGGTTACCGTGTGGATGGAAATCGCCCACAGGATACCA
Source organism: uncultured Verrucomicrobiota bacterium (assembly GCA_964539075.1). Lineage (GTDB taxonomy): Bacteria > Verrucomicrobiota > Verrucomicrobiia > Limisphaerales > CAZIFU01 > CAZIFU01. The sequence goes on along the minus strand of CAZIFU010000171.1, from coordinate 14,712 downwards.
ATGAAGACGACCGGCAGGTAAAGCCACTTGGACGGCGCCTGTTTCCGGTAGCGGCAGTAGAGCAGATAGGCGCACAGATACACATTCAACACGAGGTAGCCATTCAGCACGATGACATCCCAACTGAGCAGCGACCGGGGGAAGTTCAACTTGCCGATGCCGGGAATCATGTGCCAGAAGCGGTCGGGGCGGCCGAGGTCCACGGTCACGAACGCGAGGCACATCAGGATCGCCGCGATGGCGAGCAGTTCACCGAAGATCACGAGGTCGTGCAGTTCCTCGTTCTTGTAGATATACACCGGGATGACGAGCATCACCGCCGCCGCCGCGACGCCGACGAGGAACGTGAAGTTGGCGATGTAAACGCCCCATGACACCTGGTCGCTCATGTCGGTCACGATAAGGCCATGCACGAATTGCTTGGCATAGGCATTTAGGCCCAGAAGACACACGGCAAACAGCGAACCGATCCAGAGATAGTAGCGCCAGTCGCCCTCGCACGTCAGACGGGCGCAACGCCAGAGAAAGGTGCAGTAATTTTTGATCGCGCGGCTCATACGTCGAAGTAGTAGAAGAACCGGGGCAACGTTCCGACCTCCTCTTTGAGCACGAACACGCGCTTGTTCTTGAGGATGTAGGAAACCTCGCTGTTCGGATCAAGGATGTTTCCGAACTTCCGCGCGCCGGTCGGGCACACTTCCAGGCAGGCTGGATATTTGCCCACGCGCGTACGCTGGATGCAGAAATGGCATTTCTCCATGACACCCTTGTGGCGCGGGCGGTTGCCCAGATACGCCATGTCCGGGTTGATTTGGTCCTTCGGAATGGAAGGCTCGGCGAAGTTGAACCGGCGCGCCCAGTACGGACAGGCGGCTTCGCAGTAACGGCAGCCAATGCACCAGTCGTAATCAATCACCGTGATCCCGTCGGCTTCCTGCCACGTGGCATCCACGGGACACACTTTGACACAGGGCGGGTTCTTGCACTGGTGGCATTGCACGGGCATGTAAAAGAAACCCTTTTCCGGGACCGATTCGGGCGCGTAATTGTGATCGCCCTTTTCCATGTCAAACGTCCCGTTAGGCATCTTCAGGACGCGGATGTATTGGATTTCCGGGCTGCGTGACTGGTTGTTCTCGGCGACGCACGCGTGGACGCATTTGCGGCAGCCGATGCAGCGGGTCAGGTTGAGACAATAGACAAACTCGACTCCGTCCATCGGTTTGAGGTCGCGCAGGTGCGGGCGGACGCCGTATTGCCGCTCCACTTCCCTGCGAATTCGCTCCAGGGCTTTCTCCATTTGTTCGGGCGTCAGTTCCTTGTAGTGCTGTTGCAAAAATTCATCGAGCGACCCGAATTCGGTCAACTCCCGCAGCGGGGCCAGGCTGGCCGCCAGCGCGGCAATGCCGGAGGCCAGCACCGTGGATTTGCGGAGGAAACTGCGGCGATTGATTTGCGAGGGGCGCTGGCCGGGATTCGGCGAGGCGTCTCCGTGGCAATGGCAGGTGTGCTCAGACATATCAATGAGTTTCCTTCTCTTTGGGTGCGGCGGGCATGCCGGCGTGGAGCAGATGCGGTCCTGGCCCTGGCGTCATCGAGGGGAACGCCGGCGCGTGAGGGTCATGGCACGAGACGCAATCCTGGCGGACCACGGCGCCTTGTTCCCGCCGCCAATAACCGCCCAGCCGTCCGTGAATGCCCGCTTCCCAGTCGCGATAGGTCGGGCCGTGGCAACTGCCACAAAGCGGCGTGCTTTCTTCGATCTTGAATTTGCGGCCGTCGCGAGTCTGAAGCAGTTCGAGCCGGGCCTGGTCGTGGCAATTGAAGCAAAGGTTGTTTCGGTTGTGACGGCCATGCCGCACGACAAGGTCCTTGTGCTCGTCCGCCAGGATGACGTTCTGGCTGGCGTCCAGATGCAACGCGACCGGTTTTTTCTCGTCGTGACAGGCGTTGCAGGCAAGGCCGGAAGTATCGCCGCCGGTCCGGATCAATTCCGCGGCAGACATGCGGACGGTGGCGGTATTGGTGAACTGGGGATCGGCCGATGGCACCAGCGCCGGGCAGGATGGCTTGCCCCACAGATTCAGCCAGAAGGCGCTCGCCAGTCCCAGGAACAAGACCGTCAAACCCACGCCCACGATTGACCCTTTGAAATCGGCGCTCATTTCTTCTGCGCCTATATTCGGCGCCGGCCCCACAGGTCACCAACCACGGTTTGTTCAATGCTCCACATTTTTTGCCGTCTGCCGGACAAGAAACGGGTTGGCCGCGGGGGGGGCAACGTGAGATTCTGACCGCGGCGGCGCGGAACTTATTTCTTCAGTGTCCGGACGTGGCCGACGAGGGCTTTGATTTCCTCGTCGGTCAATTTTTCGCCGAACGGTTTCATTTTTTCCTTGGCACCGTCTTTCAGCCCTTGCTTGACGGACTGAAACATCTTTTCGTCCGTGAGCGAGGCCTGATACTGCGAATCGGTCTGATCTTTCACGCCCGCCATGCGGCCGGCCTTGGTCTGCCCTTTGCCGTCTTTCCCGTGGCACGGGGCGCAATGCGTGGTCCAGTTTGCGGCCACGTCCGCCGCCAGACAGGCCCCGGTGAGAAGGGGAAGCCCGGCCGCCACGGCAAGTGCTTTGCTTTTCCAATTGCGGATCCTTGAGTTTGTTGCTGTCGTTTTCAGGGGAGTCAAGGTGCGTCAGTCAACCGCCGTTTCAAAACAAATATTGCACGCTCGAATAGACCAGGTGGGCGGTGTAGTCGTTGTTGGCGCCGGAGGTCTGGTCGTGGCCGGTGAAGAAGCCGTATTGAAGTTTCCAGATGAGATTCCGGCACAGGCGGTTGACGAGCGTCACCGTGACGCCGTGCTGCTCGGCGCCGGCGCCGTAGGGAAGCCCCACGCTCGCGTTACTCACGTCGTAGTTGTCCGCGCGATAGTAGTTGTACTGGGCCTGGAGGTCGGACCACTTCGTCAACGCGTAGCCGGCCAGCACGCTCGCGTCCCAGTAATCGTTTTGCGCGTCTTGCACCAGGCCCGCCGGGGTTCCCGTAAGACTCACGGCAGGCGTTTCAGTGTGCTGCACAGCGTAGCTGATGCTGCCCTGCCAGTAGAGTCGCGGCAGCGGGTTCCACGAAATGCTCTGGCTGAAGATATGGTTGACGGCCTCCGCGCTTTCAATTTCCGCCAGCGGAATGCCGAAACTGTTGACGTCTCCCTGCATGTGGTAGCGGGTCCGTTGAAAATCATACCGGCTGACCAGGGTCAGGTTCGCCAGCGGCCGCAACGTCATGCGGACGTTGACGTCGTGGGTGTCGAACCGGTGCTCCCGAATAAACGCCGGGTAAAGATTGTTGGTGGCCGGAGGATTGTAGATCGTTGAATCCACGAGGTGATCGTAGTCGTTCTGCGCGCTGCGATAGTAATACTGGGCGGCGAAATTCATCTTCCGATGCGGATACCAGTTGGCGCCCACGGTGTACTTTTGCACGAAACGCTCCGAGTCGGTGCTGCGTTGCACAAGGACCGGCCCCACGCCTTCGTCCTCCACGTCGAATTCGTTTTCATTCAGGCTGCCCTGTCCTTCCAACCATTCGCCGCGCGCGTAGAGCGACCAGTTGGTGAAGCCGGTGTAACGGACATCGAGGCTTTCGGTGACATCGGTGAACCGGCGCAGCCGGTTGTTCAGCACGTCTTGAAGCGCCACCGGCGAGGCCGCGTTCGTTACCCGCGTTTCGGTAAACAGGGCCACCCCCACCTGGTCCTGATGTTCGATGCGCAGCGCCGGAACAATCGTCACGTGCTGGCAGGGCGTGAGCATAAGATTGATGTTGGCCACGTATTGGTCCACGCGCGAACCGCCGCTCAGGTCAATGAACCCTTCGTCAAAATTCTGCCTGTTGACGTAGAGTGGATTGAACGGCGAATTGTAGGCCGGGCCATAAATGCGGCTCCCGGCAATGTCCGTATCCAGCCGCGTGTACGAACCACCCATCGTGAAGAGCACCTTCGGGTTGAAACGCGTTTCCACGAAGCCGTGCGCGTTGAAGATGTCGGCGTCCGTGTTGTCGGTCGTCGTCACCGCGCGGACCAGGTTCGTCTCTCCCTTTCGGCGCAGGACGTTGAGCGAGTTGTCAATCTCGTCCCGTTCGTAGCGCACCCCGAGGCCGAAGGTGGTGTTCCCGATCGTGTGCCTCAGGTCCGCATCAAACGTATGGCGCTGCTCATCAATATCGCGGAACGTTGGCGTGATGCCGCGCAAGGCCGTGCTGGCCGGGTTCTGCGTCAGGTTGTAGTCGCCCCAGATGGTCGAATCCTTCATCCCCTTGCGCACATCGTAAGCATAGCGAACCGAGAACACCGGCCAGTCGGGCAAGGTCAGTCCGCCCTCGACCCAGGCCTGGCGGCGATCCACGAACAACTCCTCGTCGTAGAGCGTCACCCAGGCATTCGAGCGGGGGGAAAAGCCGCCACTGCCATCGTACCACGTGCGGAACTCGCGATACCCGCCGCGCAAGTAACCGATGTCCGGATTGCTCACGTCCAGCTTGAGCAAATAGTCGTGATTGTCGACAATGGCGCGCCCGTCAATCTGGAACAGGCCCTTCTTGCCGATCGCCTCTTCAAAGTGCAGCTCCTCGATCCCGCCGGAGGTTCCCGCCGGATGCTGCACCCGGCGCATAAACTGTGCCTTGTCGCCGTTGACGAAAAAGTTTCCGACACCCAGGGTCACCGAGTTGTTGTATGCCCCCGGCTCCGGCTCGTCTGATTGGGCGCCCGATTCCTTGCCGGTCGGCGCGGGCGTGGACGATTTTTCCTGGGCCGCCAGCCGGGCGCTTCCCGGAGCCAGCCAGAGAGTTGCCATGATGATCAGGCAAGCTGCGCGGCCAACGCGAACACCGTTTTCGTCGATCGCTTTCATGATGTCCTTCCTCGTTGGTGTTGAGTTGTCATGGGTTAAAAACGGAGCGATGAACCGACCTGCGAACCGTGGACCGCCTCATGGCAGCCCGCCGTCCAGCAAGTGCCGCGCCCCAGCCGGCCCGAATGTTCCTGCCCGCCGATGAAGATCCTTCCGCCGACCGTCTGCTGCTGGAAGTGGCACTTCAGACACAGGACGTGGTTACGCTCGACGAGCATCCGCGCGTTGACGGTGCCGTGCGGTTGATGGCAGGTGGTGCAGCCCTCGCGCACCGCCTCGTGCTCGAACACGAACGGACCCCGCTGCGCCACGTGGCACTTGCCGCACGTGTCCTGCTGCGTGGCAAGGGCCGTCCCCCCGCCGATGATCACCGGCCCCTTGTGCGGATTGTGGCAGTCGGCGCAACTGATTTTGCCTTCGAGCACGGGATGATGATTCGGAAGCTGGAAACGGCTCGCGATTTCCAGATGACACTGGAAGCAGGTTTCGGGCGATTTGCGCGGATTGACAATCGTGCCCCGCGCGCCGCCGGATTGATTGTGCACGCTGGCCGGCCCGTGGCAGGATTCGCAACCGACATTCACCGCGTTGTCACCGGCAGCCTTGAGCCGGGCGTGATCGGCGGTTTTGAAGTCGCGCGCGATCTCGGCATGACACTGCGCGCAGCTCTCCGAGCCGGCAAACTGCGCGCCCGGAATTTGCGGAGGCGCCAGGACCGTGCGGGTCACCGTGGCGCAGGAGATGAGCACAATCGCCAGCACCACTGCGCCTGAAAACAGAAGAAGCTTCCCGAATCCCACGGTCGCCGGCCGGCTGGCGGAACCGTCTCCCTGGGTGTGGTTGGTTTCGCGTTCCATAGGTTTGGCTCCCTTAGTGGTGGCGGACGACTCGCGGCGTCGAAGGCCTGCGGGCCGTTCGCCCGGTGGAGAGGCAAGCTGCGCTCTCCCCGGTTCTCTGTCCCGCCTCATTTGGCCCTCGCGTTTTCACATCGCTTCCTTTCGTGTCAAAACTAATGGCGCTCCTGGTCCGGGAGCTAGACATAATTTGGCAAATGCTCAACACTTTTTGGCCGGGGCGTGCCCTAGCAGATCGAACGCGGGCGGGCCAAACTCCAAGTCTGCGTCACACGGAAATTGGAAAAGGGAAGGTGGGGTGGCCAACGGGACTCGAACCCGCAACAACAAGCTCCACAAGCTTGGACTCTACCATTGAGCTATGGCCACCAACCGGTCCCAAAAATAGTTTTCTTTCCCGGCAGCGTCAAGCTTGGCGGTGTCCTAATTTGCTCGGAGCACGGCTGTGTCGCAGCGATCAGCCGCAGCGTATTGAAATTCACACGCTGCGGCTGATCGCCCAGCGCGACACAGCCGCGCTCCGGGAAATTCAAATCAGGACACTGCCTCATGCTTCGCGTCAGCGACGCCGGCGTTGCCCTGAAACTTTTGCCGGTCCGACAGCCGTTACAAATGTTCCCGCTCATTCTAATGGGTAAAGCATTGCCATTTTAGCGCCCGACACTAAAGTGCCGCCATGACAACTCCGCTTCTCCTGCTGCTGATCGTGGTCGGCGGCGTTCTGGTGGTGGGCCTCTGGTTGATGACCACTTACAACGGCCTGGTGGCCTTGCGCCAGGCTGTTCGCAATGCCTGGTCCCAGATCGACGTCCAGCTCAAACGCCGTCACGACCTCATCCCGAACATCGTCAATACCGTCAAGGGCTACGCCGCGCACGAGAAGGGCACCTTCGAAGCCGTCATGGCCGCGCGCGCCAAGGCCACCAGCGTCACGCTGCCGGCCGACAAGATCAAAGCCGAAGGCGAACTCAGCTCGGCACTGGCCCGCCTGCTCGCCGTCTCGGAAGCTTATCCCGAATTGAAGGCCAACCAGAATTTCCTGGCGCTCCAGGAGGAATTGACCAGCACCGAAAACCGCGTCGCTTACGCGCGCCAGTTCTACAACGACAACGTGACGAAGTTGAACACCCGCATCCAGACCTTCCCGACCGTGATTGTCGCGGGCATGTTTGGATTCAAAGAAGAGCCGTTCTTCGAGGCGCCCACGGAGGAGAAGAGCGCGCCGACCGTGCAATTCTGAGCGCGGGGCTATTTGCCGCGAAGATAATTCGGCAACGGCTCCAGCACCTTGGACTTGAGCAGCGCCAGGAGCAGCAGCGTGTAAGCGAGCGAAATGAGCACGTCTTTCGCGAGTTCTTTGCGCGAATACACCTCCGGGTGCTCGTTCAACCACTGTTGGGCGCCTTTGTGCATGAGCACGAAACCGAGGACGTTCGTGAGCCAGTAACCGATGACAAAGCTCGTTTCAAACGCCGGCTCCTACACCAGGCTGACCAACCAGGCGAAGCCCAGCGCCAACGGCACGTTCACGAACAGATCGTTCCACCACGACAACGGTGATAACATGAAGCCGATGAAGGCCAGCGTGCCGCCGCCGATTTTGCGTTTCCAATTCATGCGTCCAGGAGCGCCGCCTGCTAACCGCAAACCGGCGCCGGCGCAAGAACCGCCGCGAATCGACCACGGATGGACAAATCACGGGTTTTGGACTGCGGTGGCAAAGCGAAGCGGCGACACCGCTTTAGGTCTGGTGGTCTGCGTCCGAAAGCGGCGTGGCGCTCCGCTTCCCGCCGCACTCCAAAACCTGCGGCTTTGCCGCGCCAGGTCCATCCGTGGTTAACAATTCCGGTCAGCCCTGCATGAACTTTCTCGAACAAGAAAAGCGCAACGTCCGCACCACCTGGCTGTTGAGCACCACGTTTTTCCTTCTGCTGGCCACCGCCGGTTTCGGCCTCGACGTGTTCATTTTTCAAGGGCAAGCGTTTTGGATCACGGTGGTGGTCGTCGTCTTTGCATTGTTTCAAGGACTTTACGCTTATTACAGCGGCACGAACGTGCTGCTTCGCTCGGTGGAAGCCGAGGAACTCGACCCCAGCACCTCGCTGCGCCATCGCCAGGTGGCCAATGTCCTCGATGAACTCTGCCTCGCCGCCGGCCTGCCCCGGCCGCCGCTCTACGTCCAATCGGACGACGCCATCAACGCCTTCGCCGCCGGGCGCGACCCGCAACACGCCGTCATTTGCGTCACCACCGGTCTGATCGAGAAACTGGATCGGAACGAAATCGCCGGCGTGCTCGGCCATGAGCTGGGCCACGTCCGCAACCGCGACGTGCTCCTGTTCACCATCATGGCGGCGTTCATCGGCTCGGTCGGCTTGCTGGCCGCGCTGGCGTGGCGGGCGGTGCGCGGCACCCGCGTCAGCCGCCGCTCGAAAAGCTCCGGCCAGATCGTCCTCGCGCTGCTGGCGATTGCGCTCGTGCTCTGGATCGTTTCGTGGATCGGCCGGCTGCTGAACCAGGCCGTGAGCCGCTCGCGCGAATTCCTGGCCGACGCCACCTCAGTCGAGTTCACGCGCGAGCCGGAGGGCCTCATCGAGGCGCTTAGCAAGATTCAGCGCGAGTCGCTGGAGACCGAGTTCGGCACGGCGGACATGGCGCACGCCTACTTCGCGCAGACGCACTTTCACATGGCCGGTCTGTTTGAATCGCACCCGCCCATCGAGGAACGCATCGAGCGCCTGCGCGGCTGGCGGCCGCCGGAGCCGGAAAAATCAAATTGACCTGCGGCCCGAAAGCGGTTATCAGTTTGCCTGCGATGACAAACGTGAACCTGCGACTGTCTCTGTTGAACGTGCTGCTCTTGGGCGGCGCGGCAGTCGGGTTCTGATTTGCTGAAACAGATTTTGGAACCCCACTGCCGGCGACGGCGGTGGGGTTTTGTTTTTTAACCACGAATGAACACGAATAAACCCAGCGCGGCAAAGCCGCAACCGCGGGTTTTGGACTGCGGCGGGAAGCGGAGCGCCACGCCGCTTTCGGACGCAGTCCGCTGCACGAAAAGCGGTGTCGCCGCTTTGCTCTGCCACCGCAGTCCAAATTCGTTGTCGGCAAGGCGCGATCGGTCGCGAATTCAGTTCGCGTTGCGTTGCCGCTTTATCCGTGTTCATCCGTGTCCATCCGTGGTTGAATTCCCCAGCCCGCACGAGCCATGTTGAAACAGCCCGCGACCAAATACCGGCCCTACCCGCCGGTGCCGCTGCCCGACCGCCAGTGGCCCGGCCGCGTCCTTACCGCTGCGCCCATCTGGTGCAGCGTGGACCTGCGCGACGGCAACCAGGCATTGGCCGTGCCCATGAACGTATCGCAGAAGCTCGAACTGTTCGACGCGCTCGTGAAGTGCGGGTTCAAGGAGATCGAAGTCGGCTTCCCTTCGGCGTCCAACACCGAGTTCCGCTTCAACCGCCGCCTCATCGAGGAGAACCGCGTGCCGGACGACGTCACCATGCAGGTGCTGGTGCAGGCGCGCGAGGATTTGATCGAGAAAACCTTCGAGTCGCTCGTCGGCGCGCGGCGCACAATCATCCACATGTACAACTCGACCTCGCCCGCGCAACGCCGCGTGGTGTTCGGCAAGTCGAAAGGGGAAATCGTCCAGGTCGCGGTCAATGGCGCGAAGTTGATCAAGGAACGCCTGCCCCGCCTCAAGGGCACCGACGTGATGCTCCAGTATTCGCCCGAAAGTTTTTCCGCGACCGAAGTCGAGTTCGCCAAGGAAATCTCCGAGGCCGTGATGGACGTGTGGCAGCCCACCCCGCAACGAAAAATGATCCTCAACCTGCCCGACACGGTCGAAGTGGCGATGCCCAACGTCTATGCCGACCAGATCGAGTGGCTTTGCCGCAACATCCGCAATCGCGACTCGCTCGTCGTCAGCCTGCATACGCACAACGATCGCAACACCGGTACCGCCGCGACCGAGTTGGGCCTGCTGGCCGGCGCGGACCGCGTCGAGGGCACGCTCTTCGGCAACGGCGAGCGCACCGGCAATCTCGACATCGTCACCGTGGCGTTGAACCTCTACATGCATGGAATCGATCCGCAGCTCGATTTCACCGACCTCAATGCGCTGCGCGAAATCTTCGAGCGTTGCACCGGCATGACCGTGCCGGCGCGCCAGCCGTACGCCGGCGAACTCGTTTTCACCGCGTTCAGCGGCTCGCACCAGGACGCCATCAAGAAGGGCCTCGCGGAATGGGCCAAGACCGGCCGCGCGCATTGGGACGTGCCCTATCTTACCCTCGATCCGACTGACATCGGCCGTGAATACCGTGAAGTCATCCGCGTGAACTCGCAGTCCGGCAAAGGGGGCGTGGCGTATCTGCTCGAAAGCGAGTTCGGCATCGAGCTGCCCAAGGACATGCAGCGCGAGTTCGGCCCGATTGCAAACGATCTGGTGGACGCACTCGGCCGCGAGGTGAGCGCCGAGGAACTCAAGACGATGTTCTGGCGCGAATACATCGAGCGCGCGACGCCGTGGTCGCTGGTGCATTTTCACGCCGACGGTTCGGGCGGCACGTTCCAATGTCGCGCCACTGTGATGCGCAGTGGCAAGGAACTGAAGCTCACCGGCGAAGGCAACGGCCCGATCGCCGCGTTCGTCCACGCGCTGATCGCCGCGGGTGCTCCGAAGTTCGAAGTGACGAACTACCGCGAGCATGCACTGAGTTCAGGCGAAACCGCGAGCGCGATTTCCTACATCCAGATCAAGCTCGCTGATGGCAAAGTCCGCTGGGGCGCCGCCGTGGACACGAACATCGAACTGGCCTCGATCAAGGCCGTGCTCGGGGCGTTGAATCGGAGTTGATCGCCCGGCCAGGCAGGGCGGATTCAAGATTGTTTGAAATTGTAGGAGACGACGTAAGGAGACTCACTTTGTCGAAAAACATCATATTAGAGCCTCCTTATGTCGTCTCCTACAAGATCTTGAATTCGCCCTCCCCGGCCAGGCTGGCGTGCAATTTTAGCTTCGCGGTGGCGAAACCGCCGGGCTATAAAGCGACATGCCATTTCAACAAAGCCAGACGAATCACCGAATGGATTCACGCTTTGATCTCCTGAACCATCCCCATTCCCTCACCCGCCCTTCGGGCACCCTCTCCCCCAATGAGGGAGAGGGATGGGGTGAGGAGGTGCTCCGGTTCATGGGGAGCCTCGACCTCCTACTTTGGACGCGCATTGGAGCCATGAACCGGATGGCGCTTTCGTTCTCGCGCCAGCGTCTTGGACTGCGGCAGTCCTCCGCCGCTTTGGCAACTGCGTTGGCCCATTGGAAAAGCGCCAGAGGGCTGGCGCAGTCCAAAACCTGGCGGGGCTTCGGACGGTTCATGGAAAGAGGCGCATTGCTGGTCTTCTTCACCGTTGCTTTGCTCGGTTCCTCCTTGAACGCCGCAGACTCGCCCGCGCCACGCTGGTGGAAGGGCAACCTCCACACACACTCGCTCTGGAGCGACGGGGATGATTATCCAGAGATGATCGTGGATTGGTACAAGCAGCACGGTTATGATTTCCTCGCCTTATCCGATCACAACGTTTTGTCCGCAGGCGAACGCTGGAGCGGCATCGCCTCCAACAAAGGCGGACAGGCCGCTTTTGACAAATACCTGAAGCACTTCGGCGCTCAATGGGTCGAGCAGCGCGAGGCCAACGGCAAGCGCGAGGCGCGGCTTAAACCGCTGAGCGAATTCAGAAAACTGTTCGAGGAGCCGGGACGCTTCTTGCTGATTCAAAGCGAGGAAATCACCGACCGCCATTTGACCGCGCCCGTCCACATCAACGCCACCAACGTGCGCGAGTTGATCCCGCCGCACGGCGGCAGCAACGTGCTCGAAGTGATGCAGAACAATGTCAATGCGGTGCTCGAACAGCGCCAGCGCACCGGCCAGCCCATGTTTCCGCATCTCAACCATCCCAACTTCGGCTGGGGCGTCACCGCAGAGGAACTCATGCAGGTGAAAGGTGAGCGTTTTTTCGAGGTCTATAACGGCCATCCGCAGGTCCACAACGAAGGCGACGCCACCCACGCCGGCACAGACAAAATCTGGGACATCCTCCTGACGCGCCGCCTGACGGACCTGGGCCTGGAGCCAGTCTTCGGTCTGGCGACCGATGACGCGCACAATTACCACAATCAAAAACCGCAAAGCAGCCGGCCCGGCCGCGGCTGGGTGATGGTGCGCGCGGCGAGCCTGACGCCGGAGAGTCTCATTGCCGCGATTGAGGCCGGGGAGTTTTACGCCACCAGCGGCGTGCGTCTGAAGGAAGTGCGCCGCGAGAAAAACCGGCTGGCGCTCGAAATCGAGCCGGAAGCCGGCGTCACCTACACCACCGAGTTCATCGGCACTCGCAAAGGTTTCGACGCCCGCAACGAACCGGTCCGCACCAAGGGCGGTGAAGCGTTGCGGGTAACGCACCGTTACAGCAAGGACGTGGGCGCGGTGCTGGCGACGGTGAAAGGTGTTTCGCCGGGTTATCAACTCAAGGGAGACGAAATTTACGTCCGCGCCAGGGTGACTTCTTCAAAACCAAAGGTTATTCCGTTTCCCGAAGGTGAAGTGGAGCGGGCCTGGACGCAGCCGGTGGTGACGGGCGTGAAGTGATCTGTTTACTTCGCGCCCTGGTCAATCCACGCCCGGAAAATTCCGATTTGCTCCTTCGTCAGCGCCGGATTTTTATCCCGTTTTTCCGTGGGCGGCATTTCCATCTCCTCCACCAGGTCGGAGACAAACCAGACCAGCGGGCTGTCGGCGCTCTTGCCGGGCACGACCGCCGCATCACCGCTCTCGCCGCCCTTGATGAGCGCCGCACTGCTGTCCACGCGGTACTTGCTCTTGGGCTTCTCCTCGCCGTGGCACTTGAGGCAGGACTTCTCGAGGACCGGTTTGATGTCCTTGTCGTAGGTCAGCCCGGTTTTGCCGGCGGCCGGCGGCAGCTTGCTGACGTCGGGCTTGGCCGGCTTTTTGTCGGCGGCGCCGGAGGTCAACACCAGGGCCAACCCCGCGGCCAGACCCAACGTGGTGGAAATAATTTTGTTGGTCATATTTTTGCGGTTTCGTTTAACTTGCGCGCTGGCGATTGGGAAGAAAAAAATCATTTTACTTTTGGCACCTTCTCCCATTGGCCGGTTTTGGCCGACTTGAGGACGGCGTCGCAGATGTGTTGGGTTTCGAGCGCGTCCTTGAACGTGGGGCTGGCCGGCTTGCCCTTGGCCACGCCTTCCAGGAAATCGGCGACCTGGTGAACGAAGCTGTGCTCGTAGCCGATTTGCAGGCCGGGCACCCACCAGTGCTTCATGTACGGATGGTCGCTGTCGGTGATGTGGAGCGAACGCCAGCCGCGCACCTGGCCTTCGTCGTGGTGGTCGAAGTATTGCAGGCGGTGCAAGTCGTGCAGGTCCCAGAAAATACTGGCGTGCTCGCCGTTGATTTCGAAAGTGTAGAGCGCCTTGTGACCGCGCGCGTAGCGGGTGGACTCGAACGTGGCGAGCGAGCCGTTCTGGAAACGGGCGAGGAACGCGCAGGCGTCGTCAATGCCGACCTTCTCTACCTTGCCGGTGAGGGTGTGTTTGCGCTGTTTGATGAAGGTCTCGGTCATGGCGCTCACCTTGTCCATGCCGCCGTTGAGCCAGATGGCGGTGTCAATGCAATGCGCCAGCAGGTCGCCGGTGACGCCGCTGCCGGCGGCTTTCACGTCAAGACGCCACAAGCCCGCGCCGCCCTGGGGCAGGTCGGGGCTGATGGTCCAGTCCTGGAGAAATTTCGCGCGGTAATGGAAGATGCGTCCGAGCCGGCCTTCATCAATCAACTTCTTGGCGAGCGTGATGGCAGGCACACGGCGGTAGTTGTACCAAACCATGTTAGGCACTTTGGCCTTTTCGACCGCCTTGACCATGTCGGCGCCTTCGGGGCCGTCCATCGAGAGCGGTTTTTCGCAGAGGATCATTTTGCCGGCTTTGGCGGCGGCGATGGCGATCTCGGCGTGAGTGTTGTTAGGTGTGCAGATGTCAATGCAGTCAATGTCGTCGCGCTCGATGAGCCGGCGCCAGTCGGTTTCGATCGATTCGTAGCCCCACTTTTTGGCAAAGGCGACGGCCTTGTCCTCGCTCCGGGCGCAAACGGCTTTGAGGACGGGCTGGTAGTCGAGGTCAAAGAAATGGTTGACCTTGCGATAGGCGTTGGAGTGCGCCCGGCCCATGAAGCCGTAACCGATGAGTCCGATGTTGAGATTTTTCATAGATATATTGTTTGCCGCAAGAGAACGCAAAGATCGCAAAGACGGATGCTGGCTTGGAAGATTCTTTGCGTCCTCTGCGTCCTTTCGCGGCTGATGCTTATTTCCTCTTTCCCTTCTGAGCGGCTTTTCTTTTCGCGGTGGCTTTCTTCGCTTTCCTGGCCGATTTTTTCGCGGCTTTTCTGGCTTTGGCTTTCCGGGCTTTTTTGGCCGGCTTCTTTTTTGGCGCTTTCTTCTTTGCTGCGTGTTTGGCCCTCGTCTTCGCCGGCTTCCTGGCGGCGGGTTTTGCCGTTTTCTTGATGACGGCAGGCGTCGGCCTCGCGGCTGGCTTTGGTTCGGCTTCACTCCAGCCGTGGAGATCGCGCACGGCGACCATCGCGGCCAGGATGTCGTTCCAGGTCTGCTGCTGCATCATCACGTCGTTGGGAAACATGCAGCCGTCCCAGCAGATGTGCCGCACGGCCCGGGTGAGCTGGCCGTTCTCGTTACGCAGCCAGAAGCCGGCGTGGTGCGGGATATCCAGCTTGCCGTCCGGCGCGTTGACCAGGCAGTGGCGGCCGGTCTTGTCGTGCGTGCCGGTGCCGTGGACGGTGGCGTTGTTTTGCGCGACGTGGAAATCCATCGTCCACGGGCGTAACGCCGCCGTGAGCGTTTTGAGC
>CAZIFU010000170.1:0-15066 GCA_964539075.1 uncultured Verrucomicrobiota bacterium | reverse complement strand
GCGGGAGATCAAACTGGGAGCCATCTTTACCCAAACCAAAACCGACGCGGACGGTCGGCCGGTGCGCGATCATGGGTCCGCCACGTATGCCGGCAGTTTTGCGACGGCCTCCGACTTTGGCTCCCGCATCCGGGCTGAAGGACTGCGGCGCGGGCTGGGACGGGCATTGAGTTTGTTCTACGGCTCGGGCGTCATTGAGGGCGGATGCAAATCCGTCATCGGCCAACGGCTCAAAGAGTCCGGAATGTTCTGGACGCAAGCCGGAGCCACCAGCGTATTGAACTTGCGCCTGGCTCTGAAAAGCAACTGCTGGGACGAATGCTGGAACCGCTTCAACAACTCCCAATCCCTCAAAATCGCCGCCTGATCCCAGGTTGCTTTGCGGCCACACACCCAAACGCCAACAACGGGGCTTGAATCCGGCCCCGACTTAGGGATAATCTGCGCAAATCACAAAACCCGATGGCGCGTGCCTATCCTCCATCCTTTTTTGATTCTTGCCGGCGCCAGCGCGCGGGGCGGGCAGCGACGCTCGTCGTCTCCGCGCTGGTCATGGACGCCGGGTGGTTGGGCGCCGCCACCGCCGAACCGGCGCGCGAGGCCGCGCCCTTGTTCGAGACCCAAGTCCGGCCGCTGCTCGCGGAGCAATGCTTCACGTGCCACAGTCACAACGCCCCAAAAGTCCAAGGCGGGCTGACGCTCGATTCGCGCGAGGGCCTGCTGCGGGGCGGTGACTCAGGCATTCCCGCCATCGTGTCGGGCCAGCCTGACAAAAGCCTGCTGATGGCCGCGCTCCGAAACCAGAACCCCGACTTGCGGAAATCGCACAAACAGCGGTTGTCACCCGACCAGATCGCCGTCGTGGCGCAGTGGATCGGCCAGGGCGCGCCGTGGCCGGCGGGCGAACAAGCCGGCGCCGCGCGAACTTCGGTTTCCGAAAAAGACCGGACCTTCTGGTCGTTTCAATCCGTTCGTCGTCCCGCGCTTCCCACGGTCAAAAGCGCCAGCCGGGTGCGCACACCGGTTGACCGTTTCATGTTCGCAAAATTGGAGGAGAAAAGAATCAAGCCCTCCGCCGAGGCGGACAAAGCCGTTTTGATTCGCCGGCTTTATTTTGACCTGATCGGTCTGCCGCCCACGCCGGAAGAGGTCCGTGCCTTCGTCAGCGACAAGAATCCGCAGGCGTTCGATCGGCTGGTGGACAGATTGCTCGCCTCGCCCCATTACGGCGAGCGTTGGGGCCGGCACTGGTTGGACGTCGCCGGCTTCGCGGAATCGAGCCTGTTCATCGGGGACATCGTGCGGCCGGATTTCTGGCGCTATCGCGATTACGTGATCCAGGCGTTCAACAAGGACAAGCCGTACGACCAGTTCGTGCGCGAGCAACTGGCCGGCGATGAACTGGTGAACTGGCGCGCCGCCGACCAGTTCACACCGGACATGATCGAAAAACTGGTCGCCACGGGTTTTTTGCGCTGCACGCCCGACGCCACGGACAACCAGCCGATCACGCAAATGGACAAACGTTACGCCACCCAGCAGGCGGTCATGGAGGTCTCGATGAAGGCGTTGATGGGGCTGACGGTCCAATGCGTCCGCTGCCACAGCCATAAATACAACCCGATTCCGCAGCAGGATTACTACAAGCTCATCGCCATTTTCCAGCCGGCTTACGATCCAGAGAAGTGGATCGGCGGCATTCACGATCCCAAGCTCGCCGTCGGACCGCTCCGGGCGATCCCCCTCCTCGACCGCCAGGGACGCGAGGAACACGAGCGGAGGTTCGTGTCGTTGCAGGAGGAACGAGGCAAGCTGCGGCAAGAGGAGAAATACGGCGTGTTCAATCGCTGGCGCAACCGCTATCTGCAGGAGCACGCGTCCGAGATCGAAGACGCGGCCACGCGCGAGCGCGCGGTCGCCCTCCTGGCGCAAGACTCGACGGCCCCGGCGGAGAAGGACGAGTCGTTCCTCAACGAACTGGCTGTCCGCCTCAACGTCACGGAGGAACTGTTGCGCAAGACCTATCCGGAATTCACGAAAGAAATCCAGCGCACCAAGGCGCAACTCAAAACGGTCACCGAAAAAGGAACCAAGCTGCCACCGGTCATCTGGGGGCTTTGGGATGTCTCCGCCGATCCCACCCCAACCCGATTGCTGCGGCGCGGTGATTTTGAAAGCCCGGACAATGAAGTTCAACCGGGCGTGTTGTCCGTTTTGGAGACATCGCACAACTCCTTCCATCTCCCGCCAGCGCCGCCGAATGACCAGACGACGGGCCGCCGCCTGGCGCTGGCCAACTGGCTCACGCATCCGGAGCATCCCTTGACCGCGCGCGTCCTGGTCAACCGCGTCTGGCAATATCACTTCGGCACCGGCCTGGTGGCCACGCCCGACGATTTCGGCGCGCGCGGCAGCCGGCCCACGCACCCGGAACTGCTCGACTGGCTCGCAGCGGAATTCGTCGAGTCCGGCTGGAGCATCAAACATCTGCACCGCCTGATTCTGCTCTCGGCGACCTGGCGCCAATCCTCGCAGGACGACCCGGCGAAGCGCGAGGTGGACCCCGCGGACAAACTTCTCTGGAAATTTCCCAAACGCCGCCTGGAAGCCGAAATCATCCGCGACGCCATGTTGTCGGTTAGCGGCCTGCTGGACGGGCGGTTGTTTGGCGAGTCGGTTGAAACCAAAAAACAGCCCGACGGCCAGTATGCCGTTCCGGCGGATCATCCGGACCGTTGTCGGCGGAGCGTTTATCTGTCCACGCAACGCACGCAGGTGCCGAGTTTCCTGGCGGTGTTCGACGCGCCGGCGATGGACGCCAACTGGCCCAAGCGCTCGGCCTCCGCAGTGGCCCAGCAGGCGCTGGCGTTGATGAACAATCCTTTCACACTCGAATGCATGGACCATTTCGCCAAACGGGTCATGGATCGCGAAGGCTCGACCGGGGAACGCATCGCTTTTGCGGTGAAGCTCGCGTATGGGCGCGCGCCGGGACGCGAGGAACTGGCGCTCCTTCGTGATTTCCTCCAGCACAAACCGGGGGCGTCGGCCCCGGACGCCGAAGCGGGCGCCTGGCGCCGGCTGTGCCAGGCGTTGCTGAGTTCCAACGAGTTCATTTACGTGGATTGACGAGGGCCTCTCACCTCGTGATCCGGCCAAGGGTAAATGCGTTTGGAGTTCCATCCCGCCTTGCGGGACGGGACTCCAAACGGTCGCAGTTTGAGAATGCACAAGGGCTGAACGGCGCATCTCACTTTCTTGCACGCGCTGACTGCATTCTCCGCCCCGTCCCTGCGGACCCCAACGTCCGATTCTTTGTCCCAGGTGGGACAAGGAATCTGCTGCCCTATTTTTCGACCAGTCCCTGCGGGACTGGAACCGGTGCCGCCCGCTCCGGTCAATACCAGACGTCAGACAGTTTGTGCGGTTGCAAGAAACTGAGATGCGCCCGGGCTGAACCGCAAATGAAACAAAGCGTGCAAAATCCCGGCGGCTTGTTACATTGACTCTGACTCAGACCTGCAACATGAACGATTTTTGGCTCAGACCGAATGGCAGTTTCTGCGATAGCCGGCGGGGACGGCTCCCGCGGTTGCTGACGCGCCGGGAGGCTTTGGTCCAGACTGCCGGCGGCCTGGCGGGCATCGCCTTCAGTTGGCTGCTGGCCCGCGATGCGCGCGCGAGTGCCGTGGTCCCCGTCCTCAGCTACGATACCCGGCCCAAGCATCCGCATTTCGCGCCCAAGGCCACGAGCGTCATTTTTCTTTACATGGGCGGCGGCCCCAGCCAGATGGACCTGTTGGACCCCAAGCCGATGCTCACCAAGTACGACGGCAAACCGATTCCCTTCGCGATCAACCAGCGCGCCATCGGTGGGTCCACCAGACTCATGGCCAGCCCGTTCACGTTCCGCAAACACGGTCAGTCAGGCATCGAGGTCTCTGAACTTCTGCCGCATCTGTCGGGAGTCGTGGACGACCTTGCCGTCATCCGTTCGGGCGTCACCAACCGCATTGACCACGGCGAAGCGGAACTGATGTTTCACACGGGCCGGCCGATCTCTGGCTTTCCCACGATGGGCAGTTGGATCACGTACGGCTTGGGCACGGAAAACGAAAACATGCCCGCTTACGTGGCGATTCCCGACGCCCAGCCCGAGCGCGTCCGCAACGCCATCTCGCCGGGCTGGCTGCCGGCGCTCTATCAAGCCACGCCGATGAACGTGACCGGCCCGCCGGTCTTCGATCTCCAGCGGCCCGATTCAATCAGTGAAGCGCAGCAACGGAGCTACCTCGACCTGACCCAGGCGCTCAACCGCCGCCATCTGCGCAACCGTCGCGAGTTGTCCGAACTCGACGCGCGCATCCGCAACCTCGAATTGGCGGCTCGGATGCAGGTTGAAGCCTTCAAACAAGTGGACCTGTCCAACGAGTCCGAGGCCACGCGCAAAATGTACGGACTGGAAAAGGAACTCACCCGCAAGTTTGGCTCGCAATGCCTGATCGCCCGCCGCCTGGTGGAATCCGGCGTCCGCTTCGTTCACTTGATCCGCTTCGACTGGGACCATCACGGCAATTTGAAGAGCAACATCACCAAGTCAGCCGGTGAAACCGACCAGCCGGTCGCCGCGTTGCTGCGCGACCTCAAGCAGCGCGGCCTGTTGGACACGACACTGGTGATCTGGGCCGGCGAGTTCGGGCGCATGCCGGTGGTCGAAGGCGCCGATGGCCGCGATCACAATCCCCACGGGTTCACTTTCTGGATGGCGGGTGGCGGCATCAAAGGCGGCACGGTTCACGGCGCCACGGATGACTTCGCTTACGCGGCGGTGGAGAACAAGGTGACCGTCGCCGATCTGCACGCTACCGTCCTTCACCTCCTGGGCCTGGACCATCGCCGCGTGACCTACGGGTACGACGGCCGGGACGAATCGTTGACCGGGGTCGAGCCGGCGCAATTGATCACGCCAGTCCTGGCATGAAGGTGCGATCTGATGTGCTCGGCCGGAGGTCAGGTGGTGGGGCGAGACTCCGTCGAGCCAAGTGGGTTCAGGCTTTCCTTGGCTCGACGGAGTCTCGCCCCACCGGGAACGGGCTTATCATACCGTTGCCGACGATCGCTCCGGATCACTCGTCTGGCATGACATCTTGCTCCCGACTTCGTCGGGACACTCCTCTCACCTCGTCGGACGAGGGGAGAGAATCCGCGCCCCGCACAAAGCCGCGAATGGTGCCCCTGAACCGGAGAAAACCGAACTGGGTCGCGTCAGCGTCTTGGACTGCGCCAGTCCTCTGGCGCTTTGGAAGTTGTGGGTTGTTGAAAGCGCCAGAGGACTGGCGCACTCCAAGACCTTGCGGAGGGACGAACGGTTCATCGGTAGGGAATGGTGAAAGGTGTCTTCCCGGCACCGATCGTCGTGAAGAATTCGCATGAGATCCAAGGCCACGCGACTTGGACTCCGTCAGAAATTCGCCGAGCTGTTTTTGGTTTTCCTGCTCGCGGGGCTTCCGTGGAATGTGTCCGCCGCGTCGCCGCCCAACTTCGTCTTCATCCTCGCCGATGATCTCGGCTACGGCGACCTCGCTTGCTACGGCTCGAAAACCATCGCCACGCCGCGCCTGGACCGGATGGCGAAGGAAGGCGTGCGGTTCACGAGTTTCTACGTCGCGGCGCCCTTTTGCAGTCCTTCACGGGCGGCGTTGCTCACCGGGCGGCTCCCCGCGCGGTGCGGCGTGCCTTACGTGTTGTTCCCGGCCGAGCACACCGGCCTGCCGCCCGATGAGGTCACGCTGGCCGAAGTGTTGAAGGAACGCGGCTACGCGACCGCGTGCATCGGCAAGTGGCATCTCGGTTGGGACAAGCCCTTCCGCCCGCAGCGACAAGGCTTCGACGTGTTCTTCGGGCTGCCTTACGCCAACGACTCGGACGAGTGGCAGGTCGGCGAGCCGTTCACGCAGATCAAGGCCTTCGAGCCGCTGCCGCTGATGGACGGCGACCGCGTGGTGGAAACGCCCGTGGACCAATCCACGCTGACCCAACGTTACACCGAACGCGCCGTGCAGTTCATCCGCGCGCACCGCGACCAGCCATTCTTTCTCTACCTGCCGCACACGATGCCGCACATCCCGCAATACGCTTCACCGGAGTTCGCCGGTAAATCCAAGGGCGGCCTTTACGGCGATTGCGTGGAGGAACTCGACGCGAGCACCGGGGTAATCTTGGAGACCTTGCGCGAACTCAAAATCGCCGGGCGCACGCTGGTGATCTTCACCTCCGACAACGGCGCCGTCGTGCGCGCGGGCAATGCGCCGGGCAAGGATCGTTTCGCCGGCCGTTCGCTGGGCGGGAGCAACGGCCCGTTGCGGGGCGCAAAGGGCACGACCTACGAAGGCGGCTTGCGCATGCCATGCCTCGCCTGGTGGCCGGATAAAATCTCCGCGGGCCGCGTCGAGGCCGCGCTCGTTTCGGCGATGGATTGGTTTCCCACGTTCGCGAGCCTGGCCGGCGCAAAGCTCCCGCCCAACCGCGTGCTCGACGGCCAAAACATCAGCGACTTGCTGCTGAAAACAAATGATCGTCCGCCGCCCCGGATGCTCTTCCACTATTTCGGCTACCAGCTTCAGGCCGTGTGCAATGGCCGGTGGAAACTCTTTGTGCCGGTGGACCATTATCCGGAGCCGCGCCCGCCGAGCCTGTGGTTCGAGCACCAGCCGCAATTGTTCGAGCGCCAGCACCGCTTCTGGCCCAAGCCCACACTTTACGATCTCGACCAGGACCTCGGCGAGGCCAAAGACCTCGCCGCGCAACATCCCGAGGTTGTCGAACGCCTGTTGCGAGCAACTCGCGAGTTCGATGCAAAATTCCAGAAGGAAAAGCGACCGATGGAATTTGTCCCCGGCCCCAAGCCGCCTGTGCCCGGACAAATTCGCCAGCCCAATGACGATCTTTCGGCATGGCGTGACCGCTAGCCCAACAATTCCGCCGCATCACCTTTGCGCAGCGTGCCCTCCACGAGGACGGCACCATAAACGCCCGCCATGCCTTTGTGGGCCTGCGCGACTTGCCGCAAGAATTCCGGCTTCGATTCTCCGGTGTCGGGATCAAGTGTGATCATCGCGCAGCGCGGATCGCGCTCCAGTATCGAGATCACCACCTTCGATCCGATGCGCATGGATCGGCCGACAAATTCGTCCTCCGCGAAGCCGCCTGCGGCGTTGAAGTCCACGTAAATATTCGCCCGGAAGCGCCGCTGGTCCACCGACGCCCCGATCTCTTTGCCAAGCTGCCGCACGGATTGCACCGAAAGGAGCGATACCGGACGGCAATCCGTCATGGCGCGATCCGAACGGACCAGCGTCAGGTCAGGCGCACCGGAGACTCCGTCGCCAAGAAGGCGGATCAGCGCGGGGTCGTCTATCGCCAGAGTCTCTCCGGTCGGTGCCTCGACATCCACCATCAGGTCCGGCGGGTCTGCGGACACGGGATTCAAGCCGGGCCCGATGCTCTCGGCCTCCGACAAATTGATGGGCCGCGCTGCTTTATCGGGATAACGAAAGCGCGGGCGGTAGCGCAGAAGTTTTCGCTGCTCCCGGGCGGTCAAATAGGGGAATCCCTTGGGACTGGCCGAACTCCTGAAGGCGAAGATGCGGTCGCCATAAATTCCGGAGAATCCCACAAACGCTTCGTCCAACTCCTCCCCGCGCATGCTCTTGACGGGGTAACGCCAAACGCTGTCCACTTTTCCAATGTTGCTCATGTCTTGGATTCCTTTCTTGGATATGGGTGAGGAGCTGCAGCGCCTTGGTTAGGCGTTTGTTCGATGACGCTCATACTACGCCTCGTAGAAACTGACGGCCCCAATCGAAGCTCTTGAGCGTGCGAAAGACCTGCTGAACGGGAAAAATATGGATGCCGTCCTGAACTGATGGCGCGTCGCAGGCACAGAAAAGGATGACATGGGACTTCTTTGGGGAAACGAACTGACGGAGCTTATCGAGCTTCCAGGCGACGTTGTGAAGGTCGGAATACGTGACCTGTGCAAAAATGCGTTTGCCGTCGTATGCGATGCCAATGAAATCAACGTCCTTAAGCGTGCTGCCAACAGGCAAAATAAGCGACTGGAGGCGCGGCAATCCGAACTGCAACGCGTCTGGAAGTCGAAGAAACTCGCTGCAACCAACCTCATGCTGGCGATATGAAAGCAACTGCCAAGACAATGGTGGCTTGCGCTGCTCAATAAGCGCCGCAATTGCGTCACCGACGGCGTGCCACTGGCCTATCGTGCCCTGTCGCGGACGACTGGCGGCGATAATGGAGTGATCCCGTGGTTGAAGTAGTTTGGCGTCCGCGAGGCGAAGAGTCTTTAGCACGGCGGGACGTGTGGACGAACCCCGCTCGCCACGGAGTAACGTCATCTTCGAGTTGGGTGCGATGGTGCCTATGAGTAACTCGGACTGCCCGAAATACTGCGCGCAGACATAGCCGCCCTCAGACCGGAGACGCTGAAAAATGCTCATAACGGTCTTCGCGTAACCGCCATAGTCGGCAGGGTCGAGGCTTTCGTTGTCGGTTCTCTGGAGCTTGCCCTTGCGGTCTTCAGGATAATGGACGGCTATGCGTCGTTCGTCCCAAAGCCGCCGCCGTGTGGCATCTGAGATGCCGAGGCCAATGCTATGACGAATGAAAAAGGTCTGCATAAGAGACGTGCGCAAAAACGCCTAACGAATAAAGTTGAGCTGCACGCCACTATGACCATAGGGCTGGTGCCAACGTTCTTGGCGTGTCAATGTCCAATTACTCATGCCTCAGCTCAGTGACAGCTCCAACGAATGGTTTGGCCGCGCCTGGCCTGTGCCTACCATCCTCCGAAGGGTGAGTTTCTCTTTCCTCAACACCGTCGCTTCGCTCTTCTTCTTGTGCGCTGCGACTCGCGTTGTCGGCTCCACGCTCGCGTGAGCCGCAACGCGCTGCTCGCAGCGGGTAATTGTATTCTTCGCGCCCTGGTTGGCGAGAAAAAAATTTCACCCAGATTGTCAACAGGCGCCGGCCAAACATTTAGATTGAGCAGAAGATTTTCTGGCTATCTGGTTTTGGGTTTGCCAGCGGGGACAAGCCGTCGCTTGTTCTTTGCCAAGCATTGGCGTCAAGGCTGCGCCTCAAGCCAAGCCCGGTCAAGGCGGAATCGGCCTTTACCACAGGGAAAGATTCCACGGACGCGCGTCCGCGATTTGTGCCCTTGAACGGGACGGAGCCTTGGCCCGCGCGTCAGCGTTTGGAGTGTGCCGACGCGAGTCGGCGCTGTGGCGGACTGGGAAAGCGCCGGCTGGGGCCGGCACACTCCAAACGCTTCGCGCCTTCGCCAGCCCGCGTGGATGCCGCCTCGTTGCATGGCCAACGAGCTTCATGGGTAGAAGGTCAGGTTTCATGGAGGGTTTGGTTGCCGGGCATTTCATCACCAACCGCCACTTTGATCAAGTGCGGAACCGGGGAGTAAATAATTTTGATTGGCGAAATCTTTCTGGCCGTTAGATTGCAGGCTTTCAACAGCAAAAGACCATGAAACTCAAATTTGCCCTCTTGTTTGCCTTGCTGGCCCTCGTTTTTTCCGCTGCCGCGCAAACGGACAAACCGCTGCGCGTTTTTCTCCGCGCCGGCCCCAAGACCCACGGCCCTGCCGGCAACGGCCTCCATGACGGCCCCACGTTCCTTGCCGAGTGGACCAAACTTCTCGCCGCGCGCGGTTGCAAGGTCGAGGGGGCGTTGAATTTCCCAACCGCGCAACAACTCGAACAGACCGACGTGCTCGTGATGTTCGCCGCCAATGCCGGCACGATCAAAGGTGAGCAGCGCGCCGCGTTCGAAAAATTCCTCCAGCGCGGTGGCGGCCTGGTTTGCATCCACGACGCGGTGGTGGGCGACGATCCGCAATGGTTCAAGACCCTCATCGGCGGCGCGTGGGAGAATGGCGTGGCGAAGTGGCTCGAAGGGCCGGAGTCGCTCTATTACGTGGACCGCACGCATCCTATCACGCAAGGCGTCGCGAACTTCGATTTCAGCGACGAGATTTACTACGACCTGCACATGATGCCCGAAGCGCGCGTACTCGCCGCCGCCTACACGCCCAACACGCCGAACACCGAAAAGGCCCAGCAGCGCGGCAGGCCTCCCCCCGGTCGCATCTCGGTTTATGACATCGCGCCGCAGATGTGGGTTTATGAGAAAGTCCTGCCAGGGGGGCAACCCTGGCGCGCCTTCGTGAGCATCCCCGGCCATCAATATAAAAGTTTCGAGCTGCCGCATTATCGCGCCGTGCTGCTGCGTGGCATTGCCTGGGCCGGCAAACGCACCAACGTGGACGAGTTCAACACCAAGGAAGACCTTGCCTCGCTGCGTTATCCCGAAGGCGGCCCGTCGCGCCCGGAGAAGACGCTGGCGAAAATGGTGATTCATCCCGACTTCAAGGTCTCTCTCGTTGCCAGCGAGCCGCTCATCAACAAGGCGATGAACCTGGACTGGGACCCGCAAGGCCGCCTCTGGGTCTGCGAAACGCCGGAGTATCCCGACGGCCGCGACGTGAACCCCGCCACCGATTACGTCCAGCGCTGGCAGAAGGATGACAAACTCACCGACGACGGCACACGCTATGACCGCCCCGCCTACGACCGCATCTCCATTCTCACCGACACCGACGGCGACGGTGTGATGGACAAGAAGCAAATCTTTGCCGATTACGCCCACGGCGTTCCCGGCGGGCTGGAGCGCGTCACCAGCTTCGTGTTTCACAAGGGCGGCGTTATCGCATCGGCCGCGCCGGACATCTGGCTCCTTCGCGACACTAACGGTGACGGGGTCTGCGACAAGGCCGAGAAAATTTACACCGGCCTTGGCGCGCGCGACACGCACTCGCTCATCAACAATCTGCGCTGGGGATTCGACGGCTGGATTTACGCCACGCACGGCTACAGCGTGGGCCACGTGACGTCGCCCGATGGCAAAAAAGATTTCGGCAACATCGGCTCCGGCGTCATCCGCTTCAAACCCGACGGATCCGCGATGGAGCAATATTCCTCCAAGGGCGGCAACACCTGGGGCTTGCAAATCGCCTGGGACAACGAAATTTTCTGGACCCAGCCCACCAGCGGCGACCTGCTCATGCACTGCGTGATGAGCGAGCAGCAACTTTCCCTCGCGCACCTGCCGGGTGTGACGAGCTACAACGTCGCGCACAAGAGCACGCCGGTCTTTCCGGTGATTC
The DNA here is from genome assembly GCA_964539075.1 of uncultured Verrucomicrobiota bacterium. Taxonomy (GTDB): domain Bacteria; phylum Verrucomicrobiota; class Verrucomicrobiia; order Limisphaerales; family CAZIFU01; genus CAZIFU01. The sequence goes on along the minus strand of CAZIFU010000170.1, from coordinate 3,812 downwards.
CCTACGATCAGCTTCCTTACGTGCAAATTGATCTGGTGGGCCGCTTCACCGCCGCCGCCGGCTGCGCCATCTACGACGGCGGCTCGTGGCCTGCGCCGTGGAACTACAGCTACTTTTGCACCGAGCCGACAGTGAACATCGTCCATCACGAGATCGTCCAGCCGCGCGGCGTCACCTACGTCGGCGAACGCGCGCCGGGCCGCGAGGAAATCGAGTTCATCGCGGGCCGGAACATGTGGTTCCGCCCCATCGAAACCCGCATTGGTCCGGACGGCGCGCTGTACGTGATTGATTTCTGCAACCAGGCCGTCATCCACAACGACACGCGCGGCACCAAGCACGGCCCACGCAACGCCGCCATCCGCCCCGACCGCGACCATTACTACGGCCGCATCTGGCGGGTGGACCACAAGGACGCGAAAAAGCTCAAGGTGCCGAATCTGGCGAAGGCATCGTCAGAGGATTGGTCACCAGATTGGGTGAAAGCCCTAGAGAATCCAAACCAGCAAGTAAGAATGACTGCAAGCCGATTGCTCGTAGAGAATGGGATGACCACGATGCGCAAAAACAATAGGGAATTCCCGGTTCATAGGGTGGATGTGGTCCAGGCAATTTTACCAGTTCTTGAGAGTCCAAGTGCCCAAGCGCGTATCGCAGCGCTTTGGACAATACACCGACTTGGTTCTTTCGGAGCGCCAACATTCATGCCGACGCTGACTAAAACGCTTACGGACAAGGATCCAACAGTCCGCCGTAACGCCGTAAGAATTGCGGGGGAGACACCGACGTTAGTACCTGTTCAGTATGTGGAACGCGCAATGACGGAAGGCATCGCGAACCAGTTCCAAAGTGCGAAGCTCGCTTTAGTTGCCGACACCAATGCTAGTGTCCGCCTCAACGCGTTGCTCGCTCTGGCTTCGACTGATCTTGACGCAAACATCGCTACGACTCTCGTCGGCCTCTATCCGAAACTCGACGATAACTGGTCCAAGGCCGCCTTGCTCGGCGTCGCTTCGAAGGCCCCCACGCTCTTTCTCGATGCCGCGTTCGCCGGCGATCCGAAGCTGAACGGACCGTTGGTCGCGCAGTTGACCGGCCTCCTCGTCAACAGCGGCAATGCCGACGAAGCCGCCCGGTTTGTCGTCGCTCTCGCCGACAAGCCTGCGGCCGTGGACGACCTCAAACACTCCATGCTCGCCACGCTTTCGGCGAACCTGCGCGGCGCCGCCCCGGCGTGGACACCGCCACTGCAAACCGCGCTCAAGAAACTCGTCACGTCGTCCAACCCGCGTATCGCCGCCGCCGTTTTGCCGCTGGCCGTGCGCTGGGACACCGGCAAGTCCCTTGCCGCCGAGGTGAAACTCGAGGCGGGCGAACTCACCGCCCGGCTCGGTGACAAATCGCTTTCCGAAGACGCCCGCGCCGAAGTCGCGCGCACGCTCCTCGGCATCCACCAGACCAGCCCGGAGATTTTGCCCGCCGTTGCGAAGCTCCTCGGCGCGGGTCATTCGCCGGCCCTGCAAATGCGCGTGGTCGAGGCGCTCGGCGAACTGACCGGTCCCGACATCGGCACCACGCTGACCACCGCGTTGCCGGACTTGAGCGCCGAAGCGCAAGGCGCCGCTCTGAACCAGTTGCTCAAGCGCGCTCCCTGGAGCCTGGCGCTGCTTGACGCGCTCGACAGCGGTAAAATTTCTCCCGGCTTGCTCGGCCCGGCGAACACGCATCGCCTCCGCCTGCATCCCGACGAGAGGGTGTCGCAGCGCGCCAACGCCATCATGGACAAACTGCGCGGCCCGGAAGCGAAGGAGAAGCAGGCGCTCATCGCGAAGTTTATCCCCGAAGTCGAGAAACCTGGCAACGTTGCGAAGGGCAAGGAGCTGTACACCGCGAACTGCGCGACCTGCCACCAGCTCGGCGACCTGGGCAATTTCGCCGGCCCGCCGCTCACCGGCATGGGCGCGCACGGCCCGGTGGAGTTGCTCGTCCATATTCTCGACCCGAACCGCGAGGTGGACTTCAGCTTCACCGCGTGGAGCATCGAGACCAAGGACGGCGAGATTTACGACGGCGTCGTCACGCGCGAGAACGCCAACCTGGTCGCGCTCCGCAACGCAGCGGGCGAAAAGGAAATCCAGAAGGCGGACATCAAGGCGCGCCGCAACACCGGCCGCTCGCTCATGCCCGAAGGCTTCGAGGCGCTCGGCGCCGACGGCCTGCGCGACATCCTCGCGTTCATCTGCGCCGACAACGTGCGCTTCCGCTTCATTGACCTCAGCGGCGCGTTCACCGCGAATTCGCGCGAGGGCCTTTACAACAGCGGGGACCCCGGCGGTGGTTCATTGCCGCTCGCGAAGTTCGGCATCGTCAACGCGCTGGGCGTGCCGTTCAACGTGGTGGATCCCACGAGGCATCCGACCGGCAAAAACCTGATCGTGCTCAAAGGCGGCCCCGGCGAGGCGCACTCGAAGACCGCGTTCCCGCAAAAGGTGGAGGCGAAGGTCGGCTTCGAGGCCAAGCAACTGCACATTCTCGGCAACGTGGCTGGCTGGGGTTTTCCCGCCGTGCGCGAGAATCAACCGGCGCTGAAAATCACCGTGCATTACGCCGGCGGCGCGACGGAAGACCTGTTGTTCAAAAACGGCGAAGAATTCGCCGACTACGTTCGCGAAGTGGACGTGCCCGGCTCGAAACTCGCGGGCGGCGTCGCGGACGCTGGCCGGCAGGTGCGCTTCGCCAGCCGAACCCTCAAAGGCAAGGGTGTTGTCGAGAAGCTCACCTTTGAAAGTTTCGACAATAAAATCGTGCCGACCACGCTGGCCGTGACCGCCGACCTCAGCGCCGACCCGCTCCCGCCCGCGCCGAGGCCGCTCGGCGGCGCACCCGCTCCCGTGCTGAAGAAAGCCGCGAAGAAGGACGGCAACAAGAAGGCTGCGCCCGTGCTGGTCGCATCGGCTGCCGGTGGGGCGGGCGTCCCCGCGAGCCAGGGCGTTCTGACCTGGAGCGCCGGCACGAAGGTGCTGCTCGTGGGCGGCGGCACGTCGCACGACTTCCAAAAATTTTTCAACGAAGCCGACAGCGCAACGTTGAAGGCCGCCGGTTGCTCAGTGAATTACACCGAGGACGGCGACGTGACCGCACGCGAGCTGGCCCCGCAACGCGGGGTGGACGTGGTTGTCCTCAGCGTGAATGCGAAAGAGTGGGCCACGCCCGCGCTGCGCAAGGCGTTGTTCGACTTCGCCAACGCCGGCAAGGGCCTCGTGCTGCTCCATCCCGGCGTTTGGTATAACTACAAGGACTGGCCCGAATACAACACCGTGCTCGCCGGCGGCGGCGCGCGCGGTCACGACCGCCCGCTGGAGTTTGAGGTGAAGGTCACGAACAACGCGCATCCGCTCATGAAAGGTTTGCCCGCCACATTCAAGATCACCGACGAGCTTTACTGGTTTGAACCTGAGCCGCAGGGCACGCCTGTCGAGGTGCTCGCCACCACACACTCGCCGTCGAAGGACAAGGATTATCCGATGATCTGGCTCGTGAAGCATCCCAAGGCGCGCATCGCCGGCATCGCCCTCGGCCATGACGAACACGCGCACAATTTGCCGGAGTACAAGAAGCTGCTTTTGAACGCGGTGAATTGGGCGGCGGGGAAGTAGTTTGGAGTTCAAGCTTCAGCTTGTCTGGTTTCGTTTCGCTAAAAATGGAGCAGACAAGCTGAAGCTTGAACTCCGAACGCGCAGACAAGCTGAAGCTTGAACTCCGAACGCGCAGACAAGCTGAAGCTTGAACTCCGAACTCAGAGCGCCGCGTCG
>CAZIFU010000169.1:0-30599 GCA_964539075.1 uncultured Verrucomicrobiota bacterium | reverse complement strand
CACCGACACGATGTTCGACGCGCCGCCGATACGGATGACCGTGAGGGTGGCGCTGCCACTGGTTTCGTTGACGAAGGAAAAGGCCGAGGCGAAGGAGAACACGCCCGAACCGAGATTGATGCCGCCATTGAGCCGGGCGATGTAATTATGCGGCTGGCCGTCAAACTGGGTGAACCCGCCGCCGATCAGAATCTTCCCATCCGACTGGATGGCCAGTGTGTCAATGAAGTTGTTGGCGCCGGTCCCGAAATTGATCGAGACATCCTGCGAGCCGTCGTTGTTCAAGCGGGCGATGCGGTTTTGCGTGACGCCGTTGAGGAGCGTGAATGCGCCGCCAACCAGCGGCTTGCCGTCGGCCTGCAACGCGATGGCCAGCACCGAGTCGTTGAAGCCCGTGCCCAGGCCGGTAAAGGCCAGCGTGTCCACGGCGCCGCTGGAGTTGAGCCGGGCAAGCCGCTTGAACGGCATTCCGTTGACGTTCGTGAAGCTGCCGCCCGCGAGAATTCCGCCATCGGACTGGACCGCCAACGCCAGCACCGGCGCGTCGAAGCCCGCGCCGAGATTGGCCGCGAAAGCGCCGCTGGCCGAGCCATTGGAATTCAACCGGGCCAGATGATTGTTGGTGACGCCATTGAAGAGCGTAAAATCACCGCCGACGAGAATCCGTCCGTCGGGTTGGATGGCAAGGGCGCGGACGACATCATTGGCGCCGCTGGAAGGATTGAAGCCGAAATCCAGCGAGCCATCGTCGGCGAGCCGCGCGACGAAATTGCGGCCCTGTCCGCCGACCGCCGTGAACGCGCCGCCGATCAGCACCTGGCTGTCGCTCTGAATGGCCACGGCGTGGACGATGCCATTGGCGCCCACGGTCGAATTGAAGGAGCCATCCAGGGAACCGTCCGTGTTCAAACGGGCGATGTTGACAGCGCCCACCCCGGAGACGCTGTCAAACAAACCGGCGATGATGACCTTGCCGACATCCACCCCGTTGGTATAGACGGCCACCGCGCGGATGGAAGAGTTGGTGGTGCCGCCGCGCATGATCTGCCCGGCGTTGAACACATCCACCGTGCCATCGGGATTCAAGCGGGCGACGTTGGTGTGGCCGACGTTATCCACGAGGGAGAAATCACCGCCCAGGACAATTTTGGCGTCACTGGATTGATAGGCGAGAGAATAGACGGTGTCGTTGGCGTCCGCGACGAAGCTGGTGTCCACCGAACCGGCGGGAATCTCGTTGTCAATGATCGTCAAGGTGGCGTTAGTCTGGCCGATCGTCGGTCCCGCGGCGCCGGGATCACCGGCGGGGCTTTCCAGTTTCAGCAGCACAGTCTCAGGCGGTTCCACCAGCAGGTCATCAAAGATGTCAACCGTGAAGGTCTTGGGCGCGTTGTCGCCATCGGTCCAGGACAAGGTGCGGATCGCGTTCGTGTTGAGGTAATCAAAGCCGGCTGTCGAACCGTTGGTGGAGCCGAACGCAGTGCCGTCGCTCATGCGGACGTTGACCGACACGTTGCCGGTAAAGCCATTGGTGCGGAGCACGGTGATGGTGGCGGGGCCGGCGTTTTCGTCAACGCTGAAGCCGCTCGTCAGGAACGCGAAGCTGCCGGGCAACCGGTTGGTGCTGATGATGGTCAGAGTTGAGAGGGACGGATTGCCCACACTGGCGCCCCCGACCGGATTACTCAATACCAGGTTGACGGTCTCGTTGGATTCCACCAGCGCGTCGGTGAGGATCGGCACGTTGAAGGTCTTGTTGGTTTCGCCCGGCAGGAAGACCAGCGTGCCGTTGGTGGACCGGTAGTCCTGGCCGGCGACAGCCGTGCCGTTGGCGGTGGCGAAATTCACCGAGTTGGTCCCGGCCGTGCCGCCCGTGCGCTGGACGGTGATGGTCTTGAACCCGTCACCTTCGGTGGCGATGTAGTTGGCCGCCGAGAATCGGAAGCTGCCAAAGATGAATTCGTTGTTGTTGAGAATGGTCAGCGTGACCGGGTTCACGCCGGAAAGGGTTGCTCCGCCCGTCGCGTTGGAGAGCATGAGGCTGAGGGTTTCATTGGCTTCGATCAACGGGTCGGGGAGAACCCGGACCTGGAAGGTTTTGACCATCTCGCCGTCGGCGAAGGAGAGCGTGCCATTGGTGCTGACGAAGTCCGCGTTCGGCCCGGTGGAAATGGCCGAGCCGTCGGTGGTGAAGAAGTTGACCGTGACGGTGCCCGAACTGCCGTTGTTGCGGACCACGGTGATGAGCGCGTTCGTGGCGTTCTCGTCCACCGTGTAGCCGCCCTGGTTGGAGAAGGAAAGCACGCCGGGGAAGAAGTCGTTGTCAATGATCGTGAGCACCGCGAAACCGGGGTTGCCCAGCGTGACGGAGCCGGTGGGATTGATCAGGCGCAGCGCCACGGTTTCGTTGCCCTCGCCCTGATTATCGTCGGAGATCTGAATTGCCACCGTTTTGTTGGTTTCGCCCACGGCGAAGGTCAGGGTGTTGGTCACGGCCTGATAATCCAGCCCGGCCACCGCCGTCAAATTGCTCGTCGCCACCTGCACGGTGAAGGTGCCGTTGGTGCCGCCGGTCCGCACCACGGTGATCAAGGCGGTGCCGCTGCCGACGTTTTCGTTCACACTGTAAGCCGCGCTGGAGAAGGCCACGAAGCTGTCGTCATCCACGATGGTCAGCGTGGCCACGGGCTGGTTGCCGAGCGTCACGCCGCTGGCCAGGTTGGTGGACAACGACAGGTTGACCGTCTCGTTGCCCTCCACCGTCGTGTCGTTGATGATCGGCACCAGGAAGGTGCGGATGGTTTCGCCGTTGGGGAAACCCAAGGTGCCGATTTGTGTTAAATAATCTATCCCGACTCCGGCGGCCGCGCCGCCGGTGGCCGTGCCGTTGGCGGTCGCGTAATCGGCCGACACCGCGCCCGTGGTGCCGCCGTTGCGGCGAACCGTGACGATGGCGTTGGTCACGTTTTCGTTGACGGTGTAGGTGGCCGAACTGAATTCAATACGGCCCGGCCCGGCGATCACGCCGCCGTGCAACCGCGCGAGATAATTTCGCGGCAGGCCATCGAAGGTGGTGAACCCGCCGGCGACGATGATTTTGCCGTCGCTGACCTGGACCACCGTGGCCGCGATGAAATTGTTCGCGCCAAAACCAAAGTTGATGGTCGGGTCCACCGTGCCATCCTGGTTGAGACGGGTGAGCCGGGGTCTCGTTACTCCGCTGAAGGTGGTGAAGTCGCCGGCGACAATCAGTTTGCCATCGGCCTGGAGCACAATGGCCCGCACCGGATTGTTGCCGCCCTGGGCCGGATCGAAGTTCGGAACGAAACCCGAATCAAGCGTGCCGTCGGCGTTCAACCGCGCCAGATAATTCGCCGAGGCGCCGTTGAAGTTGGTGAACAGGCCCCCGATGACCACCTTGCCGTCGCTCTGGAGGGCGATGGCGCGCACGGAACCGCTGGCGCCCGGGCCGAGGTGGGCGGTGAAGTTGGTGTCCAGCGTGCCATCGGTGTTCAAACGGGCGAGGCCGCGGTTGGTCACGCTGTTATACGTCGTGAAATCGCCGCCGATGAGAATCCGGCCGTCATTCTGAATGGCGACGGCATAGACGGTGCCGTTGGCGCTCGTGCCGGTGGTGAAGGTCGCATCCACAGCTCCGTTGGTCAGCATCCTTGCGACGAACGGAAGGCTGACGCCGTTGACAGTGGCAAAGGCGCCGCCGACGACAACCTTGCCGCTGTTGGCGGGGTCGCGATGGATCGCCACGGCATAAACCGGGTTGTCCGCGCCGGCGCCCGGATCGAACGTCGCGTCGAGCGAGCCGTCCACGTTGAGGCGGGCGATGTAACTGCGGCTCGACTCGTCGTAGTTCCGGAACAGGCCGCCGATCACCAGGCGGCCGTCGGTCTGCAACGCCATCGTGCGCAGGGAATCATCAAGACCGCCGCCCGGATTGAAGACCGGGTCCAGCCCACCGCTGGCATCGAGCCGCGCGATGCGTTTTCGCGCCAGGCCGTTGAAGGTCGTGAAGTCGCCGCCAATGAGCAGGCGGCCGTCGCTTTGCAAGGCCAGCGCGTGGATGAAATTGTTCGCGCCGGCGCTGGCGTTGTACGTGGTGTCCACGGAGCCGGCAGGTTCGTTGACCCGTTCATCATCCACAATGCTCAGGACGGCGGAAACCGGACTGCCGGCCGAGGCGTTGGAGAACGTGTTCAAGTCCAGGATCACCGTGCGGTTGAAGGGCGGGCCGGGATTCTGGATCGTGTTGTCCCGAATGGTCACGTTGAAATTCGTGCTGGTGGCGCCCGGCCCCAGCGTGAGCGTGCCGTTGGTGTTGAAATAATCCGACCCGGCCACGGCCGTGCCATTGGTGGTCTGGAAGTTGACTGAGACGGTCCCCGAATTGCCGCCGGTGCGCGTGACGGTGATGATCGCCAGGCCGCCGTTTTCGCTGACCGAGAAGCCGGAGGAGGCGAACTGCAAGGAGCCGAAATTGTCCGCGTCCAGCAGGCTGACCGGGACGGGGTTCGCGCCGGCAATCGGCACGGGGACACCGCTGGCGAGCACATGTGCATTGGTCAGGAGGACGCTGAAGGTCTCGGGGCCTTCGACCAGGCCGTCGAGCGCAACCGGAATGGTGAAGCTTCGCGGAGTGGTGTCCCCATTGGCCCACGTCAGCGTGCCCGCGACCGCGCCGTAGTCGAGTCCATTGGTCGCGGTGCCATCTACGGTGAAGTAATCAGCGGCAATGGCGCCGACGTTGCCACCGGTGCGCTGGACCGTGACCGTCAAGGTGCCCTGGTTCTCATTGGCGGTGTAGCTGGCGGCGCTGAAGCGGAGCTGGCCGGTGGCGAAATCGTTGTCGAAAAGGGTCAGCGTGGCCGTGTTCCCGCCCGGCCGGAACGAGGCGCCCGCGGAGAGATTCAGCAGGGTCAGGGCGATGGTCTCGTCCAGTTCGGCGAGGGTATCGTCAATGATCGGGACGGTAAAGGTGTGGACGGTCTCGCCAGGGCCGAAGGTCAACAAACCGAACGACCCGTTGTAATCCTGCGTGTCAATGGCCGCGTTCGTCGCGCCGTCACTTGTGGCAAAATTCACCGAAATCGAACGCACGGTGCTGCCGGTGCGCGTGACGGTAATGGTGGCGGTGTTGGCATTTTCGTCCACCGTGAAGCTGTTTGTGGCAAAACCGAGGAAGGTCGGTTCGGGATCGTCATCCACAATTCTCAGGGTCGCCGCTGCCTTGCCCAAAGCCACGCCCAAAGGGATGGTTTCACCGCCCAGACTCAGGGTGGACTGCGGCAGGCTCAACGAAAGGTTCAGGAGTTCGTCGCCTTCCACCAGCGAGTCGTCAGTGATGGTGATGAAAATGTCGTCCGCGGCGGGGGTGGTGTTGTTGTTCAGGCCGGTGCGCGCATCGCTTAACAAGCGCGTGTTGGAATTGGGGCCATGCGTGGTAGTCCAAGTCGGCAAATCGGACAGCGGCGTGTAATCCGTTCCGGAAATAGCCGAGCCCGGGCCAGCGGGGCGATCGCCCGTATTAAATTGGACAAAGACCTCGGCCAAGGCGCCGTTGGTGCGGGTCAACTGGATGAAGGTTCGCCCGGTCGCCTCGTCGGCGGTGTAACTGTCCTGCGTGAAAGCGAGGTTGCCCGGCCCCGGCGTGGCACCGCCCAGGATGCGCGCAAAATTGTAGCGATTGCGGATGTCATCGCGCGCAATCCACGGGGGCGTGGTGAGGTTGGCCCCCCACGGGCTGGCCGGGCCGTTGGCCGCGGTGTTGCGCCCGCCGCCGCCGACGTGTTTGAAGGAGCCGCCGATGAGAATGTTGGTGTCGGATTGCAGCGCCAGTGAACGGACAAAATTCTTCGGTTCGGAGAATATGCTGTTGGTGGTGATCAGACCGGCGAAGTGGTTGTAGGCCGTGTCCATGAAGCTGGTGTCCAGGTCGCCATTATTAAACAAGCGGGCCAGGCCGACGCGGCGGGTGGAATTGTAGCTGACAAACTGGCCGCCGATCATCACGTTGCCGTCCGGCTGCCGCATCAGTGCGAAGATCGTGTCCTCGGCGCCACCGCCGGGATCGAAAGTGGTGTCGAGGGAGCCGTCTGGATTGAGTCGGGCGACCTTGCTTCTCGCTTGCAAATCGAAGTTGTTGAACGCGCCGCCCAGAAGGACTTTATCCACCACTATCGTCGGGCCGCCGGTGCTGGTGACGTCGAGGCTGGCGCTGTAGTTCCAAATCGTCATCACACCGATCTGTCCGCCCTCATTCATGACAATCCGAATAATGGTGTTCGTTGTGGGGCCAAACGGGATTTGCAGGGTGGCGGACCCGGCCACCAGGCCGGTTGTAAAAATCAGATTGGCGGGCGTCTGGTTTGTGCCCAGATAAACGTTCATCATGTCGGGTCTCGTGCGGAAGTCGTAACTAACCGTCAGAACGCCGTTGAAAACGGCGCCGGGGAAAGCGTTGGTCCCGTAATTCAGATCGAAATCGTCCTCCGCCGACCCGCCGGTCGCCTGCCGGTCCACATTCACCACGATATTGCTTTGAATCGTCTCGAAGGAATCAAAGCCCAGGGCAAAAATGGCGCCGTCCGCGCCCGACCCCGGATTAAAGGACGTGTCCAACGCGCCGGTGTCCGTGAGCCGGGCAATGCGATTGCGCGACACGCCGTTGAAAGATGTGAAATCGCCGGCCACGACCATCTTGCCGTCGAATTGGATCGTCACGGCATAGATCGGCCCGTCGGCGCCGGCGCCGGGATTGAACTGCGCGTCCAACGATCCATTGGGATTGAGCCGCGCCACGCGATTGAGCGCGACACCGTTGAACGACGTAAAATCACCCACCATGACAATTTTCCCGCTGTGAACACCATTGGTGGGAATGGCGAGGGCGCGGACGGCGTTGTTGGCGCCGGCGGCTGGGTTGAAGCTCACGTCCAGCGTGCCATTGGTGTTCAGCCGGGCGATGCGGTTGCGCAGTGTGCCGTTGAAGGAGGAGAAGCCGCCGCCGATGACGATCAACCCGTTGCTCTGGAGGGCAATCGCATCTACAAAACCATTCGCGCCAGTGCCGGGCGTGAAGGTGGTATCCAGCGAACCATCGGTGTTCATCCGGGCAATCCGGAACCGGCCAATGCCGTTGACCGAAAAAAAATCACCGCCGATGATGGCCTTGCCGTCGGACTGCACGACGACGGCATGCACGGTGTCGTTGGCGCCCGGCGTGTTGTTGAAAGGCGGCGTGGTCCCGGAGAAATAGTCCCGATTGTAAGCGGGGTCCACCGAACCGGCCGGATGTTCCGCGTTCACGCGGTCTTCCACGAGGATGGTCAGGTAGGCGATGCGGGAGGACCCCGGCAACGCCACCGTGTCGCCGGCGTTGTTGTAGAGCTGAATCACCAGGTCTTCGTTGAATTCAACCAGGTTGTCGTCGAGAATCGTGATATCAATGTCGAAGAAGTTGACCCCGGTGTCCCAACTGATGGTCCCGTTCACGGGCGTAAAATCATCGTCCGGCGTGGCGTACTCGGAACCGGCGTCGAGCTGAAAGCTGCTGTTGTTGGGCGCCACCGAGGTGCCAAAGAACTGGGCGTCGACTCGATAGCGGGTGATCGAGCCGTTCGCCACGTTTGCGCCGCGCAACACCCGGAGGCTGGCCGTGCCCTGGTTCTCGTCGCACCGGAACCGGATGCGCTCGAAGTTCACACCCACATCGTCATCATAAATATTAAGCGTGGCGGTGCTCAAGAACGGGGCCAGCGTAGGCGCGATGATGTTGGTGGATTCGCCCGAGGCGAGGGTCGGTGTGCCTAACCCAAGCATGACATCCCGGAGCGGTGGATTTGAATTGGTCGAATCCTGGACATTGATGATGGTGATGAGGAAGCTCGCGCTCATCTGAAAGTCATAAAAAACCAGCATGCCGCTGGCCGGCGAGAGGTAATCCTGCCCGTTGAACGCCGATCCATCGCCAACTGAAAAGGGCACGTTGACCCGGCCCGTGCTGCCGCCCGTCCGCGTCACCGTGATGCGCGCCCCGCGCAAGCTCTTCGTAACGTTTTGGTCATTCGGCGCGGCCGACTCCCGCTCGTTGCATTCGAAAAGGTCCGTGGTAAAACCAAACGTTCCGGCCGACCCGGCCGTGCTCCAACTCAGCCGATAAGTCCCGGAAGCCCCGTTAAACCCATCCACAGCGATGCGATAGACCGTTCCGGCCACGGTCGTAAAACTCAGGCTGGCGGCGTTGGCCGGCCCGTCATTTGAAATGACCGGCGTCAGCGCATTGACACTGTTGCCCGTGTAAACCGCCAGCAACGTGTTGAACGTGCTGCCCGCCGTATTGAATGTCACCGTCCCGGTGATCGGCGCCGTCCACCGGAACCAGACGGACCTCCCGCCGGCATTCCCCGCATGGTTTGGCTCGCCGGTCTCCTTGGTCGCCAGGTTGTTCGTCCGGGCACCCACGTTGCCCGAAATTCCCGCGATGGAAATGGCATTGGTAAAATCATCGTTGGCCGGTGCTGCCATCGTTTCCGATGTCGCAAAACCCAAAAATCCAATCAGCCCAAGCGCCAGTGCCATCCATTGGCCGGAGGGAAGATGCAGCATACTCTGGGACAACCGTTGCATGTCAAAGTGTTCTAAAACATCGGGGACGGGAAGGCGCGCGTTGCCCCTCCGCAGCTTCGGCATCTGTGTTTCTTCGGATACAAATGAATGCTTCCGTTGTGTCAAAAACCACCCCCCTAGGCAAGAAGTTTCGTTGAACACGCTCCCGGAAACCCCGAAACCCAAGGACGGTGGCCGCCGCAGTCACCGACGACCCTCGATCAACCCACACTTGCCCAAATCCTTAGGTGTTGCCCCCGGTCCGGATTCGACTCAACATCCCCGCGTGGCAACTCACGTTTGGGGTCTGGGGTCTAGGGTCTGGGGTCTGGGGTCTGAGGTCTGAGTCCCTAGACCCGACCTTGACCCCAGACCCGAAACCCTAGACCCGACCTTGACCCCAGACCCGAAACCCTAGACCCGACCTTGACCCCAGACCCGACCTTGAACATGAAGCGACCCGATTTCAGCGCCGAACACCTCGGCCTGCCCGCCCGCGACCCCGCCGCGCTCAAGGACTGGTACGTGCATCACCTCGGCGCGCGGCTGCTATGCGACGACGGCCAGAAACCGCCGGCGTACTTCGTCGAGTTGCCCGGCGGTCTCGTGCTGGAGATTTACCAGGGCAACTCCGCGCGCCCGGAAACCGCCGACAATAAACTGGCCGGCTGGCGGCACCTGGCCTTGCGCGTCGCTTCCCTCGAAGAGGCCGGACGCGACCTGGAATCCCGCGGTGTCCGTTTCCTTGAGCCGGTCAAACCCGCCGGCGGCGGGGGCCGCGTGCGCTACTTCGCCGACGCCGAGGGCAACCTGCTCCACCTGGTCGAACGCCCGCCGGACTCGCCTCTGCGGTAGCAGCTCGTTAATAAAGTAGGAGCCGACGTAAGGAGGCTCTAATCTTTCTTTTCTTTCCGAAGCAATTTGAGCCTCGTTACCTCGGCTCCTACGTGGGAACAGGTTTTTGAACGGACTGCCAGGTTTCGAAGCGGCCGGGTGACGCGGCGTCTTTTTGGCGCCAGACTTTCAGGGTACGATTCAGGGGAGGAAAATGACAAATGACGAAATCCCAATGTCGAACGAAATCCCAATGACGAAATCCGAAGCAACGTTCCACAAGGGTGATTCGTCATTGGGGCTTTGTCATTCTTTCGTCATTGGGATTTCGTCATTCGTCCTTCCCATGTAGCTCCGCTGCGTCACGTTCAGTTCCTCATACCCCAGCGGTTCCTTGTGGAGCACGGGCGCCCCGCCCTTCACCTTTTCCCCGCCAGCTCCTTCAAATCCTTCGCCAACGCCCCCACGTCCTCCTCCGTCGTGTCCCACGCGCACATCAGCCGGCAGCCCCCCTCGCCGATGAAATTGTAAAACATCCAGCCGCGCTCAAACAGCCCTTCAATGACCGCCTTGGGCAGTTCCACAAAAACCGCGTTGGCCTGGCGCGGGAACAGGACGCGGACGCGCGGCGTCCCCTCGAGCGAACGTTCGAGCAATCCGGCCATCCGGTTGGCCTGCGCCGCGTGCCGCAGCCACGCTCCGTCCTGCAACATCCCCACCCACGGCGCGGCCAGGAAGCGCATCTTCGAACAAAGCTGCCCGGCCTGTTTGCAGCGATAATCAAACTCCTGCGCGAGTTCCTTATTGAAAAACACCACGGCATCGCCCACGTGCGTGCCGTTCTTCGTGCCGCCGAAACACAGCACGTCCACGCCCGCCTGCCACGTCATTGCCTTCGGCGCCACACCCAGTGACGCCACCGCGTTGGCGAACCGCGCGCCGTCCATGTGCACTTTCAACCCCAGCCGTTTGGCCCGCGCGCCCAACGCCTGCAATTCCGCCACCGAATAAACCGTCCCCAACTCCGTCGCCTGCGTCACGCTCAACGCGCGCGGCTTGGGAAAATGAATGTCCGACCGCTTGCGCGCCACGCGCTCCACGGCGTCGGGCGTCAGCTTGCCGTTCTCGCCCGGCACCAGCAGCACCTTCGTGCCGTTGGAAAAAAACTCCGGCGCGCCGCACTCATCGGTCTCCACGTGCGCAAACTCATGGCAAAGAATGCTGTGATACGACTGGCAGAGCGAGGCCAGCGCGAGCGAATTGGCCGCCGTGCCGTTGAAGACGAAGAACACTTCGCAATCGGTCTCGAACACCTCGCGCACGAGATCGGCGGCGCGGGCGGTCCAGGCGTCGTCGCCGTAGCCCCGGACGTGACCGTGGTTGGCTTCGGCGAGCGCGGCCCAGGCTTCCGGGCAGATGCCCGCGTAATTGTCGCTGCCAAACTGGCGGCGCGTATCGGCATCCACGAACGGTTTCATAGGCGCAGGAATTTTACCACGAATGCACACGGATGAACATTAAGAAAGCTCCAAATTCCAACCTCCAAGCTCCAGAGAAATTCCAAACTCAAAATTCCAAAAGCGACTCGCAGCCCGAAGGCCAGGACGCAGTTGGGCCAGTCCGGCCCGGTTAAGCCGACGTGTTCGCTGCGAACGGTCTTTGGAGCTTGAGATTTGTAGCTTCTCTGGAGCTTGGTGCTTGGTGCTTGGTGTTTCTCCATTCCCATTGCATCCACAAAAAAACGTTGAGAACCCTCCGCGGTCAATTCACTCGCACAAACCCGTCACCGCCCGAACCCTCACCGCCCGAACCCTCACCGCCCGAAAATCCGCTCCAGCCCGCGCAATCGTTCCAGGAAACCCGCCGGCGTGAAGAACGGCTTGCCCCCGCGCAACCCCGCTTCCAGATCATATTGATACAACACCCCGAAACTGTTCGCGCCCGGCCCGCCCGTGCGGATGGCGTCCACCCCGTGCGCATAACCCAGGAACACCTGCCAGGTGCCGCGCGGCGACTTGTAAGTCAGCCCGCCGCCCGCGCCCGCATGCCATGCCCCCGGCTGCTCCAGCCCCGGCAGATAATCCACCACCGCCGTGGCCGCGAAAAAAGTCAGGCCCCAGTTTTTGCCCGCGTCCAGTGGCAGGAAATATTCCCCGTTGAGCAGCGCGAAATGCCGCGCCGTGATTTCCTGGAAATAGTAGCCCGGCAGGTTGAGCGGAAATTCCGACGCCAGCGGCAGCGCCGACCCCAGCCGGTAGCTGCTGAAACGGTCCGCCTCCACGCTGGCCCCGCCCGTCAGGCTCAGGCTGAAATTATGTTTCCACTCCGGCAGCGTGTAAATCAACATCGCCCGGCCCCAGAAAAGGTGCGAACTGCCGTTCACCTCCCGGTCCCCGTTGTTGCCGTAGCGCCCGGGGTTGCTGCGCAACAACGCCTCATACCACACGGACATCTCCATCGCCAGCGACGGCGATATCACCGGCTCGCGCCCGCCCCAGCGCAACCCCGTCCGCAACGTCAGCGTGGTCCGGTCCTCCGGCAGCACAAATCCCGGCGCCGTGCGGTCATCCCGCTGGTAAACCGTGTAATGCGCCACCCCCCGCACGATCCCGCTGAGCGGAATCTCCTGCGCCGGGTTGAACCGATGATACACGCTCAAGGACGCTTCCCCGCCGTGGCCGGTGAACGACTCTTGCCGGAAAAAAACGCCGCCCCGGATCTCCGAATAACTGTCCGCAAACCCGCCGCCCGCCACGCCAATCGCCAGATCCGTCTGCGGCCCCAGCGCCCCACGCAATCCCAGTTCGCCGTCCAGATAAACCGGCGCCACCGCCAGGCGCAGCGTCTGGTTCGTGCGCGGAAAATCCGGCTCGTTCAGATAATAGTAGGCGTAACCCGCGATCGGCCCGCGCCCCTCCAACGGCTGATTGTAGCCCAGTTGCAGCAACTGCCTCTTCTCCGGATCAATCTGCGCCCGTGCCAGTGAAGTTCCCACCAGCAGCACGAGCACGACGCGGTCGATCCGAAAAATCACGGCCTCTCTCTTAACCAAATCGTCCGACGCCAGCAAGCCGATTCACCCGGCCAGGCGCAAACACGCAGCGCGGCCGGGCCGCATCCACTCTGCCCGACCTGATTAAACGCAGAGGACGCAAAGGTTCTCGCAAAGACCGCAGAGAAATTCCGCCGCAGCGATCCGCTGCGCCAACCTCTGCGTCCTCTGCGTTAAAAAGTCTTCGCAGTGCCATCTCCCAACATCATCGCGCCCGGCGAAGATTTTCCCGGTAGCACAGGAGCTCGGCGTTCACGCCGCTTCAGCGTGCGACATGTCGTGGGCGTTGGCTGTTTCGACGCAGCCAAGCTGTCGAGTGGTGAAGCGGCGTGAAAGCCGCGCTCCTTCGGTTGCGGCTCCGCCGCGCCGCGTCTTCGTGCCTTCGTTGTTCAGCTTTGCAATTCAGGTTGAAACCAACTCCGCCATTGCCTCCTACGCCCGTGCCGTTATCCTTCTGCCCATGATCGTCAAAAAACTGTTGCACACCCGCTACCGCCTTAATGACCTCGAAAAATCCGTGAAGTTCTACAAGGAAATCCTCGGCTTGCAGGAAGTCCGCCGCCACAAATCCCCGCGCGGCTCCGAACTGGCCTTCCTCAAAGCCCCCCAGAGCGAGGAACTCATCGAGTTGTGCCATTTCCCCAACAGCGGCCCCGTCCAGGTCCAGCCCGACCTCACCCACCTGGCCTTCGAAGTGGACAGCCTCGAGGATTTCGGACGGCACCTCGCCCAACTGGGCCTCCAATACTCCGACGGCCCGACCATGAAGGACAACGGCGGCGGTTTCGCCTTCATTGACGCCCCCGAAGGCTACGAGATCGAACTCATCCAGTCCGCGAAGCAGCCGGGCGATGGATATTGAAATCCGAACTTTTGCCGAACAAACAAACAAGTGTCAGTCCTGACACCTTGCATGAAACCAAAACAACAAACCAACCCACATGAGCAAAGATAAAACACTCTACGAAAGATTGGGCGGCTACGACGCGATTGCCGCCGTAACCAACGACCTGCTTCCGCGTTTGCGCTCCGATTCCCAGCTCGGACGTTTCTGGGCCCACCGGAGCGAAGACGGCGTGGAGCGGGAGAAGCAGCTGTTGATCAATTTCCTCTGCGCCAATGCGGGCGGCCCGGTGCTTTACACGGGTCGGAACATGGTGGTTTCACATAAGGGCATGCGCATCAGTGAAAGCGACTGGGACGTTTTCCTCGTGCATCTCAAGGCAACCCTTTCGAAGTTCGCCGTTCCTGACCAGGAAAAAGGAGAGGTCGCGGCCTTTGTCAATAGCACGAAGGCTGAAATAGTAGAGTGCTGAACCGGCATGGCAAAACCGGCCGGGCGCACCACCTCGCCGCGCCACACTTCGCTTGATCGCAGAAGACGGATTTCAGAACGTGCGCCCCATCCTGCCCGCAGGACGGCGGCCGCCACCCGAGTCATCCTGTTTCTTGGTGATTTCCGGCACAAACAGGTTGCTTCACTTTCAAAGCGGCTCCCCTCCCCATGAACCGGGCGTTTGGTGTCCACCCTTTAGGGTGCTCGGCGACTGGGGACACGCTAAAGCGTGGACACCAAACAGGCGTGGGTTCATGGTCCCAATGCGCGCCCCAAATGGCGTCCAGCCTTTCCATGAACCCCGGGAACATCGAACATCCAACATCGAACGCCCAACATCCAATGAATACCCAAACGGAATGCCATTGGATGTTCGATGTTGGATGTTTTGCATCGGTTCAGGGGTTCAAGGCGCGAAAAATTTCGGGGAATTCTCACCCTGCCCTTTCCATGAACCGTCCGAAGCCCCGCCAGGTTTTGGACTGCGCCAGTCCTCTGGCGCTTTTCCAATGGGCCAATGCTGTTGCCAAAGCGGCAGAGGACTGCCGCAGTCCAAGACGCTGGCGCGAGAACGAAAGCGCCATCCGGTTCATGGCTCCAATGCGCGTCCAAAGTTGGAGGTCGAGGCTACCCATGAACCTCGTTGGCCATGCAACGAGGCGGCCTCCACGCGGGCCAGAGAAGGCGCGAAGCGTTTGGAGTGCGCCGGCCCCAGCCGGCGCTTTCCCAATCAGCCACAGCGCCGACTCGTGTCGGCGCACTCTCCCGCCTTGCGGGACTGACGCGCGGGCGAAGGCTCCATCCGGTTCAAGGGCCCAATTCGCGGACGCGCGTCCGTGGAATCTACCCATGAACCGGCGGGGTTTCATAGCGGCGTCTCGGCAGAGCGCCGCCATTCGTTGAAACTGGCACAAGCCGGCGCGGCTCAAGGACGAGGCACGAAGCCCATTTGCTCGAGGATCTGCTGCCCCCGGGGGGATTGGGCGAACTGAACAAAAGACCGCGCGGCCGGTGTTTCCTTGTTCTTGTCGGTGAAAAAGCGGAGCACACGCGAGTAGGGATATTGGCCCTGGTTCACGGAAAGGATCCCCGGAGCGACGCCGCCGATGGACACGCCCTTGACGCCAGCCTGTTTGGCCAGGTTGAAGCTGGCATAACCAATTCCGTTTGTATCCTGAGCGACCGCTTGCACGATTTGCGCGTAATTGGTGAATGTTTTCAGTCCCGGGCCGTAAGGCTTGTTTTCCATCGCCAGTTCCTGAAAGCCCAGATGCGTTCCTGAACTCAGGTCGCGGATGTATAAATGAACCGGCGCATCCGGCCCGCCCACCTCTTTCCAGTTCTGGACGGCGCCGGTAAAAAGGTCGCGCACCTGGTCGCGCGTCAGGTTCCCGACGGGGCTGCCGGCATTGACGATGACGGCGACGCTGTAGGAGCCGATGATGCAATCGTTAAACTCGACGCCCAGGTCCCTGGCCAGCGCGGGTTCGTTCTTGGCCAGTTCCCGGGAGGCGGCGGCGATGTCGCATCGGCCCGCCATCAAGGCGCCCAGCCCGTAGGAGGTCGCTTTGAATTCGAGGTCAAACGCCGCGGCGGGATGCTCCTTCTGGTATTCGGCAACCAGTCGTGGGGCCAATTCTTCGCCAATGGTGTTGGAGCCGCGGATGACAATTTTCCCGGTTTTCCCCGCCGGGCAACCCGCGACCACAACGCTGAGCAACAACAGACCGAGGATTCTCTCAAGCGCCGTCCTGTTCAGACGAGAGCATGGGTTGCACAAGTTTGTTTTCATGGCGCGCATCAGGTCCGGGAAATGATTGTGGCTTCAACCTTCATTTGCCGGGGCGAATCCATCAAGGAAAAAATTTGGCAGTGTCCTGATTTGCTCGGAGCGCGGCTGTGTCGCGCTGGACGACCAGCCGCAGCGTGTAAATTTCAGTATGCTGCGGCTGGTCGTTGCGACACAACCGCGCTCCGGGAAATTGAAATCAGGACATTACCAAAAAATTGTCGCCTTGTGGCGCGGACAAGGTTGGAAACGGGGAGCGCGCCCGTCCCGGTCGCACCAGTTGGCGTCCCGCCAACTGGTCTTTCTGAACCAGCGCCAAACTGAACGCACCTTCTTTTTCCGAACTGAATGTTTCCGGCCGGACCCCGAAAACTGCGGGCGGGACGCCCGCACTCCCCATGAACCGGGCGTTTGGTGTCCACCCTTTAGGGTGCTCGGCGATCCGGGACACGCTAAAGCCGTAACTATTCAGTAGGAAACGGGGAGCGCGGGCGCCTCGCCCGCTGTTTCCGGCGCCCTCGCCGGAAACTTCTGCCGCCGCGAGCGCTCACCCAAGAGTGACGTTCGTTCACCACCGGCCACCCGGCGAGGGCGCCGGCTGGCAGCGCCCGGGGCGGGCGCGCTCCCCAAATTGAACTGCATGGTCACGGCTAAAGCGTGGATAACAAACGCCGCGGCCCGGTTCAGGGGCACAATTCGTGAACCGCAGTTCATGGATTCTCTCCCTCAATGGGGGAGCGGGTGCGCGAAGGGCGGGTGAGGAGCGCTCGAAGGTTCAGGGTTGCAATGCGCGGTCAAAACACCGTGAAGGCTTTCCATGAACCGTCCGAAGCCCCGCAAGGTTTTGGACTGCGCCAGTCCTCTGGCGCTTTGGAAGTCGTGGGGGGGGCGAAAGCGCCAGAGGACTGGCGCACTCCAAGACGCTGGCGCGACAACGGAAGCGTTAACCGGTTCATGGCCCCGATGCGCGTCCAAAGTTGGAAGTCGTAGCTCCCCATGATCCAACTGAATCGTTACGGCTCAAGCAGACCGGCGGACGCGAAGTTGACAGCCCGCCGTCCCCGGCAAGATAGTCTTGAGCGTGCCGCGAGTTTATGACCTGGTGATGACGCACAAGCTGGACGCGGATGATTTTTTCATCCACCGCGTGCAGCAGCATTGCGCCGAGCGCGGGCTGAACTTCTTCCTCGTCGAGCCGTTGTGGGCGGAGTCGTTCCGGATTTACTTCGAGTTCGGCGAACTCTGGGCGCGGGTGCTGCTCAACATGCACAGCGAACATCATCTGGCGGAGGAAGTGTATCATCGACTGGTGCGCCTGGCCTTCGAGCGGGGCACCCAGGTGATCGATCCGCCGCCGGTGGCGCTGGCGGCGTTCGACAAGGCGAATCTCCACCCCCGGCTGGTCGCCACCGGCGTGAACGTGCCGCCCTCGGTGATCGTCCCCAAGGCGCAAATCGCCGACTGTCAGCTGTCCGAGGCCGACCGCGATTTGCTGGGTCAACCGTTCGTCATCAAACCGAGCCTCGGATACGGCCGCAAGGGGCTGATCCTGGATGCCACCAGCGAACGGGACCTGGCGCGCTCGCAAGCGGCCTGGCCCGACCCGTGCTACCTGATGCAGCGGAAAATTGTGCCGCGCATGCTCAACGGCTGGCCGGCCTACTTCCGGGTTTTCTTCGTCTTCGGATCCGTCTGGTGCTCGTGGTGGAATTGTTTCACCGACGAATATCGGCTGGTCATGGAGCAGGAAATGGAGGAGTTTAAGCTGGCGCCGTTGCGCGAGATCATCGGCCGGATCGCCGCGTTGACGGGGATGAATTTTTTTTCGAGCGAAATCGCCGTGACCGAGGCCAATGAATTTGTGGTGATTGATTACGTGAACGACCAGTGCCATTTGCTGACCCAGAGCGCCAGCCCGCACAACGGCGTGCCCGACGAACTGGTCGCCGCCATCGCCCGCCGGCTGGTCGAGGCGGCGCAACAGTTGATAAAAAAATGATCCAGCGTGTCCGAGCCGGTTTGGAGTTCAGGCTTCAGCCTGGCGTGGCCGCAAAACAGCCTGAAGCCGCAACTATTCAGTGCAACCACGAATGG
Source organism: uncultured Verrucomicrobiota bacterium (assembly GCA_964539075.1). Taxonomy (GTDB): domain Bacteria; phylum Verrucomicrobiota; class Verrucomicrobiia; order Limisphaerales; family CAZIFU01; genus CAZIFU01. The sequence goes on along the minus strand of CAZIFU010000169.1, from coordinate 12,875 downwards.
ACACGAATCCCGCCAAGCGGGACGAATAAAAACGGACCTGCACAGACTTTTTGCCCGAGCCATTCAACTTCACCGAACGGTGAGCAGCAGCCAGATGGACAGTACTGGCCGTCAGCCAATCGGATTCGTGTCCATTCATGTCCATTCGTGGTTTTCCAGCGCATCGTTACGGCTGAAGGCTGGACTCCGAACAGAATATGATTCTGCGCGCCCGCCAGTTTGAATTCCGCTTCCCGCGCCCCGCGTTGGTGATGGGCGTCGTCAACGTCACGCCCGATTCCTTCTCGGACGGCGGGCGGTTTTTGGAGCCGGCGGCGGCGGTGGCCCGGGCGCTGGAACTGGCTGGCCAGGGCGCCGAAATCATTGACATCGGCGGCGAATCCACCCGGCCCGGCGCCGCACCGGTGAGCGAGGCGGAGGAATTGGGCCGCGTGCTGCCGGTCATTGAACAACTCACCCGGCGGCTGGCCGTCGCGATCTCGATTGACACGCAGAAGCCCGCCGTGGCGCGCGCCGCGTTGCAGGCCGGCGCGAGCCTGGTCAACGACATTGCCGCCAATCGTGACGAGGACGAAATGTGGCGGGTGGTGGCCCAAGCCGGGGCCGGTTACGTGGCGATGCACATGCAAGGCACGCCGCAGACGATGCAACAGAACCCGGTCTATCAGGACGCGGTCCGCGAGGTGGAGGATTTTTTTGCGGAGCGGTTGAAGCGCCTGGCGGCCGCCGGCGTGGGACGCGAGCAGATTGTGCTGGATGTGGGCATCGGCTTCGGCAAAACGGCGGCGCATAATTTGGAGTTGCTCGCGGGGCTGAAGCGATTTACAAAGTTTCAGCGCCCGTTGGTGCTGGGCGTTTCGCGCAAATCGTTCATCGGCAAATTACTTGGCGCGCCGGTGGATGCCCGTCTGCCCGCCGCCCTGGCCTGCGCCAGTTGGGCGGCGCAGGCGGGGGCGCAGATCGTCCGCACTCACGACGTCGCGGAGACCCGGCAGGCGTTGCGCATGACCGAGGCCATCCTCGCAGAAGTTGCAAATGAATTGGATCAACCCCAGTGAAATCCTGCGCGCGGCGGCGGAGATTGTGATCCTCGCCGTGGCGATTTATTACGCCTTCAACTTTGTGCGCGGCACGCGCGGCGCGCCGGTGGTCACCGGGTTTCTGGTGCTGCTGCTGGCGATGACGATTCTGACCAACGTGCTGCACCTCGAAGTGTTGAGCTGGCTGTTACGGACGTTTTTCGCCGTCTTCGTCGTGGCGGTGCTCGTGCTCTTTCAGCCGGAACTGCGCCGCATCCTCGCCGAGCTGGGCAACCGCCCGCTTTTCGGCACCGCGCGCGAGCAGCGCGAGAACATCGAGGTCATCGTGCAAGGCGTGGCGCGCCTGTCGGAGGCGCGCATTGGGGCGCTCATCGCCATCGAGCAGTCCATCCAGTTGCACGAAGCCACGGAGTCGGGCATCGTCGTGGACTGCGAGGTCACGCCCGAAATGATTGAGACGATTTTCTTCCCGAACAACGCCATCCACGACGGGGGCGTGATTCTCAAAGGGGACCGCGTGGCCTACGCGGCGTGCATCTTCCCGCTCACGCAGCGGCAGGACTTGAACAAATCGCTCGGCACGCGGCACCGCGCGGCGATCGGCTTGAGCGAGGAGACGGACGCGATCGTGGTGGTGGTGTCGGAGGAGAACGGCATTGTTTCCAGCGCTTACAAGGGACAACTGGTGCGCGGGCTGACGGAGGAATCGTTGCGCGAGTTTCTCACTTCCTTGCTGGTCGGGCGCGGCCGGCCGCATGGCCTTTTCGAGTGGTGGCGCGCCCGGACCACCCACCGGGTGAAGCCCGGCCCGGCCGTTGTGACCACAGTGGAGGCCAAGTGATGTCCCTGCGCGACGCCATCGCCCACAACTTCTGGTGGAAGCTGCTTTCGCTCTTCCTCGCGCTGTTGATCTGGTTCAACATCAAAGCCGGCATCCGCAGCGAAATCAAACTGGAGCGCAGCGCCGGCACCACCGAGACCACCGGCACTTTTGAAGAGCTGCCCATCAAACTGCTCAATGCCAGCGGCCACGCCGGCCAGTACCAAATCGACCCCGAGGAAGCCGCCATCACCGTCCGCGGCGAGGTCACGGTGTTGAAAAAACTCAAGGCCCAGGAAATCCTGGTGTTCGTCAATGTGTCCGACAGCCTGGATCCGGACGCCGCGGCGGGGCGGCCGGCGGAATTCACGCGTTTGATCCAGGTGTTCACGCCGCCCGGCGTGACCGTCGGAAAAATTTTCCCGCCCACCGCGCAAATCAAACGCTCGGCGGCCAACGGCCATCCCAAACCTCTCTCTTCCGCCAACCCATGAACCGCACGAACAAAAAAATCTTCGGCACCGACGGCGTCCGCGGCACTGCCAACATCGAGCCGGTGACGGCTGAAACCGCCCTCAGGCTCGGCCGCGCCGCCGCCCATGTTTTCAAAAACCTGGAAAGCCGGGCGCGCGGGCAGGGCAAACATAAAATTGTCATCGGCAAGGACACGCGCCTCTCGGGCTACCTGTTGGAGAACGCGCTTTCCTCCGGCATCCTTTCGATGGGCGTGGATGTGTTGTTCATCGGCCCGTTGCCCACGCCGGGTGTCGCGTATGTCACGCGCAGCCTGCGCGCCGACGCCGGCATCGTCATCACCGCGTCGCACAATCCTTACGATGACAATGGCATCAAGTTTTTCCGCGCCGACGGTTACAAGCTGGACGACACCATCGAAGGCCAGATCGAGCAACTGGTTTTCAGCGGCGAGATCGAAACCATCCGACCCACCGCCGGCGAGATCGGCAAGGCGGTGCGCATTGACGACGCGCTGGGCCGCTACATCGAATTCGCCAAGGCCTCCTTCCCGCGGAAGATGACACTGGAAGGCCTGCGCATCGTGGTGGACTGCGGCAATGGCGCCGCCTACAAGTCCACGCCCTGCGTGCTGCGCGAACTGGGCGCGGAAGTCATCGTGTATGGCAATCAGCCCGACGGCACGAACATCAACAAGGAATGCGGCTCGATGCACCCGGACCTGATGTGCCAGAAGGTGCGCGAACACCAAGCCCGCCTCGGCATCGCGCACGACGGCGACGCCGACCGCGTGTTGCTCTGCGATGAACAGGGCACGCTCATTGACGGCGACGACATCATGGCCATCGCCGCGCTCGACATGCTCAAAAATCCGGGCCGCCACGATATCCTGCTGCATCATCCCAAAGCCTCCGGCGGTCTCGCCAAAAACACCCTCGTTGCAACCGTCATGAGCAATGCCGGCCTCGACGTCGCGGTCACCGCCGCGGGCGGCAAGATCATCCGCACCGCCGTCGGCGACAAAAACGTCATTGACGCCATGCTTCGCGAGGACCTTAACTTCGGCGGCGAACAGAGCGGGCACATGATCTTCCGCGACTTCGCCACGACCGGCGACGGCCTGATCACCGCGCTCCAAATCCTGCGCATCATGTCGGAGAGCGGGAAGCCGTTGTCCGAACTGGCGAAGTGCTGGAGCCGCTACCCGCAACTGGTCACGAACATCCGCGTCCGGGAAAAGAAGCCCTTCGAGCAACTCGACGGCGTGCTGCACCTGGTCCGGCAGGCGGAGACGGAAATCAAGCCCTCCGGCGGACGTGTCCTGCTGCGCTACTCGGGCACTGAGCCCAAAGCCCGCCTGCTGATCGAAGGGCGCGACCTGGCGGTGCTGGAAAAGTGGACCCGGCAAATCATCGAGGCGATCCAGAAACAGGTGGGCGAATAACGTGGCGCGAGACGGCGGCTTGTGTCGTGTTTGGAGTTCAGGCCACAGCTGTAACTATTCAGGAACGCAAACCCCTCACCCTGACCCTCTCCCCATCGGATGGGGAGAGGGAAATCTTTCGCGCGAGTCGCACACTCTCACCGATCAGTGATCCGCAGTGTGGTCGGCGGAACTGCTCCCTCTCCCCGTCGGACGGGGAGAGGGCTGGGGTGAGGGGCGTGTTGAACTGCTTCGTTACGGCTTCAGCCTGTGTTTATTCAACCCTTCGTAGCGCGGACAAGCTGAAGCTTGGACTCCAAACTTGCTCCTTAAAACGCCGCCTGGACGCCGGCCCAGAACGTCCGGCCCAGCGCGGGGAAACCGAAGACTTCCTCGTATCGCTCGTCGAGCAGATTTTCCACGCGGCCATAAACCGAGAAATTTTTGCTGATTTTACAGCGTAATCCGAGGTCGAGCTTTTCATAGCCCGGCAAGTTCACGCGCGTGGATGGGAAGGCGGAAAAATCCGAGTCGGGCCGCGACCCGACGAAGAGCGCGCTGGCGTGGGCGGAGAACCGCCCGCAAAAATCGTAGTTCACGTTGAGGCTGCCGCGGTGTTCCGGCCGGCGTTCCAACCGCAAATCGGTGGAGCGGTCGCGCGCATCGAGCCACGTGTAGCCGGCGCGCGCGGTGAGATTGGTCAGCGGCGTCCAGTCGGCGAACGTTTCGAGTCCCAGCGTCCTGGCGCGGCTCACGTTCATCGGCGGGAAACCGGAGATGAGGTTGTCGAAATCATTGTGAAAAAACGTCGCGCCGACGCGCACCTGGCTCTTCCACAACGGTTGTTCGGCGCCGGCGTCCCAGCCGGAGCTTTCTTCCGGGCGCAGGTTGGGGTTGCCGAAGAACGGGAAGTAAAGCTGCGAAATGCCCGGCGCGCGAAAGCCGGTCCCGACGTTGGCGCGCAGGATGGTTTCGGTGCCGGGCGCCGTGACGCGCGCGCCGAAGCGATAGGTCGCGTGCGTGCCGAAGGAGCTGAAATCATCCAGGCGCCCGCCCGCCGTGAGCGTGAGGCGCGAGACGGGCGCGAACTCATACTGGGCGTAAGCCGCCTTGTTGTTCACGGTGCGGTCGAACGTGCTGAAGGTGTCGGTAAATGTCACCGGACTCTGTTCGCAGGTCCCGCCGGCCAGAATCTTGTGGTGCCCGCCCAGGGTGAAAACGTTCTGGAAATCCACCTGGTCGCGGTCGGCGACGGCCTGCGACCGGTAATCGCCGAGGAAGAACGGCGGATTGGGCGCGGGCTGGTAGAACACGCCGCGCTCATGCGCGTGGGAGAGGGTCAGCTTCGCATTCCACCAGGCGACCGGCGCGGCTTCAAAGGTCAATGCAACCAGCGTGTTCTCGTTTTTCAGGAAATCATTCGGGTCGTCCGTGAACCGGTCATTGGGCGAGCCGGCGTCGGATTTCAAGTAAGTGGCCAACAGACTGGCGCTCAGTTGCTCCGTGAATTCGCAGCCGGCGCGGCCGGAAAAATTCAGGGTGGAAAAATCGCTGTTGGGGCGTTCGTTGTCGCCGGAGGCATAACTGCCTTCGGCCGAGAGGGAGAATTTTCCCGGGCCGGCGGCGAAGGAACCGCGTGTGAGCAGTCCGTTGTTAGAGCCGTATTCCACGGTGGCGGAGCCGGTCGGCGCAGCGGCACCGCGGCGGGTGACGATGTTGATCACCCCGCCGAGCGCTTCCGAGCCGTACAACGTGCTTTGCGGCCCGCGCAGGACCTCGATGCGCTCGATGTTGTCCACGGAGAGGTTGCCGAAATCGAAGGCGTTGTTGAACGCATTGTTCACGCGAATGCCATCCACCAGCACCAGGGTGTGCGAGGCGTTGGCGCCGCGCAGGAAAACCGTGGTCAACGCGCCCGGCTGGCCGGTGCGGGCGACATCAAGGCCGGCGGCATCGCGCAAGACATCAGCCACGAGACGCGTTTGTTTCCGGTCAATTTCCTCGCGCGCGATCACGGTGACGGGGCTGGCGGTGTTTTCCGGGGCGGAGGGAATGCGCGTGCCGGTGACCACCACCGGGGGAAATTGATTGGTGACACCCGGAACGGGATTTTGCGCACGGACGGTAAACGGGACAAGAGCAACGCAAGCGAAGACGGACAAACGGAACGAATGCATGGACTGGCCTTTCAATTTGGCCGCAACCGGAACACGGACGCTGACGGTCACGACATTTGGGTTGAGAGACCAGCGGGAGCCGGAAAGCAAAAAACCTTCAGGCTCCGGCAAAACGGAGAATGAAGGCATCCCACGAATCCTCACCCGCACCCGCGGGCGAGGCTGGCCTCATCCTTCTCTTGACGGAGAAGTTTGGCCCCGCACCCGCGGGACCACGACGAGCGCAGCCAGACCGATATCCTGACTTCGGGCTTCCAACCTCACTCCCGCCTTCCCGGTCCCGCAGGCGCGGAACCGGTGGCCGTGGGAGTTTGTATCCCGTCACAGTGGCGCAACCGTCCCCGATTTTCACGGGGTTCCCTGACATCTGACTGCTGTTTCGCTGAGCGACGCTCAACGAAAATTCAAAGAACCGGGTGCTTGTTATCTCAGTGGCGGAAATTTGCCAAGCTAAATTTCCCGGAAGCTGCGCGGGCACGGACTCAGGCGCGGTCAGCCGCCCGTTCAAATACCTGTTCCCTCGTAGGAGCCGAGGTAACGAGGCTCAAATTTCACCGGAAAATGAAAGGAAGTCAGAGCCTCTCCCGCCGCGGCGGGATCGGCTCCTACATTCTTGACGGGCGGTCAGCAGGTTCCAATTTGCCGCCCGCCCGAACGCGGTATCGCCGGCCCCGCCAGGAGACCTGGGCGCCGAGAAAGGCCAGCGCCCAGATCGCAACTTGCGCCAGGTCTTTTACGGGAATCATCCGCCGACCCCACGCGAACCAGCAAGCACGCAGCGATCACCCATAAACCAGACGGAACCAACCAGACAAGGCACCCACTCGAACTCTGCCACGCGCTGCTGAACGTCACACCGGCCAAAGGCCGCCTCACAGCGAGCCACAACAGCGACCAGATGGGCCAGGCCGTCCTGCGGCGCGCGCACGTCCGCGTCGCTGAGCACCTGGACCTCGTGCCGGGCCAGGCGGGCAAGCTGGACGACGGTGGAGATTTTGGCATTGGCCCCAAAAGCTTCCCCGCAGATGACCAGTTGCGCGTCGCGTTCGGAATGCTCCGCCATGAGCTGGCGAACGGTGGCGCAAACCGGATCGTCCGCCGAAGCGACGTCGAACAATATCTGCACTGGGGCCGGCGTAATGCTGTTCCAGCCAGCTTCGCAGGCAGCCGGCCGTGTGCGCGTCGCACCCCTGCAAGGGCTTGAGGAGCGTGACGCCGGGTGTGAAGCCGGCGGCGCCGCGCGTTGATGCAGCGGGAAACGCCGGGAGGCTGCCCATTGCCAGAGCGTGAGCAACAGGCTGAGGCCCGTCAGCGCACCAAGGATGGCGGTGAGCATCATGAGGGAGATAGAGCAGGAATTCGACGCCGCCATTGCCTGGGGAGCCTCGACCTCCAATTTTAGACGCGCATCGGGGCCATGAACCGGCAAGGATCGTTTCGTGCCAACAAAGCGGCGATGAATCGCCCGCAATCCAAACGCTTCGCGAACTTCGGGAGCCGCACGGCCATCGTGGAGCGTTTGGACTGCGGGTGCTTTAGCACCGCTTTTGGACCGGGGTTTATGGAGAGCCTCCAAGATGCAACCATCGCGCACTGGGACCGTGAACCTTGGAGCGCGGCATTTATGCCGCTTCACGAGTCGTGCAGTATTGGACGTCGAAGCGGCATAAATGCCGCGCTCCAAAGGCGGTTCATGGAAAGCAGCCATTGCTCCGCGCACGAATGGGATCATGGCAGCAAGCGCCCCGCGGTTCAACGGAGCAGAACACGTTCGCTGAAATGCCCTTGTCGGAAGCCGGGCGCGGGTGTTGAATGCCCGCATGAAAGCCGTCCAACTTCTGGCGCACGGCGCTCCCGGACAGCTTCGCTGCGGAGACGCGGCCGATCCCCGGCCCGCGCCGGATGAAGTGGTGGTGGCGGTGAAGGCCTGCGGCCTGAATCACCTCGACCTTTGGCTGGAGGAAGGCCACCTGCCGATTCCCTTGTCGCTGCCGCGCATCCCCGGCGGAGAAATCGCCGGGACCATCGCGGAACTGGGAGCCGATGTGGACGAATGGCGGCTGGGCGAACGGGTGGCCGTGCAATCAAACCTGTTTTGCGGCCATTGCGAATATTGCGAGCGCGAGGAGGAATCGCTCTGCCTGAACAACCAGATCCTCGGTGTGCAGCGGGACGGTGGCTTCGCGGAAAAAGTCGCGGTCCCGGCCGGGGCGCTGTTGCGTTTGCCGGCCGAAGTCAGTTTTGAAACCTCCGCCGCCCTCACGCTGGCCGGCAGCACGGCCATGCACATGCTTACCAATCGGGCCACGGTCAACAGCGGTGATTGGGTGCTGGTCATCGGCGGCGCCAGCGGGGTCGGGTCCATCGCCATTCAAATTGCCCGGGAACTGGGCGGGCGCGTCATCAGCACCGGCTCGACGCCGGAAAAGCGCGCGCTGTCGCTCAAGCTGGGGGCGGAACTGGCCGTGGACAGCGCCAACCCCAACTGGCCGGCGGAAGTCCGGCAGTTTACCGAAAAGCGGGGCGTGGACCTGGCGGTGGAGCACGTCGGCGGGGAAATCCTCCAGCAAACGCTTCATTGTCTGGCGCGCGGCGGAACGGTTGTCACGTGCGGCGCGACCGCCGGACGGGAGGTGACGCTGAACCTGTGGTCCTTCTTCGCGAAGCAGCAGAGACTGGCGGGCAGCTACGGACGCAACCGGAGCGATTTGCAAACCACACTGCAATGGGCGGCGGAAGGGAAGATAGCGCCGGTCATCCATCGCACCTTTCCACTGGCGGAAACCGCCGCTGCCTTTTCCCAGCTTCGCCGGCGGGAGGTTTTGGGGAAATTGCTGGTGATTCCCTGATGCCAGTTCCTTCGGAGGGACGAGCTACGCGAGTCCCAAATTTCCCCGGAAGTGTGGAAGAAATTTGGGACTCGCACAGCTCGTCCCTCCGAAAAACAGATTTGGGCAACCCGGCGCTCTCCGAGCGCGGTGCAATGAGCCGGAGGAGGGGCCGCGACGGTTCAAAAAAAACGGCGGACCTGGGCAGTCCGCCGTTTTTGAGATTAGGATCTGAGTCGGGTTAGTCCCGGCGGCGGCGAACCACGTGCCAGCCGCAGAGCAGCCCACCCATCACCAGCAAGGCCACGGCACCCGGTTCCGGCACCGACGTTTGCAGGAACACATCGTTACCATCACCCCCGGCATAGTGGACGAAGAAGTCAAATCCGCCGGAGGAAACCGTCGCGCCTTCCAGCAAGCCGTCGAAGGTGCCGCTGACAGCGTTCACCGAGTCATTATTGATGATCTTGAACAGATCCCCGAGCGTGGGCGAAAACCCGAGCACCACTTGCAATTCCCCGGCCAGCGTCACATTACCGGCTGAATTGATTTGATCGTGCCCCGTTCCCGGCACCAAGCCGTTCAGTTCGAAGATGTTCGTCGAACCGGTCAAGGCGGTGAAGCTGTTCACGCTCAGGATGCCCGGGCTGGTTCCCGGCGCCACGGTGCCACCGTTGATCACCCCGCCAGCAATCGTGCCGGATCCGGTCAGCCTCCCTAACAGTCCAATGCTGACAGCGCCGCCACCGGTAAGCGATCCCGTCACATTTAAAGTGCCATTGGTAATCATGGTCGTGCCACTGTAGGGGCTGGTGCCTGAGAGGGTCTGCGTGCCTGTGCCGTCTTTAACGAGATCCAACGCCCCGTCAATCGAGCCGGAGAAAGTGGTGGTGCGGCCGCCGTTGATCGTGAAGGTCTTCAGGCTGCCGCTATTGGTCACGATGCCACTGCCGGCCAGCGACACGACCGTCTGCGCGTTGCCATTGTGATCGAACATCCCGGGACTGTTCACCGTCAGGGCGGTGGTCGTGGGCAGCGCGTTATCCAGCCCGCTTCGCAGGATGCCCGCGCTCACAGTTGTATTGCTGTTGTAGGTGTTGGCAGCGGTCAGGAGCAAGGTGCCGTTGCCGGTCTTCGTCAGGGAACTGGCTGTGACGGTGCCGCTCAACACGCCACTGAGGATGGCGTCAATGGCCGCGCCTCCGTCGTTCACCTGCACGGTGCGATTCGATCCGTTGAGATCAATCGGGTTCTGGAAAGTCAGGGTGTTGGCCGAGTTGGTCGCCCCGAGTATCAAGATCGAGCCACCCGGCACAAAGCTGCCGCTGTCCCAAGTGACGCCGGCCGAGGCGCCGCCCAGGTTGACATTCCGGTCGGCGGTGAAAGCGGCAAAGCCACCGCCAGCCGTAAACTGCACCTGGTCCGAGCCGGTCCCCAAGCCACGGGTAAAGTCTCCCACGCCAAGGCCCACGACACCATTGGTGATGATCAGGGCACTGGTGCCGCCGGCACTGCCGATGCCACCGGGCAGGGCGTTCGCATTGTTCAACAGCAGCACGCCGGCCCTGGCGACGGTGGACCCGCTGTAGGTGTTGGCGGCGGTCAGGTTTAAGGTGCCGGTGCCGGTCTTGATCAGGCCGCTGCTGCCGGTGCCGCTCAACACGCCACTGAGGACGCCTTCGGCAGAAGCGGCCCCGTCGTTGACCTGAACGATGCGATTGGTTCCATTGAAATCAATCGGGTTCTGGACAGTCACGGTCTTGTCCGCGCTACCATCTCCGAGGAACAGCGTCGCGCCGGTTTGCAAAAAGCCAGCGGTGGACCCCCAAATGACGGTGGCCGCAGCGCCGCCAAAGTTCACATTCGCATCGACGTCGTAAGCAGCAAAACCGCCGTTGGTGGGGAACTGCACCTGATCCACGCCGGTCCCCAAGGCACGGAGAAAGTCACCGGCGCCAAGCCCGACTATACCGTTGGAGATGATCAGGGCGCTGGTGCCGCCGGCAGCGCCAATGCCTCCGGGCAGTGCTGTTGCATTACTCAAGATCAACACACCCGCGTCCACACGCGTGTCTCCGCTGTAGGTGTTGGCGGCGGTCAGGCTCAACACGCCGGCGCCGGTCTTCCGCAAACCGCTGGCACCGGTGCCGCTCAGCACTCCGCTGAGGATGGCGTCCACCTGCGCGGTTCCGTTGCTGGTCTGCACTATGCGGTTCGTTCCGTTCAAATCAATCGGGTTTTGGAAATTTACGGTCTTGTCCGCAGTGGTTGTCCCGAGGAACAGGGTCGCGCCGCTTTGCAAGAAGCTGTTGACTGGCACGATGACGTTGGTGCCCCAAGTAATGCCAGCCAAGGCACCGCCCAGGTTGACATTCCGGTCGGCGCCGTAAGCGGCAAAACCGCCGTTGGTCGGGAACTGCACTTGTCCCGCCCCGGTTCCCAAAGCAGCGGTAAAGTCTGCAACAGAAACCCCGACCACGCCGCCGGTAATGATCAGGTTACCGGCACCGAAAGCCGTCGCATTACTCAACAGCAACACGCCTGCCCTGACAACGGTGGTTCCGCTGTAGGTATTGGCGCCGGTCAGGCTCAACAAGCCGGTGCCGGTCTTGATCAGGCCGCTGTCACCGGTGCCGCTCAACACGCCACTGAGAATGGCGTCCACAATAGCGGTCCCGTTGTCAACCTGCACGATACGGTTTGTCCCGTTGAAATCGATCCCGTTCTGGAAATCCAAGGTGTTGGACGAGAGGGTGGACGAGAGGATCAGTGTCGAGTTGTTCGGCAGGAAGTTGCCGCTGGCCCAAGTGGCGGTGGCCGCGGCGCCGCCCATATTGACAATCCGGTCGGCGCCCAAAGCGACGATCGTGGCGTTGGTGGTGAACTGCACCGTGTCCGCGCCGGTGCCCAAACCGCGTGTAAAGTTGCCTGCGGCAAGCCCCAGCACGCCGCCATTGAAGTTCACGTTGCCAGTGCCACTGGGCAGGGCCGCCGCATTGCTCAGAATCAACATGCCTGCGCTGATAATGGTGTCCCCGCTGTAGGTATTGGCGGCGGTCAAGCTCAACGTGCCGTCGCCGGTCTTCGCCAGACCGCTGGAACCGGTGCCGCTCAGCACACCACTGAGGATGGCGTCCACATCGGCGGTTCCGTTGTCAACCTGCACGATGCCGACCGCGCCGTTGAAATCAATCGGGTTCTGGAAAGTCAAGGTGTTGGCCGAAGCGCTATTGGCGAGGATCAGCGCCGCGCCGGCCGGCACAAAGCTGCCGCTGGCCCAAGTGACGACGCTGGTGGCACCGCCCAGGTTGACATTCCGGTTGGCGGTGAAAGCGGCGAAACCGCCGTTAGAGGCCCACTGCACCTGGTCCACGCCGGTTCCCACGCCACGGTTAAAGTTTCCTACTGCAAGCCCCAGCACGCCGCCATTGAAGTTTATGGGACTCGTGCCGCCAGTGCTTCCGATGCCACCGGGTATTGACATCGCATTGCTCAACACCAACGGACCCCCGCTGACCATGGTGGTCCCGCTGTAGGTGTTGGTGACTGGCAGGATGACCGTGCCGGCGCCGACTTTGTTGATGCCGCCCACGCCGGTGATTACGCCGCGGAAAATCACCGTGCCGCCGCTGCCCGCCACCAGATCCGCACTCTTATCCAATTGAATCGTATTGGTGAAAACCGCGGTGCCCGATGTATTGGTGCCGCCCACGGCCGAGGTGCCGGTGTTGCCCGCCCTGACAAGGATCACCCGACCATTGGTGACGGCCGGGGTGATGTTGGTATCTACGGCAATCACAAAGCGGGCATCATTTGTTCCCGAGATGCCACCCACGAGGATGGCGCTGGTCGAATTTCCCAGCGGGCTGGGAACGCCATCCACCGCATTGGCGCCAATGGACAACGTGCCGCTTAAGACGGTATTATTGCCGGTGTAAGTGTTGGTGCCGCTAAGTTGCAAGCCGAAGGGCGCAAAGTTATTTGAAACGACAATTCCGCCCGTGCCGGAGATGACACCCTCGGCCAGTTGGATCGTTGTGTTGGTGCCCAGGAAGGCCAGGGTATTGCCTCCGAGGCTCACATTTCTGAGCTGGATGCGGGTATTGGCGTTGG
>CAZIFU010000168.1:0-27736 GCA_964539075.1 uncultured Verrucomicrobiota bacterium | reverse complement strand
GATGTCGCTCCACTTGATGTATTGGCGCTTCAAAAGTCCGTAGCCATCCTTCTTGTAATCGCGGAAGCCTTCGAGCGGATTGTTGATTGCGCCCTGGAATTCGGGCGGGACGACCGTGACCCAGCCGTCTTTAACCGATGTCCCGATGGGTCTCGAATCAGGTTTGTCATCAGCCAGACCGTGCTCAACTGGAGAAAGCGCCCACAATAAGAGAGCGAGAACCGAGACGCTTCGCCAAGCGGATCGCGTTTGGATGCGGGCGTCGGTGAGAGTGGGTTTCATGTCGTCTATTGCAATTGAGGCGTGTGGTCGGAGTCCTTCAACGAGTCGAGCGTGCCCGTGCGAATCGCCTCCGCGACATCCAGTCCGCCATACATCACGCCGGCCGGATCGGCCCCGCGCACGGTGATGGTGCGACGGCCGTTCGCGTTCTGCACGCGGATGCTGTAACTCTGCGCGGCAGCATCGCCCGCCTTCCCGACGGCGAGCGCAATGCGAGTTGCTTTCGCGTCATCTCCCAACGTTAGTCCGTGCGCCACGGCCTCACGGCGGATCTCCTCCGCCGCAAACTTCCCCGGCCCGCCAACCGTGGCGTCGAGCGTTAGCTCAAGTTTTGCGGCCATCGCAGGAACCGATAGCACGACAATTAGGGCCGCAATACGTGCGGTGACAGGCGCCAGGAACAGCGGAATTCTTCGAAGTAGTTTCATAAGTGGGCGTTTGTTATTCGGCGGTCGTTTTTTGTTTGGACTTGCCAGTCAATTCCTCCAGCCGGGCGCGCAGGGACGCGACTCGTTCGGGGTGTCCGGCGGCGATGTTCTTCGACTGCGCCACGTCCTTGCTCAGATCGTAGAGCTGCTCCTTGGGCGCGCCGGGTTTGATCTGGCCGTGTTCATCCACATCGCTGTTTTTGAAACTCATCATGGCATAGGGCACGGACCAGGGCTTTTCTTTTTCCGGCGCGGTGTAACCGGCGGAACCTTGCTTGGGGATGTAGAGCCAGTCGCCTTGACGCAGCACGTAGGTGCCGCTGCCGAGCATGACGCCTTCCGTGCGTTTCACGGGGGCCGAGGCGGGCTTGATAAAGGCCGCGAGTTCGCTCGCGCCATCGGGCGAGGCGGTCGCAGGCAATGCTATTTGCGCAGCTTCGACCAGCGTGGCCATGAGGTCCACTTGCAGGAAGAACTCCTTTCGCAAGGTGCCGGGCTCGATGTGCTGCGGCCAGCGGGCCATCAACGGCACGCGATGTCCGCCTTCCCAGCCGTCGGTCTTTTGTCCGAGTAGTTCACCGTTGGTGCGGTGCCCGGCTTTCAGCGCTTCGCGCTCGTAGCGCCCGCCGTTGTCGCTGGTGAAGATGACGATGGTGTTCTGCGCCAGCCCTTGTTTTTCCAGGGCATCGAGCACGAGGCCCGTGCAATGGTCAAGTTGCTGGATGTAGTCGCCGTAGAGCCCGGCCTCGCTCTTGCCGCGAAACTCCGGCGCGGGATTGATGGGATTATGCACGGAGGCGAAGGCTAGATAGAGAAAGAAGGGATTGCCCTTCGTCTGCTGCCCGAGAAATTTCCCCGCCTTGTCTGCGAGAATGAAATCGATGCGCTCATCCGGCCGCGCGGCTTGCGCCTTGGTACCGCCGATGGTTTTGCCCCATCGGCCAAACTGCGGGGACATATCAACGCTGATGGGATCTGCAGGATCGAAATCCACGATATGATGCCCCTCCACGAACACGTGGGGCGCCTCGTTGTGCGTGCGCGGCGTGCCGAAGAACGAATCGAATCCGATTTCGAGCGGACCGGGCTTGAGTTCGGCATTCCAATCGAGGCCCGGCTCACGGCCGAAGCCGTTGTGCCACTTGCCCAGCGCTGCCGTGCGATAGCCGGCGGACTTCAGCAAGGAAGGCAAGGTCACCTGGCCTTGATGAAAGTGAATGGCATACTCCCCCTTGCGCTGCGCGTGGAAAAAGTAAGTGCCGCTGAGGATCGCATAGCGCGACGGCATGCACGTAGCACAGATGGAATGCGCATCGGTGAAGCGCACACTTTCGCCCGCGAGCCGGTCGATCCGAGGCGTCTTGACCTTCGTCGCGCCGTAGCAACCGAGATCGCGATAGCCGAGATCATCGGCGACGATGAGGAGGATGTTGGGCTTGGCGAGCTGCGGCGCGTCAGCGGCGTGGAGTGCCGGCAACGGCGTGAGCAGCAGGGCGGCAAGGAGAGTGAGTGTATGTTTCACGGGATCAATGTGTGGGAGCGATCAGTGCCAGTCGATGCGGGCCTTTTTTGTGTTGAGATCAACCGATACGGAGGCATGGGCGAACTCGCGGGTGGCGGTGAGGCCCTCCCACTTAGCGGCGGCTTTGGGCGGACCGAGCGGGCGATCAAATTCCGGATAGGCGTCGAGCATACCGTGGCGATCCGTGTAGCCCCACGAGTAGCAGAAGTGCGAGCCGGGTTGCGCCGCGACGAGGAAGCACGCCAGCGGAAACGTGAGGCGCTCGCGAGCGAGTTTCAGCAACTCGGCGTGGGGGCGCTTCATCATTTCCTTCTCCAGCCAATTGAAGCCGGGCCAGCCTTTGATGACGACGAACTTTCCCCTGGCCGCGGTGACTGCGATCGAGTCGAGGTCGAACTTGATGTCCGCCGGCGCAGTCGTCTTGAAACCGCCAAAGTGCTCGATCATCACGCCATCGATGCCCTCCCAGTCGAGGATCTCGCGAAAATCCGTGGTGCGCAGTCCGTTGGCGACGACGAGACTGTCGGGGCCGAGCTTGCGCTTCGTCAACGCGATCATCTCGCGCAGCCCGGCGACGACGGCGCGGGCCTTCTCATCGCCGACCTGCTTCGCGAGGGCGGGAGTCAGCGCCTGCGGCAGCGCGTCGATAAACACACCGCCGAGCGGCGCGGAGCGATTCGCTTTGGCCACCACCTCGGACCACCATTCGCGAAACTCCGCGTTGGACGGATCGGGCCGCGGCGTGCCGGAGCTGTGCTTGACGACCTGGCCGGCGGCGGTGCGCAGCGTCCACTCGGGACGGTAGGTCTTGAAGGCCTCGTAGCCCGGCCAGTTGATGAAGGCGTTGAAATAGAAGAGCACCTTGGCGGCCGGATTGCGCTGCTTGATGCGGCGCGCGGAATCGGCAACGCCGGCCTCGGTGCTCCCGTGCGGGGTGGTGCCGTGGCCTTTTTCGAGGGCGATCAAGGTGCTGTGACTCGCGACGAAATCGATCTCGGCATCGGTGAGGTCAGGACTGCGCTTGCCAAAGTGGAGGTAGAGCGGGACGCGATCCCAACTGAAGCCGGGGAAGCGAACGGCCGCCGCCGGTGTTCGCGGTGCTTCGGTTGACCAAGCCGTTGCGCCAACGGCCGCAGCAATCAGAAAAAGCATCCGAACGAGAACGAAGGACCGAACGGGATTCATGGATCAGTCTATTTGGCGGCTTTCGCTTTTCGTTTTCTGGGTGCCGCGGGCTCATCCTCTCCATCGGGCGAAGATTTCGGATCCATCCGCTTGAGGGCTGCCGCCGTCGGGCTGCCGCCGAACTGCTTGTAGTAGAGTTCTTGGAACGGATTAATTTTCGGGATGTTGGTGACGGCTTCGTTGACGAGCAATGGCTGCACGTCGGACCACCACTGGTCATAGGCGGCGCGCAGTTTCGCGACCACTTCGGGATGCTCGGCGATGACGTTGGTCTTTTCGCCGGGGTCGGCCTTGAGGTCGAAGAGCTCTTTGTTGTTCACCAGCGTGAATCGCGAGTTCTGAATCCCGCTCTTGGCGTATTTGGAATCCGCCGCTTTTCCCTTGGCCCAACGTCCGACGTGATGCACGAGCGTGCGGTCCGCCCACTCGGCCTTCGGGTTCTTCAGCACAGGGAGCAAACTGCGGCCTTCGACTTGTAGCTTCACCTCGGCGGTCAGTGTCGCGCCGGTGATCTCGGCGAGTGTGGGGAAAAGATCGAGGTGCGCGCTGAGCGCATCGCACTCCGCACCAGCAGGGATGCCGCCCGCGGGCCAGCGGAAGAAACACGGTGAGCGGGTGCCGCCCTGATAGGTCGTGCCCTTGCCGCCGTTCATGCCGGCGTTGAAGATGCCTCTGCCTGCCGTGCCGCCGTTGTCGGTGCCGAGGTAGATGACCAGCGTGTTGTCCTCGATGCCCCATTCCTTTAGCTTCGCCAGGAGCTTGCCGAAGTTGGTGTCGATGTTCTCCAGCATCCCGAAGAACTTCGCGGTCTCCTCGCTCACGCGGGGTTTGCCGAGATACTGCTGATAGTATTCCTTCGGCACGACGTGCGGACCGTGCGCGGCGTTGAGCGGGATGTAGGCAAAGAATGGCTGCTTCGCCCCGCGCTTCGCATCGATCCACTTGATCGCCTGCGCAAAGAACAAGTCGGTGCAATAGCCCTTGGTCTTCTCGAACTTGCCGTTGTGCCAAAGCGCCGGGTCGATGTTCGTATTGCCCGGAGCGTCGCCGCAGGAGCCGGGGTAGATTTGTCCGATGCCCCCGCCGCCGTGAGTATAGACTTCGTCGAAGCCGCGACTCTCGGGCCGATACGCCGCCTCATCGCCGAGGTGCCACTTACCGAAGATGCCCGAAGTGTAGCCGACCGTCTTGAGCATCTGCGGCAAAGTGAAAGTCTTCAGCGTCATGCGCTCGCGCTCGAGGATGGTGTGCGTGACGCCGTTCTTGAACTCGTGGCGTCCGCTCATCAATGCCGAGCGACACGGCGAGCAGGTCGGGCTCACGTGGAACTGCGTGAAGAGCAGGCTCTCCTTCTTGAACGCATCCACGGAGGGCGTGCGCATGATCGGATTGCCGAGGCACGCGTAGTCGCCGTAGCCCACGTCGTCGGGCATGACGAGGATAATGTTGGGTCTGGACGGCTCCGCTGCGGTCAGCCCGGCGAGCGGAGTGAGCAGCAGTGCAGTGATGAGGGCGAGGGCATATTTCATTTGGTAACTTTCTTCTTTCCGCCGCCGGGCGTGATCAGGGTCGCGGGCGCGCCCTTGAGGAGCGGGTTGCCGAAGACGGTTTGCGTGTCGCCCTGCTGTTTCATCCACGCGTCGAGGTCGGCGCGCATCGCCGCGAGGCGGGTGGCGTGCTTCGGATCGGCGGCGAGGTTGTGCAACTCGAACGGATCGGCGGCAAGGTCGTAGAGTTCTTCGGCGGGTCGCTCGCTGTAGCGTTTCACGATGGCCGAGGCGGCGGCGTCTTTCTCGGCGGCGGTGAGCCAGGTTTTCCAATAGACGAGCCCGCTCGGACCGGACGAGCGCGAAATGTGGGTGTGGTGCTGGAATTCAGGGTGGAGGTTGCGGATGTATTTCCAGTCGCGCGTGCGGACGCTGCGGATGGGATAGACATTGAAATCGCCGTCGCCGCTGTGGGTGCTGAAGACTTGATCGCGATGCGTCGTGGCGGTGCCGCGCAGGACGGCGGCGAACGACTTTCCGTCGAGGCCGTCGGGAGCTTTTCCACCGGCAAGTTCAATGAATGTGGGGAGCAGATCGGGCCAGCAGACCATCGCGTCGCTTGTGGTGCCGGGTTTGAGATTGCCCGGCCAAGCGATGATGAGCGGGATGCGGATGCCGGCGTCGTAGAGATTCCATTTGCCAAAGGGCCAGGCGCCGCCGTGGTCGGCGGTGTAGATGAAGAGCGTGTCGCCGGGGATTTTTTCGCGGGCGATTGCGCGGACTTCGCCGAGCAAGGTGTCAGACTTGGTGATGTCGGTGAGATAGCTCGCGCGCTCCTCCCGCGTGACGGGGGTGTCCACATGGGTCGGTGGAATTTTTACGGCGGCGGGATCGTAGGTCCGCTCGGCGCTCCACGGCGTGTGCGGGTGACGCGTGCCGACGAAGAGGCAAAGGGGTTTGGTGGCGTCGCGATCGGCGAGGAATTTCGCGACGGCGGCGGTTTCGGAGAAGCCCTGGCTGGGGCCCTCGATGTAGTCGAAGCGGTGATCCTTGGCGTAGGTGTTGTGCGCGACCTTGCCGATGGCAGCGACCTCGTAACCGAGCGCGTGGAGAACGGGCGGGAGCGAAGCCACGTCCGGCCGCTTGGGCGTGTGATTGGGCTCAGCGCCGTTCCGCGCGGACCAAAGGCCGGTGAGCAAAGCGGTGCGGCTGGGTCCGCAGGAAGGCGAGGCGACAAAGGCGTGGGTGAATCTCATTCCCTCAGCGGCCAGCCGCGCCATGTTTGGCGTGCGAACTTCGGTGGAGCCGTAGGCCTGGGAGTCCAACTGGCTGTGGTCATCGGAAATGAAGACGACAATGTTGGGCTTCGCGGCGCCGAAGGAAGGCTGGCCGCAAAGAACGCAAAGGAGCGCAAAGAGGAGGGAGGTGAGTTTCATGATGGGTTGCTGCCGGGAGGGTATCAACTTCATTACTTTTTCCCAGCCTCGAGCAGATCGATGCGAGGGTCGCGGGTGAAGTGGGCGGGCTGGGTGAAGGCACCGTTGGCGGCGACGTCCCAGACTTCGAGGCGAACCCATTGGCAGGCCGCAAATTCCTTGGGCAGCACCGGGGCGAGATCGAGTGTGCCGTAGGCTTTGGTTTGGGAAAGGTCGATGCGATGACGAAGAATCTTGCTGCCGTCACCGCCCACGACTTCGGCGTGGGAGAGCGGGAAGGTCCACGTGAGGTGCGCGCGGACAGCGGGCACTTGACCGGCGGCAACGCGCGTCGCGGTGAAATCGGCGAGCAAAATTTCTCCGGTGGTGGTGAAGAAGCGCCCGGCGCGGAGCGCGGCGAGCAGCGGAGCCCAGCCGTCGGCGAACTTCGGGAGCTGATCGAGCTCGACGTAGTTGATGTTCATGTGGCCGTAGAGTTCGTAGTCGGGCTCGACTTTGAAGATGTCCACTTCGCCGATGGCCTGCTTGGGAGCGCCCCAGTTGTTCATGTCGTCGAGCAGGTCGAGCACGCGCCAGCCGAGCGTGTCGCGCGAGTAATCGGCGGGCATGGCCTTCCACGCGGCTCCGAGGAAGTGGGGCGACTTGAAGAAATCCTGATCGCGATAGGCATCGGGGTGGGCCACCGAACTCTTGATGCGGGCGTGGGCGGTCCACATGAGGCCGTGCTCGCGCTGCATGAGTTCGAGCACATCCGCGGGGCTGGCGACGTGATAAAGCGTTTCGCCTTCCGGCGTGGTCTGCACGAACGGAGTCCCAGGCGGGCGGTTCAAGACCCAGAGCACCGGCTTGGGGAAAAAGCTGATCCAATGGCCGCCGAGATGGACGTTGGGCTCCTCGCCGGGCAGCAGGAGAAACTTGTCGTCCGAGAGTCGCGCGCACTCGGCATGCAGCGTCCGCAATTGTTTGAGCCGCGCGGAGGCATCGAGCTTCGGCGTGGGACCGCGATGAAACTCGGCGAGGTGAACGATGTCCACGCCTGCGGCCTTGAAGGAGCGAACGAAGCCGGGATTTTCCAGCTCGGCAGGGAGCGCGGTGGTCTTGGCGGCGGCCTGTTTCTCCAGAAGCGTGAGCGTGTGCTCAATGTGGTAATGCGAGGTGAACGTCTTGCGACCGGGCAGCGCGACATAGCGGTCGTCGTGCGTGAAGCGCTTCACCGCCGCGAGCGTGCTCGCCGCGCTTTCGCGCGAAAGCAGATAGAACACGCCGAGCCGCTGCGCAGTGCCGGGCGGGGCATTGACCCACGGAACGAAGCGCTGGTCGCCCTCGGGCGGCTGGCGAACGCCCCAGCCATCTCCGGCGGGTGCGGAGGCGTAGTCGCGACCAGCCCAATTGAAGCCAAAGTTCTCTGCGAAATCCAGCGGGTAGAGAAAGCGATGCGGCGCGGGAAACACGGCGACAATGCCGTGCTCGGCGGTTTCGGCGATGACCGTGCGGTGGCGTGTCGATTGCGGTGCGGCCGGCGTGCTCGGGACGAGCGCCTTTGCGGTGCCGTCGCCCGTTTGGGCCCAGACGAATCGCTCGACTCCACCGGGGCGCGCGATGAGTCCGGCGTCATAGATGATCGCGCGGGCATCTTCCTGGGTGCTCACCACGGCCTCGGCGTGAATCAACGGACTGCCAGCGTGGAACGTGAAGACGAGTTCGCCCGTGAAGGGTCCGGCCTTCAGCCCGCCCAGCGTGATCGAGCCGCGATTGCCTTCCGCGCGAGCGCGAACCGAAGTCAGGTCGAGCTGCGCCCCATATCGCTGCGATGGGCGCTTGTTCACCTTGTCAAAGAAGATGACCCACTTGCCGGCGGTGGACAGATCCCGACTGCCCACCGTGATGGCCGTGAACGGCTGCAAGTCCCGCGCGATGACGTGCGGCGCATTTTCTTCCGCGGCGCGCAAGGCGAACGACTCGATGAGCGGCTCGCCGACGTTCAGGCGGAATTTCGCAGTGGCGTGTTGTCCGGCATCATCGCTCGGCCACTCGACCGTCACGAAGTCGCTGGCGGCACTAACGCGAATGGCGCTGGCCGGTGAGACGGCGGAGAGGTCCACTTCGAGCGCACGGGCGCTCGCACCGAAAAATGCGCTGACCAAGCCGAGGAGCCACAGCGTGGTTGGGAAGAAGTGGCGTCTGTTCATGGTCTCAAATGTCTGACACGGGCGATCCCGGCGTGGAAGACGCGTCGGCGGGCGGAATACATCATGCAGTTCATCGGGTGACGGTGATGACCACACGCCGGTAATCTACCAGCGGCACGATCGGGTTCTTGTCCCAGACTTCCAGAATCAGGTGCAATTCCCTCCCCGCAGCTTCGGGCGGAATCGTGAGCGTGATCTTGTCGGAAGACGCGTTCTCAATCGGCAACGCTTTGCCGTAGGGCCTCCGGCCGGCCTCCGGGTAAACCCACCACGAAAAGCGCAGCGCATCCTTGTCCGGATCGGTGGAGCCGGCCGCGGAGAATGCGAGCACGTCGCCGGGCTTCGCGGAGCGCTTGAGAATGGCGTCGCTCGCGTCGCTGTTGAGGACGGCGTGGGGATGGTGATTGGCCTTCGTGTAAGGTTGAACGCACCAGTCCATGCGGACCTTGAAGTCATTCCACATGGCGGTGCGCCAGCGCCAGATGGGCGTGCTGGAATCGTCATAAACCTTCCCATCCTCGGGATCGGTCCAGCGATCCTTGACCTCCGTGTAAACGGAGAAAGGCACGCAGGTCTGTTCATCGGCTTTGATGTCGCTGTGGCGCGACCAGACATTCTGGATTTTTTCCGCGCTGAAACGTCCGCTCCAGCCACCCCACGATGGCTCGGCTGAATCCGTGAGGCCGTGACACACCAATCCCATCCATGGAATCGTGCCGCCGCCTTCGAGAAAATGAATCCGGTTTCCCATGCTGCGAACCGGATACAGTTCGCCAAGCGCGCCGTGATTCGTCCGCACGTTCTCCTCGGCCCAATCATCCTGCCCGTCGGCGCTGTAGGCATGCGGCTTCCAGTTATGCGGACCGAGATTGTTGTTCGACGGACCACCGAAGCAATACGTCTGGAAGTTGCTGCGCACCCAGAAAATGTCCGGGAACTCGTGACAGATCCACGCTCCGGAATTGTCCTGCGCGCCGTTCTCAAACACGCGCAGCCTGGCAACGAACGCTTTCAGTTCCGCCGCCGAATGCGTGGCGCGATAGTCGCGGAGCGCCTGGGCCAGCGTGTTCGCCCCGGCGTTAACAACAATGTGAATGGGCCGCGGATCGGCCTTGGTCACGACGTCAATAATGAGCCTGGAACCCGCGGTGGCCTTGCCTTCGCCCGTGTCCGCGATGCCGTAGCCGGTCTGGCCGCTGGCGACGACGCCGTGCAAGTGTTCCGGCGTGGGCCAGCCGGTGGCGTGAAGTTTCAGGTTCGGATAGACCTTCGCGTAGCCGTCAATCAAGCGCGTGAACAGCTCCGGGTGCAGCTTCTGCCGGTAGGGGATTTTGTCTTCGGGCCGCAGATACTTGCCGGTGACGGCGATCAAGCCATCCACCTGGATTTCACTGGAACACATCAGCAGATGCAGCATCTGCTGCTCTTCATCCGGCTCATTGCCCATGTCAGCGAGGACGATCAGGCGGGGGTGGTCGGGCACGGCTGCGAAGGCGGACTGGCCGGCAAGAACGACAAGAAATGAAAAGACGAGTGAGGTGAGTTTCATGGTTGTGAGGATTTGACGCCGGTGATTGTGGAGATCTGGTTGTGGAAGTCGCGCTTTCGTTGCGAACTGACTCCCCAATTCACGGGCACGCTTTGATAGCCCTCGTCGAGCCCCTCGCCCTCGCGGCGCCAGTCGAACCAGCCCCACGACACATGCTCGGCCACGGCGGAGGCGAGGCGGCCATCGGCGGCGGTGAAGTCGTTGTGGTCATCCTCGTTGATGACAACGGGAATCACGCGTTTCGGATCGAGCGCGCGGGTGGCGTGGATCTTTTCCACGAGCGCCGCGGAACTGGGGAAGCCGTTGCCGTGAATCGAGACGTAGTCGGAAACGCGCATGACTTCCACCGTGGGCATGACTTTTACCGGGAACGATGTGCCGACGAGCAAGCGGCGGCCATCGACGGACCTGGTGTCGCGCACACGGGCGATGAGTTCGTGGACGCGGTCCGCTTTCAGAATCGGCGGGCGGTAGCCGGGGTTTGACTCGTTGTTGATTTCGACGAGCACATTGCGCCAGCCGCCGTCGAGCAGCCACTTGGTCAATGTGTCGGTGGCGCGGATACAATTCTCGTCGGTCTTCAATCGGCCCGATTGGCCGAAGTAAAAATAGCCGACGATGGGCACCATCCCGAGCCGGTCAGCCTCGTCGAGAATGCGCTTCATGCGGTCCAAGAACGCGGGACGCAGAGAGCCATCGGCGTTGAAGGGATGATTCTCCCACGGCTGCCCCTTCGAGTAGCCCTCGGGCGAACCGCCTTGGAAATTCACGGTGAAGCCGAGCACACCGTGCGCCTTCCACTCGGGCATCGCGGTGAGGAACTCGCGAACGTTGCGCTCCGCATCCCACCTGCCCGTATCGGGATACTTCCAGCGCGCGACCGTCTCCGGATTCAAGTCGTCGAACGTGCCCTGCACGACGCGATTGTTCATCAGCAAGCCCTCGATGCGATGACGATTCCACACGCGACCCTTGCAAGTGAGCTGCCCGTTGATGAGAAAATCATCGCTGGAGATGGAGACGGTGGTTGCCGCCGGGGCTGACGCAACCGCGGCCGCGAGGATGGTGAGCAGCAGGGGGAGTTTTCGGTTCATGATCAGGTTCAATGTCCCCGTTTAGATGCGGGAAGTGAGGCGGCGGTTATCGTCGAAATCCACATCTAACCGTCCGTTCCTCACGTGGTTTTACAGTGCAGCAAAGTTCTCATTCACGGTCTTAATTATTAAGCACGATCTCTCGACTGTGGCCAGGTTGAAACTCAAGGCTTGTTCTCTGTGATGTTGATCTGGCCGCCTTCGGCGCGCTTCGTGATTTCACCGCGGCGATCCACAGTGTCGAGTTGCACGGTGCCGTTTCCCTTTGTGTGGAAAACAACGCGGCTCACGCTCACGTTGCGGCCGGTGAGTCGCGCGGCGCCTTCGACGCTCGCTTCACCGGGTGCTTTGCCATCCGCGGAAGTGGTGCCGAGGTGAACATGCTCCAAGTCCATGTGAGCGGTGTTGCTCAGCTCGAGCGTCGTGCAGCCGAGCACGAGATCATTTTTCCCCGGCGTGCCGCGAAGTTTCATCACTCCGCCGCGGTGCATGAGTTCGCAGATGCGCGCGGGGCCGTGGACGGTCACATCGGTCTTGTCGCCACTGCCATAGAGTGCCCAGAGGAAAAACGTTACGGGATGGCCGGCACGCGACAGGTGGACGTTGCCGTATTTGACCGGGGTCGCGAGGTCGGTGGAGAGACAGAGGTCTCCAGTGACGTTGTGACCGAGCAGTGAGACGATCAGCTTCGGGCAATCACCGAGGGTCACGTTACAACGCGGGTTGGCGTTGCCGATGTTCCGCAGGAAAACAAACCAATGATCTGGCACGACCGTGCGTGTGAATTCCATGCGATACTCGATGCCGGGTGTGTTGCTCGCATCGAACGTGCGGGAGACCGGCGTCTTCACGGGCAGATCGAGGTGTGCGTTGCCTCCCGCCTGTGTGTAAATGCTGACCGCGATGGGGAACTCGCACTCCGTCAGAGCAATGTCCGCCTTGCCTGAGGCTATGATGGCGTCGGGACGGGGGCCGGCTTTGAGACGTAGGGCGGTCAGGCGACCGCCGGTGTTCTGGCCAAAACTGATACCGTAGCTGTATTGCACGACCGTGTCGGTGGCTTCCCACGCGCCGTCGTAGATATGGAACACCGTGTGAATCGGAGTGCCGTCGTCGCGCACAAAGCCACCCAGGGTGCTGCGGCGCGTGACCAGCGTACCGCCCTTCCAATCAAGCAAATGCTCACGCGACTTGGTGCCGATGAATTCCAGGGCGCAATCTTCCAGCTCCAGCCGGGCGCCCTTTTCGAGCACGAGATTGCCGTCGAGCCGGATATGCTTTCCGAAGACATGTTCCTTGCCCGTCACGACCCAGTCGCCCTTGCGTGCTTCCAACTCCGCCCCGCCCGCTGTGAACAACGAAGCCAAAAGGACGAGCAATTTGTTGGCGTAACAGCGTTTCATCGAATCATCACCAGCCAATCTTCCTGCGCTTCAGCGGGTGGATTCCCGAGTGATACAGTGCCGCCGCCAGTTACGGACTTCACGGAGCCATCCTTGAGCGCGCCGCCGGTGCGGGGGTTGAACCATTTCACGGTGAAGGTGCCCTTTGTGGCAGAGAGGTCGAGGTCAGTGGTGCCGCCGTTGGGGAGATAAGCGAGGTAAAGCTCGCCGGGTTTGGCGAAACAGAACTTCGAGTTGTCATCCTTCGTATTGCCAATGAGCGCATCGGCGTTCTTCATCTCGGCGAACGGGATTTTTTCATCGTGGAAAAAGTTCAGCGCGATGCGGCAGTAGTCCCAAGATTTGTCACGGCTGCGGAAGTCCTCGCAGGTGAGATCGTTCTCCGGCAGGGCGTAGCCGAAGTAGTATTCCACGCCCGCGCCACCGGCCATGAGGCTGCCCCAGAGCGTGAGCTTGCGGATGTCATGCAGCGTGTAGGCCTTCGATTTGACGTCGCCTGTGGTGGCATTTTGCTTCTTCTTGCCCTTCTCGACGGCGATACCGTCCGTGCCTTTGTAGCCGGGGTCTTGCGGCACGCCGAGACCGGCGGGGTTTTGCTCGTCGTGGGCCACGACCCAGGGCCTCCCTGCGTTGTCTGACGCCGAGAGCCATTGCAGGGTGCGCTGGTGCGAGGCATTCCATCCGTTTTGCAGCGAGGCGCCCGTGAGCAGCGATTGGTTGCCGATGAGCGCGTTGTATTTCAGTTCCTGCTGATTGGGAAACGTGTGGAGCACGATGTGGTGATGGTAGGGATCGGTGTCGTGCAGATATTTCACCATGTCGCGGACTTCCTCGGGGGACTGCGTGTTTTCCTCTCCAATGTTCCAGTTCAGTGCGAGTGCATGACCGAAGCGGGCAATGAGTTCACGGCAGTAGAGTTTGCGCTCCGGACCAAGCTTCCCGCCATCGAGCGACTCGGGAACGCGGCCCGGCTTGGATTCATGGCCGACCCGGTCGTCGTCCATCTCGTTTTCCTGCATTTTGAAATGGAGATACAGCCCGTGCGCGGTGGCGTGATCGAAGACGATGCCCCACTGGTCGAGCTTGGAGCAATCGTACTGCAACTTGTCGTTCCGCTCGATGAATGGCCACACGTTGTCGCCATCGCCGGCAGCGTTGTAGGTGAGGAACGAGAAGGAGTTCGCGCCTTTGCCTGAGAGATAATTTAGCGCGCCGATAAGACCCTTGCCCTTGCCGCTCTTCCAAGTCGGGTCGCCCGCCTTCCAATCCTGCACATGCGGTTGCCACGTCTTCAGCGGCACCTTTTCGGGCTTGCCAGCGATTGTGTTATCGAAGTCCGCATAACCGAGCAGCGTCTCGGGTGCATCCGCGCCCGCTTTCAGGAAATACTCCTTCGAACCAGCAAACTGGAGGTGATGCTTGCCCACATATTCCAGGCGCCCCTTGCTGCGGAAATCACGTCCCGCTTTATCGGTCGCTCCGATGTTGAACCTGCCGCGAACGCCATCGAACGGTTTCAGGGCTTCACCCTTACCACCGAGCGCGGCTTCCTTGCCCTTTTTGAACGAGATGACGTAGTTCCACTGGCCGGCCTTGTCCGGGGAAAGGTGGGCGCGCCATTTCGTGCCGGACTCGGCGGAAGTATTCGCCGCATCGCCGTCCGCCGCGAAGTAGCCGGGCACGGTGTATTTCGGTGCGCCGCTCTCGTGGGTGAACGTGACATTGAACGCGAGGTCTGTGAACGGATTGGAGGGGCGCGCTTCCAGCCGCCCGTTCGATTTTGTTTCCGAGTTCCCGGCGGCAGGGATGCCGCCACTCCCGTCCGATTCATGCGCGAAGGGGCCATCAAGCGTGAGTGTCACCTTGTGCCATTGCTTCAATTCGCCGGAAATAGCGACAGTTCTTCTCCCGTCAGGCTGACGGCGCAACGCAGTCAATGATTTCGCGGTTCCGGCCGTGGCGAGATGCTGTTGGATCCAACGGGCCAGGGTAGAACTGCCGAAGCCGTAGCCACCCGGCAATTCCACGTAGTCGCGGGTTTGGATTTGTGGCGGCAGGCCCCACTCCGGCGGATATGGCTTCTGAGTTGGTGCCGCAGCTTCCTTTGGGGTCGCGGCCGATGCCGCTGGCAAGCGGACGTGCATCAGGTTCAGCAGAAGAAGAATCTGGAGCAGCTTGATGGATCGGGAAGTCTTCATGGATCTATGTCTCGGTTTAGTCTTGGAGTTTCTGCACGGCTTCAGCGAGCGCATCCGGTGCGCCCACGTTGCCGGGAAATACCACGTAGGTGAGTTCGGGAAATTTCGCCTCCGCGCCGAGGCGCCAGACGGGAATGCCGGGCAATAACTGCCCCGCCACCACCGCCCGCTTCACGCCCAGTCCGCGTGTGGCGAGGTCGCTGGACGTGATGCCGCCTTTCGCGACGAAATAGCGCGGGCGCACCCTGAGTCGCTGGACGATCTCCACGAGCGCCGCCGACACGCTGTTCCCTATTTTGAGATTGCGATCGGCTTCGTCGCCCGTGACGAGACCACGACTGGTGTGGAGCACGACATCGCGATTCGCCCCCAAGGCGTCGTGGACGCCTTCCAGGGATTTCTCGATGCCTTCGGCGCGTTTGGCCTCATCGAGCAAAGCAGGCACGGGAAGCTCGATGCGATCAATGTTGGTGTTAGCGAGGAGATGCGCGAGTTGCTCGGTGGTTTTCGGCACGTAACTGCCCACGACGACCAAACCGCCCCCGCTGCCGCCTGTCTTTAAATCATGACCACTGAGCAATGGCCGCGGCTCGAGGCCCAGCCTGGCCGCCACGATCTGCGCGGCGCTGCGCACGAGGTAGCGACGACCGTTTTGCTCCGCCATGAGCAACCCCAGCGCAAAAACATCCATGTCCGAAAGCGCGGCGGCATTGACGATGCAGGCGCATCCTTTCGCCAGGCTCTGCAACTGCTCGCACACCGCCTGCGGTCCACCGATTCGAATCGTCTCGAGCGACACCGAGGCCACCTCATGAGACTTCACGCGGCCATGCGTCTTCTCCTCGACCCACTCGCGCAAGTTCGAGTGCGCGTAGCCAAACACCGCGTCCCTCGCGAATGGTGTCTCGGCTGCGGCCGTGAGTTTGTCGCCTTCGGCTACACAGTGGACGTCGTGGATCGTGTAGCGGCCTCCTGCTTCGAAGTAAGGAATGATCAGCGTGGCATCGAAGGGGCCGAGTTCCTCCGCCAGCACGTCCGTCTCCAGCGGGAAGTGCCCGCGGAGCGTCGAGTCGCTGCGACTGACGACGGTGAACGGAGCGGCGGCATCCCGGCCGCCGTGTTCGTTTCGAGTAGAAACCGGCGGCAAGGATGCCGCCGCTCCTTTGAGGTTCCGCGCGATCTCGCGGTTAAGCTCTTTCGCACTTTCCGGCGTGAGGCTGCGTGAATTGGTCAGGATGTAGAAACACGGGCCGGGTTGCGCGAACTCGGCTTTCAGCGCCGCCGTATCCCAAGTCGTCAACACCGGCACGCCGTGAACGGTCTGCGTGCCGGTGGGATCGTCGTCAAGCACCACGAGCTTGTGCTGCGGCTGCGCTGCCAATATGGCGCGAATCTGCGGACGCAAATCCTCGGTCCACGGCGGCGGCAGCGTCGCGAACAGTGCTGCTTTGTTGATCGCTCCCATCATTTGCCTGTAAGTTCCACCCGCACACTCTGTGTGGCGTTGCCATCCAGAAATACTGCGCGCTTGCCCTGAGTGCCCTGATGGGCCGCGGGCGCAGTCGGCACGGGTGAGCGTTTCATTGCTTCGCCCACATCATCCACTTTGAGGCAGAAATGATGAAGGCCTGGACCGTTCTTCGCGAGCCACGCCTGGAGCGGATGGTCCGGCGTGAGCGGTTCGACGAGTTGCAGGTGCGTGTTGCCCAAATCAAGATGCGTGAGCCGCACGGTGCCGCCGTTCACGACCTCGCTGTAGAGGATCGGGAAGCCCAGCGTGTCGCGCCAAGTCTTGAGCGCGGCTTCCGTGTCGGGCACCGCGATGGCGAGATGATCGAGGCCTTGATGTTTCATGTTGAAGGAGTGGCGGCATCCCTGCCGCCGGGTTTGGGTTGAGGCGCGAGCTGGTAGCAGTCCTCAACCAGCGCGACGGTTTTCAAATACTCGCGGCCTTCACTCTCGCTCGGGCGACCAGAGACAAGGCACTCGAGCAAATGCCGCTGAGTGGCGAAGACGCTGTCGCCTTTGTAGCCCGCCGGCGGAGACGTTGATTCAACCGTTTCGTCGTTGTGGAAGAGACGGCCGTCAGGTGCGATCCGCAGGGTGCCACCTTCACCCTCAATCACCATGCCGCCCATCGCCATCGGTGCGGGCACCGGGCCCGTGTGCCGGTCGCCGTGGATGAGGCCGGCCGCGCCGCCGGCGAAGCGCACGTGAATTTCCGCCCAGTCTTCGCCCGCGATGACGGGATTCACGCGTCGCGTCTCGCACGCGCTGACCTGCAACTCACCGCCGAGGAAACGAAACGTGTCGAGGATGTGGACGA
This sequence comes from uncultured Verrucomicrobiota bacterium, assembly GCA_964539075.1. Taxonomy (GTDB): domain Bacteria; phylum Verrucomicrobiota; class Verrucomicrobiia; order Limisphaerales; family CAZIFU01; genus CAZIFU01. The sequence goes on along the minus strand of CAZIFU010000168.1, from coordinate 10,637 downwards.
GGCTTTCGTAGATGAGCAGACGCGGCATCTCACGGAAGTAAGGCTGCGCCGCGTAAGGTTCGGGGCCGTTGCCGTCGCCCGTGCGCCAGTCGAAGGAAAGTTTTTTCAACGCGCCGAGTTCGCCCGCCGCGATGCGCCGATGCGCCTCGCGATACCAAGGCTGCCAGCGCCAGTTTTCGTGAATGAGCAGGCGCACTCCCGCCGCCTCGCAGGCTTCGCACATCGCGACGCTCTCCGCCACGGTCGGAGCCATCGGCTTCTGACAGATGACGTGGATGCCACGTTGCGCAGCGATTCGCGTGAGCGGGAGATGCGTGTCGGGCCGCGTGACGATGTCCACGAAATCCGGCTTCTCCGCGTCGATCATCGTTTCGACCGATTCGTAGGAGCTCGCGAGGCCGAACCTTGCGGCGAACTCCGGCGCCTTGCCCGCCGCGGAATCCGCCACGGCGACCAGTTCGACGTTGGCCATCCGCCTCCAGGCTTCGGCTTGAAACTGCGCGAAGAATCCCGCGCCAATCATGGCTCCACGCATTGCCTTCACGCCGTCGCCTCCATTTTTCGCAATGAATTCGCCAACAACCAACAGACGACCGCCACTCCGCTCAATGCCGCCGCTGTATAGAAGAATGCGACGTTACCACGCGTCGTTTCCGGTAGATACGCAAAGGCCAGCGCCGTGATGGCCGCGCCGAGATTGCCCGCCATGTTCATCGTGCCGCTGACCGCGCCCGCGTGCCGGCCGCCGATGTCGATGCAGAACGACCACGACGGACTGAGCGTCATGTCCGCGCCGAAGATGGCCACGGTGAGCCAGAAGACCGCGCCACCGACGGTGGCCTGTTCGACGCTCATCAGCATGCCGAGGGCCGCCAGGGCGAAGCCGGCGATGGCGGGCAGTTTGCGCGAGAGCGAAGACCGGCCGCTGCGATACAGCGCATCCACCAGCCAGCCGGAGAAAATATTTCCCGCCGCACCACCCAGCAACGGCACCATTGCGTAGAGACCTGCATCCACGGCGGCAAGATTGTATTTTGTTTTCACGTAGGGATAGAGCCACGTGAGGCTGAAGAAGAAGGTGAAGTTACTGCCGAAATACTGGGCCATCATCAGCCACAAATTTCCCGAAGCGAACAGGGTCGCCATGCGCATTTTCGTCGGGGCGGAACCGCGCGTGGCGGCGTCCTGCCGGTTGGCCAGGATGTAATCGAGTTCCTGCTTCGGGATGCCGCGATGCTCCGCGGGTTCGTCGCGAAACCACAGCCACCAGACCAGCGCCCAGGCGAAACCGACGAGCATCAGCACGACAAACGATTGCTTCCAGCCGAGTTGCTGAATCAGCCAGGCGATGCCGGGCATGGCCAGCGCCGCGCCGATGCGTGATCCGGAGAAATTGATTCCCTTCACCAGACCGCGTTCCTTCACGGGAATCCACGAATAGACGACGCGCGCCATGCCGGGAAAGGCACCCGCCTCACCCGCGCCGAACAGGAAGCGCACAACAAGCAGGCTGCCAAGATTCCATGCCGCCGCTGTGAGTCCGGTGAAGATGGACCACACCGTGACCACGGCCGTGAGAACCAGGCGTCCGCCCAGGCGGTCGGCCAGCGCGCCGCCCGGCGTCTGGAACAACGCGTAGCCAAACGCAAAGGAGGCCAGCACCCAGGACCATTGCTCGTTGCTCAAGCCAAGCTCCCGCGTCACCGCATCCTTGGCTGTCGAGATGCACGTGCGATCCACGTAGAGCAGCAGCGACAACAAGAACGTGCCGGCGACGAGGATGAAGCGTTTCGGTATCACGCCTGCGCGAGTAGATCTGGAGTTACGCCTTCGATGGCAAAAGCGCGGCAAGGACAGCCGTCGCCGCCTTCAATTTTAAGCGGGGCAGCGACGAAGAAGACTTTCTCCTGCGTGAGCGCGCCGAGATTGGTGAGCCCCTCGACAATGGTGACGTTCGCACCGAGCAGGATTTTGTGAATGCGGGCCAACTCCTCCATGTTGTTTACATCCGCAACGGACGGTGGCTCGACGCCGAGCATGTTCACCTGCTTCTCCACACACCAACGCGCGAGGTCTTCGGCGATGCGCGGGAAATTATCACGGTAATGCTGTGGGTTGGCGACATGCCGCGACCAGCCGGTGCGCAGCAGCAACGAATCACGAGGCACAAACTTCTGCGCGACGTCTCCGAGATGCGCCACGGTGATGAGGGTCTTGTCCCCAATGCCATCGAGATTCACCACCCAGGCCGGACCCGTGCAGCGCTCCAGCGGGGTCTGGTCAATCGTGCCGGAACCGGCTGCGAAATGCGCCTGCGCATCCATGTGCGTCCCGGCGTGCGAATAGAGATGCAGGGTGCGTGCATTCCAACCGTCGCGTTCAACGGTCTTTGCAGTCTCGAACGCCACGCCGCGCATGCCGTCGCGCAATGTAAGCGTGAGGTCGATGAGTCGTGGGGTCTTCATAAGGCAGCGATAATCTTGTCGGCCATTTGAGTGGTCATCAGCTTGCCCCCGACATCCGGCGTGCGGTTTGCCGGGTCCGCCAGCACGGTCTCGACCGCGTGATGAATCCGTCGCGCACCCGTTACGGTTTCGGGATGGTCGAGCCATTCCAGCATCAGCGCTGCGGAAAGAATCGTCGCGACGGGGTTCGCGATGCCTTTGCCCGCGATGTCCGGCGCCGTGCCGTGGCTCGGTTGGAACACCGCGCAGTCATCGCCAATGTCCGCTGATGGCGCCATGCCCATCCCGCCGACCAGACCGGCGGCTAGATCGCTGAGGATGTCGCCAAACATGTTCTCCGTCACGATGACGTCGAAGGTGTGAGGGCGCTGCACAAGAAAGAGCGCGGCAGCATCCACGTAACAGTGACTCGTCTTCACCTCGGGAAACTCCTTCGCCACCTCGTCGAAGACCGAGCGGAGATACACCATGGACGGCAGCACGTTGGCCTTGTCCACCAGCGTGCATTGCTTGCGGCGCTTCATCGCTTCCCGGAACGCGGCACGGCAAACGCGCTCGCTGCCCGCGCGCGTGATGCGCATCACGTCGCAGACTTCGCCCTTCGCCGGGTCCGCCTGCGAGAGCCGCGCGGAGAAAAGCCCCTCGGTGCTTTCGCGGATGATGACGAAATCGATTTCGCCGGCCTTGTAGCGCTTCAGCGGCGTGTCGTTTTCATGGTAGAGCCGGATGGGACGCAGCCCGCAGTAGAGCTGAAACTTTTCGCGCAAATCAATCTGTGGCGTCATCTCCCTGCCGTCGGGCCAGCGCACGCTCGGCAGGCCCATCGCCCCGAGCAACACCGCGTCGGCCTTCGCGCAGCCATCGAGCGCCTCCGTCGGCAGCGGGTTGCCGTGTTTGAGATGCTCGCCCGCACCGACGGAGTATTCGTGAAAGGCGAACTTCACGCCATCGAGTCGCGTCTCCAGCGCCTGAAGCACCCGCACAGCTTCGCGGGTGACATCGACGCCGATGCCGTCGCCGGGCAGGACTGCGAGATTGAAAGCAGTCATTATGTGATGAAGCGGCGTGACCTGGTTCAACGAGCTCTGAGGTGCATCACCAGGGGCGCATTGCCCCAGTCGACGGGCGGGGTGAGGCTTGCAGTGCCGTTGATAAGGGAACTGGCGGCGGTGCGGTTGCGGGTGTGCGGGTTGAACCACTCGGCCTTAAGCGGTGCTTTAGCACCGGAGGTTTCGAGCGTGAAGGGCTGCGCTGTGTTTTGGAATACGACATATTCGCGGCCGGGATTTGCGAGGCACCAGCCGGAGCTCACGAGTTTGTCGGAAGGTTCGAGCGTCCAGTATTCCGTCGCGCGCCAGAAGTCGCCGATCATCTCCAGAGGATAATAGCCGCCTTTTTGCACCTGCGGCGGCAGATCCTTGCCCGTCACATCCATGTTCCAACTGCCCGGCGCATCACTGTGTTTGAAAAACGCCTTGTCGAAACCCGCCTCGACGAGGTCGGCGTAGCCGTGGTCGTCGGCGTAGAAGACGATGACGTTGGATTTCGCGGGCTCCGCGCTCGCCCGCGGATGCTCCAGCAAAGCCCTGAACTCCGCCACCCCTGCGCGCTCATCGCCCACGCCCGAGATGACGTAGTAAACCATCCCTGCGTCCGAGACGTCGAACTTGCCCTCGTTCACCCGGGCCGTCCGGTTCCGGCTGTAGAGCCACTGGAGATCGGGGTTGGGAGAATTCTTCAGCCACTCCCAATACTTCAACGGCGAGCACAGTCCCCGTTCGCCACCGGCGGAATTTTGATTGGCGATCACCCGATACGTCACGGTCGGAAACTCCCGCTTCATCCGCTCCCACGACTGCGTCGGGTCGTGCTTGCCGTTGTTCGCCGAGTGGGAAATACAGCGGATGAACGCGAGCTTGGCCGGTTCTGCGGCCTTCACCGCGTCAAGGTAGCGATTGGCTGTCGTCATCGGACCGGTGCAGATGAACCGCAGGGGATCGGTGGCCGATGAGCGCAGCGCCTGCCGCACGAAATTGCGCGTCGCGGCGTCGAGTTGGGTTTGGCAGTTGAAGACAATCGCGGGGTCCAGCCGGCCAAAGCGAGCGGCCGCACCCTCGGTGCTGACCACCATCTCCTCCATCATCGCCGACTTGTTGACCTCGCCCTTGCGGCTTTCGTGGCCGAAGTGGTTCGCGTAGTCGACGTGCACGATCTTGTCCTGCAAGCCGGCGGAAAACAGGAGCGCGAGCGGCATGGGCGTGCCGCCGATGTCGTCTTCGTCGTGGGCATTGCCGTCGCTGGTGATGGCAATGCGGCCACCGGGCCATTTGACCACGGACTCGGCCAGCGCGCGGACGGGTGAAAGAGCGAAGCCCAGAGTGAGCAGCGCCGCCAGCTTGGTGACGGCGGCGAGCGAGAGCAGATTTGGTAGGGTTTTCAGGTTGATTCACTTCTCCCGATTCTCGGGGCGAACCGGCGACAGTTCCGCCTGGTTCAGCCTGGCAACAGCGCGCTTGGGCATGACCGATTCGAGGGCCGTGCCGATGCGCAGGTCGGCGAGGTCCACGGTTATTTCCGTGCCGATGGCATTTTTGTTGTAAGCCCCCCACTTGGGAGCGACCTCCAAGCCATCCATGGTCTTGCAATAGTCACGGGTGCCGCCGGTGGTCAGCTTCTGTTGCTCGCCGTTAAAATAGATTTCCACGTAGCCGGTTTTTTCGTCGCGGGAGGGATTGATCACGAGAACGACATCCACCCAGGTGCCGATCTTCACGGGATGGCTCCAGAGTTTCACGACCTTGGAACGGTTGGTGGCCCCGCCGGCCCCATGCTTGGTCGGGGACAGTTCATGGCCATTGTAACTCATCGTCAAAGGGTAGTTCTGCGTGAACGACTCCGGCTTGCCCCGTTCGGCGTAGGATTTCCACTGGAAGCAGGCCCTGCCCCTCTTTTTGTTTTCTGGCAATTCAAACTTGTAGCGCCAGCCGAGGTAATACGGCACGCCCTGCTGCATGATGCCGCCCTTTCCCTCGTGATAGCTCCACCCGGCGGCACCGCGAATCTCCGCCCGCTTGTCCGCCGCCGGCTTGTGGACGCGCCTCTTGACGCGACCTTCCTTGCTGATGAATTCCTGGGCTGGCTCCTTGGGCAGGGTCGTCTTCCACGCCTCCAGCTTGGCGGAAAGTTTCGCCACGATGTCCGCGTGCTCCTTCGCCACGTTCCTGCCCTCAGCCCAGTCGTCCGGTGAATGGTAGAGTTCCTTGCGGCTGGCGTTGTCGGTCACGAGTTTCCAGTCGCCGTCGCGCACGGCCCAGCGCGGCCAGCAATCCGCGGGGGTGTCCTTGCCGCGCCAGTCCCAAAAGATCGGCATCGTGCGTGCGGTTTCCTGGCCGAGCAGCGCCGGCAGCAAGTTCTCGCCGTCGGTTTTGTAGCCGGCGGGCAGGCTGGTGCCCGTCACCGCGCAGAGCGTCGGCAGCAAATCCACCGCGGCGAGTGCCGTCGTCTTGTTCACCTTGCCGGCGGGCACATGGCCGGGCCAGCGCACGATGAACGGCAGCCGCACGCCGCCTTCGTAAAGGCTGCGCTTGCGCCCGCGCGACCCGCCGGTGGAGCCGACGCTGTAGAAACCACCATAGCCGCCGCGCAATTCCCCGCGCGATTCCTTGTCGCGGCCCGTGTTCTCGGGGCCGTTGTCGCTGGAAAAAATCACGAGCGTGTTTTGCTCCAGTGCGAGTTCCTTCAACACGCCGAGCACTTTGCCGATGCCGTTGTCACCGTCCGCGACCACCGCGGAATAAACGCGCTGCTGTTCGTCGAGCTTCGCATAGCGTTGCAACGACTCCTCCGTCGGCATGTGCGCGAGGTGCGTTTCGTGAATCCAAAGATTCATGTAAAACGGCCCGGACTTGTGCGCGCGGATGAATGCCACGGCGTCATCGAAAACTTTCCGGTGGTCGGTCTGCGTCGCGGTCGCCGGGCCGGTGAAGATGGCGTGCTCGTCTACACCGTAAGCCGCCGGCAGCGGCGAGTCTTTGAACACTCCGGAGAGATGCCACTTGCCGAAGTGCCCCGTCGTGTAGCCCGCAGTCTTCAGCAGGCGCGGCAACGTCGTGGCCTGCGGGTCCAGCCAGTCCACCTGGCCGACTTCGCGATTTTTTGCGGCGGCCCCGATCGCCTCGTGAATACTGAAGCGCGCCGGAAAATTTCCGGTCATGAACGCGGTGCGACTCGGCGAGCAGACGGGGCTGAGCGTGTTGAACTGGTAAAACTCCGTGCCCGCGCGCGCCAGGCCGTCAATGTTCGGCGTCTGCACCAGCTTGTTGCCGTGACACGACAGGTCGCCCCAACCCCAATCGTCGGCGAGGATGAAAAGAATGTTGGGCGGCTTCGCCCCGGCGGCCAGCGCCGGGCCACAAAGAACGCAAAGCAACGCGAAGAAAAGGTACCGCAAGGGCTTCATGGCGGAGGAGCTTAACCATAGGCGACACGCCTGAACACGAAAAATCCGCCGGACATCTCGAAGGGCCAGGCTGGTGCAGGTTCAGCGCGGTTGGTTTGCCCCGCCGGAATCCTGGCGGTTCGACAGCAGAAACGCCAGCAGATCGTGAAAATCGTTCTCCGGAATCGTCTGCGCAAAAACCGGGGACATCAGCGACATCGGTGTGATGTTGTCCTCGACAATGTCGCTCATGGCGACGCGTTGTTCCTGGCCGTTGGCATCGGCGATGAGGAGCACCTGGCCGGCCTCGCCGCGAACGAAACCACCCAGCGTCGTGCCGTCGCGCAGCTTGAACAGGTGCAGGAAAAAGTGGCTGTCCACATTGCGGTTCGGGTCGAGAATGTCCTCGCAGAGCCGTTCGACGCCGCGATTGCCGATGCCGTCGAGCTGCGGCCCGATGAGTCCGCCGTTGGCGCTGATGCGGTGACAGCCGGCGCAGTGCTCGGTGAACACCGCCGCGCCGCGCACTGTGTCGCGCTTCTTAGCGACGAACGCGCCGGCACGCGCGCGAATGAGGCCGTCCAGCTTCGCGCGTTCTTCCGCGGAAACCGGCGCCGGCACGGGCGCGGGCTGCGACGGCAGAAACGCCGCCAACTGGTCGCGCAAACCGACGGGCGCCGTGAAGCGCAGAATTTCCGCGAGCGCGCGGAGGGCTTTGCGCGTGCGGTCATCGGCCGCGAACCGCTCCACGCTCACAACTGGCGGTTCGAAGCGCGTGACGCCGAGCCATGCGTAAGCGCTGCCGTTGTCGCCGTCCACGACTTCGATACGCGCTTCCTGGCCGGCGTGCGTTGACAAATCCCACTCGATGCGCCGGCAGGTGTCGTTGCGCGGCGGAAACGCCTGTTTCAACGTCGTGCCCGTCGCGGCGTCCACGAGGCGGACGAAGTTCTTGTCGTGCGCCGGCTGGCCGGGAGAGCCGCGATGGCCACAGAGCCAGAACCCGAGTTTCGCCGGAAGCTTCAAGTTTTTCGAACGCAGCACGCCAGTGCGTTGCTCCGCGCCCCGCGCGCCCAGGTCGAGGCTCGAAATGACCGTGACTTCCTGACCGTCGGCGCACTTGCGCTGCTGCAAGACCCACGGGTTATCGCTCTTCTTGTGTTCGTCGAGCGGCGCCGCGAGCCAATCAGGCGTGGGCGCGGACGCCAGTGAAGCCAGAAGCTGCTGCGCGAGGTCTTGCGCCCACGCGAGCAGCGCCTCGTTCGCCGAAGCGCCCCGCTCGGCGAGGCCGTTGTGAATCGCTTGCACGGCGTCCACCTGGACGAGGTTGTCCGCGGCGAAACGCTCGCGCGCGAACCTGAGTTCCTCGGCGAGCGTCGAGGCGTCGCTGTAACGCGCAACGTGCGGCAGGTTCTTGAGCAACGCCTCCGGCCCGGCGTCAGTGCGGCTCTTGAGCCGGCTGAAAATGTATGCGGCGGCCTCCGGCGTTGCGACCGCGTCGGTGATTGAAACCAGATCGGCGCGCACCGCAGCGGACAGATTGCGGCCGTGGAGCCACGCGTCGAACAACGTGAGCGCGCCGGGCAGATTGAGCTGCTCGCGCAATGCCATGCGGACGCCGTGGCGCAGGTGCGTGTCCTCGGTTGGCACGCTGGCAAAGAGCGCGAGCAAAGGTTGGAGTGATTCGAGCGCCGGATGCTGTTGGAGCGCGGCGGCGGCGGCGCGCTGGACGTGCGCATCGTCGTCCTTCAAAGCGGCGACGGCTGCGGAAAGGAGCGCGGCGTTCACGCCGCTTGGATGTCCACCAGCCCGGTTCGCAAGGGAGGTCGAAGCGGCCCCGCGTGCGGGGCCGCGCTCCGCCAACACGCGCAATGCGTGGACGCGCACCAGTTCATCACGGTCCTTCAACGCTACGAGCAAGGTCGCTTCGCCGAGCCGGCCCTGTTGGTGGAGCACCCAGAGCGCGCCTGTCATCAGGCCGGTGCGGTCGTCCTTCGATCGGAAGTGCCAGAGACCAGTCGCCGCCTGGTCGAGAGTGGCAAAGGTCTGTTCGCTTGTGTGGCGGAGCAATTGGTTCACCGCGAGTGAGCGCCGGGTGGCGTTGCCGGACATGAGTTCGTTGATAAGGCCGTCGGCGTCGGCGGGAAGCGCGGTCGTATCGGAAGGACGAGTTACACGAGTCCCTGACTTCGGATTTGTGGGACTCGCGTAGCTCGTCCCACCGGAGCCATGATACACAATTCTCCAAATCCGCCCCCGCTCGCGGTCGCGGCCAGGATGGTCGAGCGGCACTTCATAGTGGCCGATGATGCGGTTGTAAAAGTCCGCGATATACAGAGCGCCGTCGGGTCCCAGCCGCAGATCCACGGGACGAAACCACAAGTCGTCGCTGATCACGAAGTCCGTTTCTTCCCTGGCCACTGGCGTCGAGCCGCGGAAGACAATCGTATCGTGGTTGACGCGCGAAGTGACAGGATTGCCCACGAGCATGTGATGGTTCCAAGGCGCCCCCCAAACCTCGCTGTCGATGTACTCGAGGCCGCAGATGCCGGTTGAGCCGTGCTGATGCGTCATCATCGTCGGGCCGAAGCCGAGGCCGTCATCGGGTTTGCCGAAGCTCGGATAAAAGGCGCCTTGCAGGAGCTGGTAAATCGGCGCGCTGTGGCAGTCGGCGCCGTAGAGACTGCCGCGCGCGTCGAAGCAGAGGCCGAACGGATTCACCTGGCCCCAGGACCAGATTTCGATGCGCGAGCCATCGGGACGAAAGCGGAAGACGTTGCCGGAATTCAACGTGAGTCCGGTGCCGGGATCGCCGGGTTTCGCGCCGCGGAGATTTTCGGGGCGCACTTTGAAATGGCTCGTGTTGTTGAATCCGTGCGTCGCATACACCCAGCCATCGAGGCCGGGCCGAAAACTCGAACACATGCCATGCGTGTCGCGCTCGTAACCCAGCGGGCCGAAAAGCACCTGGCGCAAGTCGCATTTCCCGTCGCCGTCGGTGTCGGCGAAATACCAGATGTTCGGTATGCTCCAGGCGATGCAGCCGCTCCTGTGCTCCGGCCGGTGCCAGGGCAGCACGCCGGTCGGGATGTTCAGGCCGTCCGCAAAGTCGGTGGCCTTGTCCGCGCGGCCGTCACCATCGGTGTCTTCGAGAATCTTGATCGCGTCGCGACTGCCGCGCACGCGCGAGCCTTGCGCGTCGGACCAGCGATTGGTCGGCGCAGCGTAGGGATACTCGACCGTCGAGGAAACCCACAGCCGCCCGCGCTCGTCGAAGGCGAGATTGATCGGTTTGTTGATCATCGGCTCGGCGGCGAAGAGCTGGACCTCGAAGCCCGCGGGCACGCGGAGTTTCGCCAGCTCTTCCGCCGGCGTCAGCGCCTCGGTGTTGCGGACGAGGCGGGCGGGAGATTCCTGGGTGAACGCGGCGGGGCCATGCGAGAGAAGCAGCAGCAGAGCGGCGACAAGGATGCCCGGTCGTGCCGTCATTTCGCGTCGAAATCCCAACGCTGCGGCCGGGCCTCCGGCCGGGCGGAACTCAACTCCACCCAGTCCAGTTCCACGGGCTGCGATTGTGCGGGGAGGTAAAGGCGCAGGTGGAGGAGCGAGCCTTTCACGGGCAGCTCGACGCGGGTCTCCACGCCGTCGGCGCTCTCAGGCAACGTGAACTCGACGGCCTGGCCGGTCGTGGGAAAAGTTTCCTGGTCAGCGGTGCGCCACTGGACTTTCGCCGG
>CAZIFU010000167.1:0-18082 GCA_964539075.1 uncultured Verrucomicrobiota bacterium | reverse complement strand
CGGCATCGCCTCCTTCAACGTCACCGACACGCGGGCCAACAACCCCTTCTCGCTGCTGCTGGCGGGACAGATCGGCGAGGCCACGCCGGGTGCCGCGTTCCGCAAACTGGGCGCGGAAAATCTCGGCTACACGAACCTTCTTCCGCCAACTCACACGGGCGGTACCATCATTGAAAACGGTGTCCTCGTCTGGCGGCCCACCAACGCGCCGGCGGGCAGCTATCAGTTCGGCACCGGTCCCATCCGGCTCGATGGGGGTGGGCTGAGCGCCTTCGCTTTTCAGAACAACCTGGGCGCGGGCTACATGCTCGCCAACAGCTTCCTCATCACCGCGTCGTTGCAGAATGGTTCGGGATTGATCAACAACGGCGGCGGCACGATTGATTTCACCGGGCTGGCCAACGCGCGCCCGCTCACCACCAATTCGGGCAGCCTGGTCCTGCGCGGACCGCTGTCCATCAACACTGGCAACGCCGGGAACAACGCCTACAACACGTCCGACCTCTCGCCCGCGACGTTTATCGGCACGGTTTCCGTCGAAGGCGCCGACCGCCGGCTCGTCGTCGCGGGTTCCGGTTCCGGCACGGGCAATCGCATCGTGTTCCGAAGTGACTTCACTCAGGACGAGGCGCCCCGCACGCTGACGCTCATCGCCAACACGAATTCGGGGATCGAGTTCAGCGGCAACAACAGCGGGTTTACCGGCACGCTGCGAATTGCCCCGGCGTTCTTCGGCGCCACGGGCCGCGTGCTGTTCGCCAACACCAACGCCCTGCCCGGCGGGATGATTGCCGTGGACAGTGGTGCGTTCGTGGGCCTGAATTTCGACCTCGCGGTGGCCGGTGTTTCAAATGTAATCGGAAAATTCAGTTTCGCCTCCGACTCCATCCTGGGTCTGAACGCCGGCAACACAGCCAGCCTCGACCTGAGTCCCGCTGGTTTGAACCGCGACATCCGCCTCGGCATTTCCGACGGCTTCACGGCGACAAACACCGGATTTCTTACACCCTTCGCCGACACGTACAAACTCGGTGGCAGCGGTGGCACGCTCATCCTGAATACGCCCGACGCGCTGCGCGACGACGGCCTGACCCACCGCAGCTTGAGCGTGAACCCGAAGCCGTTTGGCGCGCCCATCGGCGGTGTGGTTCCCGGCGGCCTGCTGATAATTTCCGCCAGCAACAGCTTCAGCGGCGGCACCGTTGTGAATTCGGGGATACTCAACATCATGACAGGCGGCGCGAGCACACCACTCGGTACTGGTCCGTTGGAAAGTTACGCGCGGGTGTTCGCCTCCGGCACGAACGGCTCGTTCGCCAACGCCGCAGGCGCGGACAACAACAACGTCCTCATCACCCACCCCGGCAGTGAGGTGCGGCTGGACAACAGCAGTGCGCTGAACACGAACCGATTTGGCGACGTCGCCCCACTGACGCTGAACGGCGCGACGTTGAGCCTGATCGGGCGCAATGTCACGAACACCATCACCCCCGAACGGGTCGGCGATCTTTCCTTCACCCTGGGCAGCCAGTTCACGGTCGTCAGCAGCGCGAGCAACGGCGCGGTTTCCATTTTGACGGCGAACAGTTTGAGCCGCACCGGGAACGGCACGTTGCAGTTCGTCCGCACCAATGGCACATTCGGCGCGGGCAGCCGTCTGCTCGTCGCCACACCGCCCACCGTCAACAACGGGATGGTCGCCCCCTGGTTTATCAACGCGACTGACAACACCTTTCTGAACTACGGTGCGACTGGTTTCACGAACGCCAGCTTTACTTCAACCACGCTCAACTCAGCGGTGGCCACCGACATTGTGGACAACGCCGCGGCCACGCTGCTCGGCTCGGACCGCATGATCTACGCGCTGCGTGCCAGCCAGCCGCTTGCGGCCGGCGCCAGTTCCAATCTCACCCTCGACAGCGGCGGCCTGATCCTGAACGGGACCGTGACGCACACCAACTTGAACCTGATGTTCGGCGCGGGCGGCGCAGGCGAAGCGCTGATTTTTGTGCCGGCCGTCACCACGCCGCGCATCACCAACACCACGCTGGCCGCCAACGGCATCACGAAATTCGGCGACGGCACGCTCCAGATTTATTCGGCCAGCAGCTACGCCAACGGCTGGAACATCAATCGTGGCACGCTGAACCTCGGCGGCACCGCCCTCGGCGGCCTGGGCACGACTGCCGCTGGCAATTTCGTCAACCTCAACGGCCTGGCCACGCTGCAATTTTCGGTGACGAACAACAACGGCACTTACACCGGCGGCAAAATCACCAGTTGGGACAACAACACCATCGCTGCCGATTTCGGCGCGCAGAATGACCGCGTCCAGTCCTACGCTTCCGGCCTCGACCTCAACTCGGTTTCCAACGGCTCGCTCGGCTCGGTGCTGTCGCTGCGCGTGTCAGGCAGCCGCACGGTGTTTAATTTCCTCGGTCCAGTCACGTTGAATTCCGACGCGGCGCTTGCCGTTTTCAACACCTCCTTCCCCATCAGCGGCGGCTCCAACCGCATCGTCTTCGCCGGCGGGCTGGCTGGCACAAACAAATCGTTGACCAAGCTCGGCAGCGGCACCCTGGCCTTGAGTGCCAGCAGCAGCGCGACTTTCAACGGCGGCGTCATCAATCTCGACGGCGGCGTCCTGGCCGTCGGCCACAACGGTGCGTTGGGCAACGCCGCGAGCGTGGCGAACATCGCTCCCGGCACGGTGCTGGAGATTCTGTCGGGCGTGACCAATTTCGCGCCCCTCGCCACGGTGAACCAGTTGCCCGGCTCGGCGGAGCGCTGGCAGGGAATGTTGAACCGGTTCACCAACACCAATTCGGTCCAGGCCTACGTCGTGCCGACCAACGTCAACCTCCAGGTTGCGGCGAATCTGCCGAACCTGACCAACAAGACCATTCGCCTGACCGGCGGCTCGCTTGAAGCCTGCAATTACAGCGATGACAATCGCGCCAATAACATCACCCTTGGCCGCGGAGTGACATTGCAACTTGCGGCGGACTCAAAGATCGGGCAGAGCGGCGTGGACATCGCACGAGTCGGAACGATTTTCTCCAACAATGCCGTCATCGTGGACTTTGGCGGCGCGCGCTCCTTGACCAAGATCGGCCTGGACACGGTCGTCCTGGGCAATCTGAACACTTACAGCGGCGGGACCATTGTCAATGAAGGCAGGTTGCGAATCGGCGCCGATGACGCACTGCCAACGACCGGCTTGCTGGCCGTCACCAACCTCGCGACGTTCGATCTGAACAGTTTCAATCAAACCATCGGCGCGTTGCGCGGCGCGGGGTTGATCACCAACAGCGTCAACTCGAACAGCACTCTGACGATCATCCATGCCGACGCCTCCTCCTTTTCCGGGCCAATCGGCGGCAACCTCAACGTTGTGAAGTTGGGTGGCGGTGCGTTGACGGTTTCAGGCCCGAGTTCCTACACCGGCTCCAGCCAGGTGTTGGAGGGGTCGCTGATCGTCGCCGGCAACGCCGCTGGCGCGAACAGTCCGCTCGGCAATTCCTTTGTTCTGATCTCCGGTGATGCCAGTTTGCTGGCCAACGGCGGAATCACCGTGCCGCAGGGCATTACCGTGGACGCCAGCATCCCGGGCACGAAAATTATCGGCACGGCCACAGCCGGCACCGCGACATTCAACGGTGCGTTGAGCCTGCAAGACCCAGTCACGCTCACTGCTCCGGCGGGCGGGCGGGCAGATGTCAACGGGATCATTGATGATGCCAGCAACGTCGCAGGCGTCACCAAAGCCGGCGCGGGCATTGTCAATTTGACCGCAGCCAACCTCTACAACGGAGACACGACGGTCAACGAAGGGACGCTGCTGGTGAACAACCCCACCGGATCGGGCACCGGCACGGGCGCAGTGAACGTCTTTGCCGGCGCGACCTTGGGCGGCAGCGGACGCATCGCCGGGCCGGTCACGATTTTCGAAGGTGCCCTCAGGCCCGGCAACTCCGCCGGCAGCCTGCGCCTCGACGCCAGCTTGAGCCTCCAATCCCTGGCCACCGTCGCCTTTGAAATCGGCGGCCTGATCCCGACCAACGAGTTCGACGTGGTGTCGGTCGGAGGTGCCGTTGACTTCGCGGGCGCACTGCAACTGGGCCTGCTCAACAACTTCCTGCCGCCGACCAATACGACCTTCACGTTGATGAGCTTTGCCTCGCGCACGGCAACTTTCGACAACGCGTTCAACGGCACGCGGCTGGCGACAACCGACAACCTGGGTTCATTCAAGGTGAACTACTCGACGAGCAATCTGACGGTCAATGCCTTTCAATACACCAACACGGGCGGAGACGGCATTTACGACGCGTGGGCGCTGAAATATTTCGGGACGACGAACCTGGCCGACGGGTTTGGGCCGACGCAGCGGTTCGGGGATTACGACAACGACGGGCATGGCAATTACGCTGAGTTCATTGCCGGGACGATTCCGACGGATCCCGCCAGCGTCTTGCGGGTGACGAGAGCGGCGGTCGTCGGCACCAGTTCCTTCCGCATCCGCTTCACCACCGCAGACGACACCAGCTATCGGACGCAAACTTACCGCATCCAGTTTTCGAGCGACCTGGCCAGTTGGATGCAGGTCAACTCCCCGACCCTGACCTTCCCACAGGCGGGCGTTGCCGAATGGATTGACGACGGCACACAGACCGGGGGCGCGCCGCCGCTGGACCTCCCCGCGCCGCGCTTCTACCGGGTGCAGGTGCAGTAAGCTCAGGATTCGGCGTGCTGCCCGGACAAACTGAAGAGGCTGTGTGAAAAATATCCCAACGCCGCATCCTCCTCGTTCTCGTTCTCGTTCTCGTCCTCGTCGTCGAAAACCTTTGAAAAATCGAGGACGAGAACGAACCGTCACGAAGGGTTTTTACACAGCCTCTGAAGCTTGAACTCCAAACTCCCGCTTACGCCTGCTTTACGGCCTTTTCCGGCGTGGCTTCCTTGGCGGGCAGGTAAACGGTGAAGGTCGTTCCGCGGCCCGGCTTGGTGTTGAGGTAGATTGCCCCGTTGGCTTCCTTGACCAGCCGTTGCACGATGGACAGGCCCAGGCCGGTCCCTTTGTGCGTCGGTTTGGTGGTGAAGTAGGTGTCGAAAATTTTCGGCGTCACTTCCGGCGCGATGCCCGGCCCGTCGTCCTGCACGGAAATCATCACGATGGGCGGCACGTTCTGAAAACGCTCGCGGTTGACAAACCGGACTTCCGGCCCGTCCAGGAACTGGCTCAAGTCCAGCGGCTGCACGATGCGCTGGCCGTGGATTTCCACGCGGTGCGGCACCGGGGTGCATTGCAGCGCGTTGATGATGAGATTGAGCATGATCTGCATCAGATCGGTGCCGTTGACGCTGGCCACCACGTCGTCGGCCAGCAGGTGGATGATCAACTGGTGCTTCTGCGCGTCGGGGTTGGATTTGAGCAGCTCGCCCAGGTCAATGAGGATCTGGTTGACGCCCACGGGCGGCTGCTCGGCGGTTTTCTCGCGCAGAAAACTCAGGTAACGCCGGGAAATCTGGACGCAGTTGTGCACCTGGCGGGTGATGCGCGTCAGGCGGTCCTTGAGGAAGGCCAGGTCTTCGCCTTCCACGCGGTCAATCTTGGCGGTGCGTTGATTGACGATCTCCAGGAAGCCGGAGATGATGGTCAGCGGGCCGTTGATGTCGTGGATGACGCTGGCGTAAATTTCGCCGCGGGTCTTGGCGATTTCCTCCTGCAACTTCTGGTCTTCGAGTTCGACTTTGAGCTGGCGCAAATCCTGGGTATTGGTGCGGATTTCGTCGGAGAAGGCGCGGCGTTCCATCGCGTTGGCCACGGCGGCGCGCATGGTGGAGATGTCGAAGGGCTTGTTCAAATAATCGCAGGCGCCCAGCCGCAGCGCCTTGCGGGCCGTCTCGATGGTCTCGTAGGCGGTGAGCATGATGACTTCGATGCCGGGATCAATCCCCTTGAGCTGGTCGAGCACCTCGGTGCCGGACATCCCGGCCATGCGGATGTCCAGCACGGCGGCGTCAATCCGTTGCTGGCGGGCGATCTCCAGCGCCTTCTCCCCGCTGTCGGCCAGGAGGATGTTGTAATCGTCCTTGAAGACAATGCGCAGGGACTGGCGCGGCCCTTCCTCGTCGTCCACGACCAGGAGCGTGGGCTTGGGTCTGGCTGCCGCGGGCGGCACGGTGGTTTTAGAAGGAGTATCCAAGGGACAAGGAGAGTGCGTGGCTGATGAACTCATAGCTTCCGTTTTCCGGATGCGCCACTGCAGGTTGGTTGTTGACAGTGCGTTCCGGCCCGTAAGCAAACTGGTAGGCGAAGTCCCAACTCCAGCGGCTGTTCGGGTATTTGCGTCCAATGCCGATGCTGAAGATATGGCGGTCGGAATCGGGGATGAGGGGGTTGAACGCCGAGTCGGGCACAGAATTCTCACTGTAAATATAGCCGCCACTAAGCCGGCAGCCGCCGCCGAAGTACCGCGTCACGCCGAACTCGTAGAAGAAACTGGAGCGCCAGTCAAAATTCTTCGATTGGCTCAATGGAAACGGGCTGGGGGAATTGAGATTGACCGCTTTGAGCCGATCCCAGTCGGTCCAATCCACGTTGATCTCGAAGTTCCAATCTTTCGTCGGTCGGAATGAGTAACCGAAAACGACGTTTTGCGGGAAAGCGAACGACGCGTTGGCGGGCTGGGAGAACGCAGGCGGCAACGACGGGACGTTTACGCCGTGGAGCGTCCCTTTGAAGTTGAGTGTGGTTGCGCTGCGATAGTTGATGCCGATGGAATGTTGCCCGCTGATTTTCCACAGCAGGCCCGCAGTAAAGCCGTAATCCCAGTCGTCGCCTTTGAACGTAAGGAGATCACCAAACCCAAATGCCGCGGGAGCCACGCCTTGCCGCAGTTCCGTGTCGCCGTAGTTGAACGTTGGCCCGGCCGCAAGAAACAGGTTGTCGGTGATTTTCCACGACACCACCGGATGGATGGTCAGGTAAGTGATGCGGCCGTAGGTGCCGATCGTGCGGAACGGCACATGATCGGGCCATTCGAGCGAGAGGCCGTAGGGCGAGTAAAGGCCAAGGCCGAACGAGAGCGGACAATCCTTCGGCGAGCAGGTGAAATAAAACTGCGGCACGCCGGCCAGTTTGTCTTTGGTCTCAAATTCTGCGCTGGCGGTCGGAGAATCGTAATCCGAATTCAAATAGATTCCATAAAATCCCGCGCGGATG
Source organism: uncultured Verrucomicrobiota bacterium (assembly GCA_964539075.1). Taxonomy (GTDB): domain Bacteria; phylum Verrucomicrobiota; class Verrucomicrobiia; order Limisphaerales; family CAZIFU01; genus CAZIFU01. The sequence goes on along the minus strand of CAZIFU010000167.1, from coordinate 10,854 downwards.
TTCTGGCCTTCGAGTTGGGAGATGCCCGCCGGGTTGTAATAGATGGCCGATGGGTTGTCCGCGGTGGCGACGAAGGCGTTGCCGCGCGCCGTGGCCAGCGGATCCTGGTCGGCGATGCGAATGCCCAGGCCGCAAACGATTTTTGGTGAAAGCACAACCACCAAAACCAGCGCTCCCTGGAGTTGCTTGTTTTTCATGATATGTTTGACTGGCCGGCCATGTTGCTCTCCGTCTTTTTGTGCTTCTTGCGCTGCTTGTCGCAAGAAACCTGTTTGGGTTCAAGGATGATTTCCGATTAAATGGTCTTTGGATTTTCCCGCCGGGTCCGCGGCTTCGGGTCGGCGGCGGGTTCCGCCGGTTGCTTCTCCAGAGGCAGGTAGATCACCACCGAATTGGGCTGGCCGGCCGGGGCGATTTCAATGCGGCCACCGTGGGTCTCGATGATCTTGCGCGTGACCGTCAGTCCCAGCCCCAGCCCCACGTTGCGCGTCGAGAAAAAAGGGTCGAGCGCCTTTTTGGCGGTCTCCGGGCTGAAACCTTTGCCGGCGTCCTTGATGTCAATGCGCAACCACCCGGCGCCCTGGGCGTCGGTCTCGGAATTGAGCCGCACCTGCACTTGCGGGTCGGGCGGGTTGGCCTGAAGGGCGTTGAGGATCACCTCGGTGAGGGCGTGTTTGAGGCCGGCGCGATTGCCCGAAAGCAGGTAGGGCCGGCCGCCATTTTCGTAAAGGAGCAGCGCGTTCTTTTCGTTCTGGCTGTTTTGCGCTTCGCGGAAGGCCTCCTCGACCAGCGGGGTCATCACCATGGCCTCGGTGCGCCCCACCACGTCGCGGGTCAGGTAGAGCATTTGATTGGAGAGCCGGGAAATGCGCCGGACGCCGTCGGCCATGGCCCCGGCCAGCGAGGCGCGGAATTCCGGGTCGTCGTACTTGTGGGAGAGCAGTTGCTGGTGCGTGGAGAGCGGCACCAGGCAGTTGCCGATTTCGTGGGCCAACCCTTCGGCCATGGCCTTGACCAGGCGGAGATTGGAGGTTTCGATTTCGAGCTGCTGGGTGCGCTCCACTTGCGTGCAATCATCCAGCAGCAGCAGCACCGCGTTGACGGTAGCGGAGTTCTGCTGCTTGAAGGGCGCGACAGTGATCAGGTAAACGGATTCGGGCGATTCCGGCGGCCGGTATTTGAAGGGGGCCAGCCCGACGCCGGTCTGGAGCGCCTCGAACACTTTGCTGCCGATGGGTTGCGGCAGGTCGCTGAAGGCCAACCCGCCGGGATCGCCGCGCCGGTGCGGGAAAAATTTCAGCGAACTCTGATTGGCGTGGAATACCGACAGGTTGCGGCCCACAACGACGCAGCCGGAGCCGAGCTGGTTGAGGAGGTCGGACATGATTTCGTGGCTGGCCGAGAGGCGGTCATGCAGCCAACTGTTTTTGATGGCCAGCCCGAATTCGGAAAGCAGGTGGAAGATCAAAGCCAGTTCCTCGTTGCTCAGCGGTTCGCCCGTCAGGCGGTTGTCCAGCAGCGCCACGCCCACCAGCGATTCCCCGTCCAAAACGGGAATGGCCACCTGGACGCCCAGCAGGTCGAATTCTTTGGTGGTCAGCGGGTCGGCCAGCGCGTCAGCCGAGTCGCGCCGGAGGATGCGGCCTTTGCGGTGGACGAAGCCGCCGATGCCGCTGTCGAGCGAAAGTCCAAGGTGGTTGAGCCGTTCGCTGTTGAGGCCGATGGCGCAAGCCGAGTGAAGCGCCCGGTTTTCACCGGCGCCGGCCGTGCCGCTCAAACTCTCGCCCGGCTGGCGCAGAAAAATCGCGGCACGGTTGACGTTGATGATTTCCCGCAGCAACTGGAGAAAATCCGTCAGCAGCGTCCCGCAGTCCAGGCTGTTAGTCAGGATGCGGGAGAAATTGCGGTAGGCTTCCAGCGAGCGGGCCGGCGCGGGGAGCGATTCGGCGGGCTTCGGCTCGGGCGCCGCCGGCGGCGCGGCCACGGGCGGGCGGGCGGGAGGAGGTTCCGCAGGCCAAAGGCGGTCCAGCAAACTATTGAACAACCGTCCGCGCACGGGCTTGGTCAGGACATGTTCGACGCCGAGCAAGTAGGCCTCCTCCTCCCATTCCCATTGCTTGGCGCTGGCGTAGAGGAGAATGGGGCAGAGCGGCAGTCGTCGGCGCAGGTTCTCGATCACGCGAATGGGGCGGATGTCGGTCAGGTCGGCGTCAATGACGCAGGCATCCACGTTGGTGGTCCAGCTCAGGCCGCTGAGGGCGCTGTCCAATTCCTGCGGCAGGACCCGGAAGCGCTCCGGGTCCACCACCGCGCGGAGGGCGGCAGCCAGACCAGTGTGTTGGGCGAGGACCAGGATGGTTTTCATAATTCCGCGGCGAGTACGGGGTTGAGTTTACTCACCTGGCGGCTGGGCAAATCCACCTGCACGGTGGTCCCTTTCTTTTCCTCGCTGGCAATATTCAAATTGCCGCCGTGGAGGTGGACGATTTTCCGGGTGATAGCCAGACCCAGCCCGAAACCGCGGCCTTCATCCCCTTTGTCCTTGGTGGTGAAGTACGGGGTGAACAGCCGTTTCAAATTTTCCCGGCTGATCCCGCTGCCGTGATCCACGATCTCCAGGCGCAGCCAGTCGCGGCTGGCGTCGGTTTTGGCCAGGTAGTGGAGATCAATGTGGATCGACGAGCCGGGCGGGGTGGCGTCAATGGCATTGGAAAGCAGATTGCTGATGACCCGCTGGACGAGCACCTCGTCCATCTGAATGGTCGCCTCGGACACCAGCTCCAGCGTGACCGGGATGTTTTTTTGTTTGAGTTTTGACTCGATCAGAGCGACGGCCAGCCGGATGGTTTTGTCCAGGCGGCCCTTGCTCAGTTGCAGGCTCAACGTGTTCGAGAAAAACAGCGCCTCTTTGATGTAAGCGCGGATGGTCTGGATGTTGCGCATCGCGATGGGCAGCAGTTCGGCGATGCCATCGAGCTTGCCCCCCGTTTCCATGGCGAGCTGCAAATAGGTCGAGACGGGCACGACGAGATTGTTCAAATCATGGGCCAGCCCCTTGGACATGCGGCCCAGCAAATCCAGCTCCTGCGCCAGGAGGATCTGGTTTTTGAGCCGGATCTGGCTGATGACCAGGCTGAGGTTTTGGGCCAGGCTGATCAGCAGGCTCAGATCGTGCGGCGTATAGAATTCCTCGTTGGCTTTTTCGCCGACCAGGAACAGGCCCACCGGCTGCTCGCCCGACAGCAGAGGAAAACAATGTTCGGCGCGGAATTCCTTCAGTTGTTGCCGGACGGAGTTTTCGAGGGGCGTCTCGTCGGGCGAAATGTAGGTGATGTTGAAGGCCAGGTGGCTGAGGTTGCGCGTTTGAAAAAGCTTGAAGACGGGCGAATCAATCCGCAGCTCCGGCAATTGCGTGACCGGCTCCTCGGGAAAGGAGCGTTGCAGCGAAAAGGACCGCATTTTTTCATCCAGCAGGACCAGCTTGTAGCTGCGCACCTGCACGGTGTTGACCAGCAAATCGTGCAGCTTGTCCAGCAACTCGTCCGCGTCCGTGTAGCGGTGCATCAAGCCGATGAAATCCCGCAGCCGCTCCTGGTACTCGAAGCGGTCGCCCAGGATGCGCCGTTCCAGAGCCTCGTCGCCGGGGCCGAAAAGCCGCGGGAAAAAAATGGAGGCGGTCATCGAACTGATGAACAGCACCGCCAGCGAACTGAAAAAAGCGAAGGCGGGGAAGCGGTCCGGCGCGAACAACGCCACCGCCAGCAACAGGCAGAACGCCATCAGAAACAGGAACAACATCCGCACCAGCCGCACGGCGATCTTGCCCAGCGTGACATTGACATCGAGCAGCCGGTGCTGCAACACGCTGTAGCCGATGATGATGCCGTAGAAAATGGCCGCCATGCTGCCCAACGGATAAATTTTGAAACGTGTGAACGGATAATAATCCACGCCCAGGATGGGCAGGATGTCGTTCATGCCGAAGACCACCAGGATGCCGATGGCCGTCAGGAGCGCGCGCAGCCGCGTGCGGTGCAATTTGGGCAGAGTCCGCTGTTTCCAATAGAGCAGCGACATCGTGGCCGTGGTGGAAACGGAGTAAATCACCGTATACACCCAGAAGCCGGGGCCGGCCACCGAGTAATACGCGTAACCCACCCAACGGACGCCGCTGAGAAAATGCCCGGTGAACAGGCTGACCAGCAGGCCCGCGTGCAACAGGTAGCAGTAAAACAGCCAGCGGCCAATCGAAGTGCGCGCGATCAACAGGCAGAGATGCAGATTGCTGATCGGCAAAAAAATGACGCCCACTTGCAGAAAACACGCCCACCGGTACGCCGTCACGGGGTCGGTCACGTGGTACATGAAATACGTGCCCACGTTCCACAACGTCACCGCCAGGCCCCACAGCGCGAACACGCGATTGAGCGCGGAGCGCGCGTCGCGGCTGAGGACAAACACCGCCAGCAGCAGGTTGACGATGGCCGCCGTGAGGGGAATGAGTTCGGCAAACTTCATTCGCGCGCAGAGTATTCTCCCAGGATCAGGCAGGAGTTTTTGCCGCCGAAACCGATGCTCAAATTCATCGCCCGTCGCACCGGATACGGCCGGGACTTCAGCGGCACATAATCCAGGTCGCACTCCGGGTCCGGTTCGCGCAGGTTGATTGTGGGCGGGATTTCCTGGCGCTTCACCGCCAGCGCGCAGACGACCGTCTCCAGCGCGCCCGCCGCGCCCATCAAATGGCCCGTGACCGGCTTGGTCGAGCTGACCGCCACCTTGCGCGCGCTCTCGCCGAACAACCGCTTGATCGCCCGCGTTTCAGCCACGTCGTTGGTGGCGGTCGCCGTGCCGTGCGCGTTGATGTAATCAATTTCCGAAGCGCCCAGCCGCGCCTTGCGCAACGCCTTCTCCATCGCGCGATGCAGCCCGATGCCGTCGGGATGCGGCGTGACCTGGTGATACGCCTCGCAACTGCGGCCGTGGCCGAGGACCTCCGCGTAGATGGCCGCGCGGCGCGCCAGGGCGTGCGAAAGCTCCTCCAAAACCAGGTAGGCCGCGCCTTCGCCCAGCAGGAACCCGTCGCGCGTGCGGTCAAACGGGCGCATCGCCTCCCGCGGGGTTTCGTTGCGGCTGGTCATGATCTTGAGCAGACAAAAACCGCCGTAAAGCGGCTCGGCCATCGTGTCGTCCACGCCGCCGGTCACCATCACGTCGGCTTCATCGCCCTGGATCATCTGGTAAGCATAGCCGATCGCGTCGTTGCCGGAAGCGCTGCCGGAGCAGATCGTGACCGCGTGCCCGCGGATGCCCAGTTCGAGCGCGACCTTGCTGCTGCCTTCGCCGCTGTAGGCATTGACGACCGTGAACGGACTCAAAGCGCGGTAGCCCTTGTCCAGATAAGTCAACTGGCCGCTGAAGGTGCTCTCGATGCCGCTGACACTGGTCCCCTCGGCCAGCCCCACGCGGTCGGCGTCCATCTTCTCAAACTCCAGACCGCTGTCCTTGACTGCGAGCGCGGCCGAGGCGATGCCGTATTGCGTCGCCCGATCGCAGCGCCGGGCGGTCTTGAAATCCATGTAAAGTTTGCTGTCAAAATCTTTGACTTCCGCCGCGATGCTGTGCGGCAGTTTGCGGGTGTCAAAACGCGTGACCGGCCCCCCCGCGCTGATCCCCTTGACGAGGCTTTCCCAGAAGGTCGCCAGATCCTTGCCGTTGGGCGCGATGACGCCCATGCCGGTGATGACGACACGACGAAGATGGGGCAGGCGGTTCATCGGGGCGAAGGCCATTTGAGCGGGAACAAGGCAGGCGTGTGGCGCTGATAATCCTCGTAGGCCGCGCCGAACTTTTCCACGAGCGCTTTTTCCTCCAGGCTTAACCGCAGCAGCAACGCCGGCACATAAATCACCGCGATGGCCGCCAGCGTGAAGTACGCGTTCAGAATCAGCGCGCCCGACACGAGTTCCAATATCATCGAGAAATACGCCGGGTGGCGCATCCAGCGGAACGGACCGTTTTGCACGAACTCATGGTTCTCGCGGATTTCCACGTGCAGGCTCCAGAATTTGCCCAGCGCGGCGATGGCCCGGCGGCGAATGACGAAGGAAGCCAGCGCGCACGCCCAGCCGGCGACGAACGTCACCCACTCCAGGCGGTTGCCGCGCAGAAAAAATTCCATCATTGAACCGACGAGCATCAACGCGCCGGCCAGCAGGAAGAGACGGAGCGTCAGCCGTTCGCGGACAGGCCCGGTCACCGTCTCCCGCCGCGTGCGCAACTCCACCATCCGAGCTGCGAAAATAGCCAGCACGGACGCAATCGGCACAATAATATTGGCCAAATCCATCTGTTTGACCGTAATAAATAGCCTTCAACGGCAGGGAATTCAACACAATATTTAGGGGGTATTCCCATCGCCAACCCCACGAATGGTGGTGTTTGGGCAAACGGACGTTGCTTGTTCTCCGAGGCTCGCGCTAGGATCAGTTCGCAATCATGGCCGACGAACTCACGCTGTTAATCGTCAGTGACATTCATTACGCCTGCGAGGCGGAGAAGCAGCGCCGGAATTTCGAGCACAAGGCCATCGCCGGCCTTTTCCCGCGTCTCCTCATCAAGGGAATCCGGCATTTCTTCTGGATGCGTGATCCGTTTGCGCACAATCCTCTGCTCGACCGCTTCCTGGACGCGGCGCCGGCCGCCGACTTCGTCGTGGCGAACGGCGATTTCGGCTGCGACTCCGCCTTCGTGGGCGTGAGCGACGATGCTTGTTTTGCCAGCGTGCAGGAGGCGCTGGAGAAGTTGCGCGGGAAATTCGGCGACCGCCTGCTCGCCACCATCGGCGATCATGAATTGGGCAAGATGAGCCTCGCGGGCGGGCGGGGCGGACTGCGGTTGGCGAGCTGGCCGCGCGTATGCGGGCCGCTGGCGTTGCAACCGTTCTGGAAAATTGAATTGGGGTATTATGTTTTGATCGGCATCACTTCGTCACTGGTGGCGCTATCCGTGTACGAGCCCGAAATCCTCGCCGCGGAACTTGGCCCGCTGCGGGAATTGCAGGCCGCACACCTGCAACAAATCCGCTTGGCATTCGCAGGCTTGCAGCCACGCCAGCGCGTGCTGCTCTTCTGCCACGATCCCACGGCACTGCCGTTCCTCTGGCGGGACGATGCCGTGCGCGCCCGGCTCGCGCAAGTCGAGCGGACGATCATCGGCCATCTGCACTCCAGACTTTTATTATGGAAAAGCCGGATGCTTGCCGGCCTGCCGCCGATCAGCTTTCTGGGCAACTCGATACGCCGGATGAGCGCGGCGTTGCATGACGCCCGGCATTGGCGGCCGTTCAACGTGATGATTTGCCCGGCGCTGGCAGGCATCGAACTGCTCAAGGACGGCGGTTACTACTCGGTGAAGCTCGATCCTGAAGCGCGCACGCCGGCCCGTTTTGAATTTCATCCCCTGCCGCGTTAGCAGCCCGTGGATGAGGTAGCAGCCGACGTGAGGAGGCTCTGATCAATTTCGGGTTTCGGAAATGCGTTGTTCGGAGGGACGAGCTACGCGAGTCTTCGGTTTCCTCGTAATGGCGGCAGAAGTTTGGGAGTCGCGCAGCTCGTCCCTCCGGAACAAGCGTCCTGGTGCGCGCAGGTTCTCATTGCGCGCTTGCATCGCGGGTGAAGGTTTGTTTTCCTTCCCGTGAGGGCCAACGTTTCCGGTCCGCGTTTCCGACGGTTTGAGCTGTGGCTAAATAAACATTATGAAAATCAAATGTGCCGTTCGGTCACTGGCGTGGCTTCTGGTTGGGTCCATCCTGTCGCCGGCGTTCGGCGCCTCCTTCAATGTCAATCCCAGTCTGATCACCAACGATTACACGGGGCTGATCACTTTGACGGCCACCGGGCTGACGAACGGCGAGGCGGTTCGGATCACGCGCCATATCGATTTCAACGCCAACGGCGCGCCGGACGGCAGCGACCTCTTGGTCCAGGGCTTTAGCGTGACCGATGGGCAGGCGTCGGTCATCGACGGCATCACGAACCTCAACGTGCCGCGCGACAACGACGGGGCCTCCAACGGTCAGATCACCACCTCGTTCAATTTCAAGAATTCGGCGGAACTGAGCCGCGGCGCGGGCACCTACGTGTTCCAGTTTACAAGTCCCACAACGAATTTCTCGCCGTCGAATGTCGCCTTCACCGTCGCCCAGCCGCCCTTCTCACAGATGGTCACCGGCCTGGTCAAAAACGCCACCACGAGCGCCAACCTCTCTAACTCGCTTGTGGCGTTCCTCTCCACTCCGAACACGGATTTCGTTTCCGCGGTGGGCGCCGGCGCTTCCGCCGCCTATGCCCTCAAAGCCGCGCCGGGGACGTATCAGGTGGTGGCGGTGAGAAGCAATTTCATCGGCGACTTCTCGACGTTACCGGTGGTGACGCTCAACTCCGGCGCGACGATCAACACGAACATCCTGCTCACCCCCGGCACAGCGACGCTCTCCGGCCGCATCTACGATTCCCTCAACACGAACGATCCCGTGGGGGGTGTTCAGTTGTTCGTTGAATCGGACAGCAACCAGTTCACGATTCTCTTTAGCGACATCACCAACGGCACTTACACGTCGGCGGTCACGGCGGGTGACTGGCGGCTTGATATTTCAGGCGCGAGTCTGGCGGCGCGCGGTTACTTGCGTCCGGAGGGCAGTCTCCGGCCAAGAACCAACATCACCAGTGGCACCGTGTCCAATTTCAACCTCGCGTTGACGAAGGCCACGGCGTTGATCTACGGCAGTATCAAGGACACCTCCGACATCCCGCTGCCCGGCATCGAGTTCTCCGCCAGTAACGGCACGAACGATTCGAGCGGCTTTAGCGACACCAACGGCAACTACAGTGTCGGCGCCGTGGCCGGCAACTGGTTCATCAGCCCGGACAACCAAAACAACCCCACGCTCACCAATTACCTCTTTCAAGGCACCAACGTCTTCGTGAATGACGGCCAGGCTGTTATGGTCAACTTCGTCGCACGTCTGGCGACGGCCCGCTTGCGCGGCAAGGTGTTCGACAGCATGGGCGCGCCGGTGACGAACTTCCAACTCAACGCCAATGGACCGAACGGCTACAACCCCAGCTCCACCACCGACGCCAGCGGCAACTTCGACTTCCCGGTGGTCGGTGGTGACTGGCGGATTTATCCTGGCAACAGCGACGGCGATAGCGCCGAAAGTCGCGGATTGATCTTCCCTGATGTCTCCGTGACCGTCGTGGACGGCATCAACAAGACCAACAACATCATCGCGCGCAAAGTGGACTCGATGATCATGGGCACTGTGCGCAACACTTTCAGCAATCCCGTCAGCGGGATCCCCGTTTACGGCTCGTTCACTATTGGCGGCACCAATTACTACGTCTCGGTCACGACTGATTTCAGCGGCAACTACACGAACAAAGTCTCTTCCGGCGGCACCTGGGATCTCCAGCTCGATTGCGGCGTTTTGGCGGCGCAAGGTTATCAGTGCCCGAATTCGGTGCCCGTGTCCGTGCCCGGCGCGGGCAACTACACGCAGGACTTCACCGTGTCGTCGTTCCCGCCGCTGCAAATCACCACCATGTCGTTGCCGGATGTCACCGTGGGTGTGCCTTACAACCAAACCGTCATGGCGACCAACGGCCAGCCGGGCTACAACTTTTCAGTCGTGTCGGGAGCGCCACCTCCTCCTCTGACTCTGTCCACCAACGGTGTTCTTTCCGGCACGCCCACCATCGCCGGCACGTTCGGCTTCACGGTGCAGGTGACCGACCAGAGCCTGGCCACTACGAACCAGCCGTTGTCAGTCACGGTTTTCTCGAAGCCTTCGCTCGGCGTCACCACCCCGGTTTCAACCAATCAATTCCAGTTCCTGCTGACGGGCGGGCTGGGGCAAATCTACATCGTCGAACACTCCCAGACGTTCAGCAATTGGACAACCCTGCTCACCACCAACGCGCCCGGCAGTTCGTTCTTCATCACGATTCCCATCGGCACCAACACACGGGACTTTTTCCGCGTTCGCGTGGGACCGTAGAGATTGTCTCAAAACCTTCGGAGGGGCGAGCTATGCGAGTCCTTCGACGACGAAAACGGGTGGAAAAGTGGGACTCGCGTAGCTCGTCCCACCGAGAACAAGGAGTTTTGAGACAGACTCCGTAAGCGGTCCCGTCCTTCAGCCCAGCGTCTGCCCTGGCAGGAGTTTGTGCCCGGCCAGAAACTCCGCCGCGCTCATCCGCCGCCCGCCTTCGCGTTGCAGCTTCAAAATCCGCAGCGCACCTTCGCCGCAGCCGACCACGATGCCGCGCGCGTTGGCTTCGAGAATTTCGCCGGGGCGGGACGGTGACTGGCCCACGACCTCCGCCTCCTGGATTTTCAGCAGCGTGGGTTTCGGTTCAGTCCGCAAGAAAGTAAACGCTCCCGGCCACGGCGTGAAGGCGCGGACGCGGTTCCACAAGACGCGCGCCGGCTGCGTCCAATCGAGCCGTCCGTCTTCTTTGGTCAGTTTGCGTGCGTGGCTGGCGCCCTCGGCGGGTTGCGGTCGCGGCTGGATTTTTCCCGCCACGTAATCGGGGATCGTGCGCAGCAACAGTTCCGCACCGAGTCTGGCGAGCCGGTCGTGCAACGTCGCCGCGTTGTCCTCAGGCGCAATGGGTGTGCGCTCCACCGTGAGGATGGCGCCGGTGTCCATCCCGGCGTCCATTTTCATGATCGTCACGCCCGTCTCCGCGTCGCCGTTGAGGAGTGCCCATTGAATTGGCGCGGCGCCGCGGTAATTCGGGAGCAGCGAGGTGTGGACGTTGAGGCCGCCGAAGCGCGGCAGTTCGAGGA
>CAZIFU010000166.1:0-4856 GCA_964539075.1 uncultured Verrucomicrobiota bacterium | reverse complement strand
TGGGGACAGGAGATGGTTTGGAAGGCACCTACCTCGACCTGATAACGACCAATGCGGTTCAACGGGTGGATCGGCAGGTCAATTTTGCCTGGGTGCGGCCCGGCCAGCCGATGAAAGAGTTCGGTCGTGATGATTTTTCGGTGCGTTGGGAGGGGCTGATCGAGGCGCAGTACAGCGAGCCTCATGTGTTCCATGTCATCGACCGGGGATACATGCGGCTATGGTTGGACGGCAATCTGGTCTTGAGTGGCGTGAACGACCAGCTCGCGAAGGAGCGGCGCGTGCAGGTTGCGCTGCTGGCTGGGCACCGCTACGCGGTGCGTTTGGAGTATGGCAGCGGGACGAACCACCCGCTCGTGCAACTTTTGTGGAGCAGTCCGAACACAGTCAAGCAAACCATTCCGCAAAGCGAGTTGTATTCACCCCGGCATCCGGCGTATGGGGAGATACCAGACAAAGACCATGATGGCATGCCTGACGCATGGGAGGTGGCGCATGGATTGGACCCGATGGATGCCAGTGATGCGGCGGCCGATCCGGATGGGGACGGTTTGACGAATCTGGAGGAGTATCTGGCCGGAACCGATCCGCACAATCCCGACACCGATGGCGACGGGCTGCCAGACGGCTGGGAAGTAAAGCATGGCTTGAATCCACTGGACCCGTCCGATGCCATCAAAGACCTGGACCACGACGGCCTGACCAATCTCGAAGAGTTCCGTCTGGGAACGAATCCGGCCAATGAAGATACGGATGGCGATGGGTTGCCCGACGGATTGGAGATGCGTGAGACTGGCACAAATCCACTCGTGTCTGACGGCTTGAAACTTTCGACCGTTGCCGAGGCCACTGGTGCCGCCGCGGTAGCCCAGTTGGGCCGCTGGGTAGTCGATGGCCAGTCGATCCATGCGGAAGACCGGCGGGGCGCTCTGGAATACGTGTTGAAAGCGCCGGAGGCCGACATGTTCCGTCTCGAAATCGAAGGGGGTTCGTACAATCCGTATGATGCCAACCGTGATTTCCAACTGCGGGTCTGGATTGATGAAGAATTTCTCGGCCAGTCCATCCTGACTACCGTCGACGGCCGGAACGGGTTCGCGCATCCGTTCACGCCGTGGCTCAAGGAAGGCGAACACCGGATCCGGGTCTATTGGGAAAACGCCGCTTCGTATCGCTCGTTCAAGCTGGTGGGCGTGCGGCTGCAATCGTTGAAAGGGGCCGACGCGAATAAAAATGGCGTCAGCGATTGGGTGGAGAGCCGACTCCGCTACTTGTGCACGGTGGACGTGGCGCCTGCGTCTAGCGTGGTGTCCCCGGCGTGTATTGAGGGGCGTGGAGGTTACTTGAGCATGATGAAGATTTCCGGTGACGTTGCCCCTCAACCTGGCCCCGGCGACCGCTGGTATGCCGATGTGCCGCTTTCTCCGACTGACCCAACGACGGTGGTTTGCTCATTCCAGAACGACGGATTGCTGGCCACCAATCAGATCGTCTGGCGGCCGAGCAACGTGTTGGAGTCGGACAACCTCACGATCAGGCAAGGTGATGCGCTGTTGCTCGCCGCGGCGCCGGCCGGGTCCACCGACGGCCAGATGACAATCGAGATTGCCGATGTGACCAAGTACGCCAGCGGCGTCGGCGAGCCGGTCGTCCATCGCTTCTCCGACACGGGCACTTTCACCCTGACCGGGACTTACCTGTCGCCCAAGGGCGAGTCGCAGAGCAAAACGATTTCGGTGCAAGTCGTGTCGGCTTCATTGGGAGACGCTCCTGCGGCGTTCACCGGCAAGATCCGGTCGTGGACGACTCCGCCCCTGGCTTCAGAGGTGGTATTGGGGGCCGATGCGCGGCTTCGGGTGGAATTAAGCAAAGCGCATTTGGACGGCAGGAAACAATTCTCCGTCTCTATCGACGCGCAAGAGGAGCGGCAAATCGTGGCGCGACTGGGCACGAACGGCCCGGTGCTGGCCCATGTCCCGGTCGAGGGTTTCCGGCTCTATTCCTCATCGCAGGTTTACGTGCGCGTGGTCGAGACGGCCAAGGACGGCACCGAACTGGTGGAGATGGGACTGGTGCTCAGTCCGGTGCTGCCGCAGGTGAGCGTGCGCATCGAGATCAAAGTGGCGGGAGTCATCTTCGACGACGGAACGCTGGTGAAAGTATTAACGGCCCCGGACTTCGATGAACTGGGCCAAAGCCGGGTGCGCTTCTACCGTCCTGCCAGCGCCAAGACTTCCGTGTGTCACGTGACGCGGGCGTTTCAGGGAGAAGTATTGCTGGGAAGTCCTCCCTGAGTCAGCCGGTTGGATGCGACACAATGAAAACGAGAACGACGATATTAGCCGTGACGGTGATGGTCGCTGCGGGTGCTCTGTGGTGGCTCAGGGGGCGCACGCCACGCCAGCCCGCGAAGGAATCGGCTGAGACAACTCAGCCGGTTGCCACCGCACCGATTCAAGCACCAGAACTTTCGACACAAGCCACGCCTGCCGCGCAGGCCATGCCACCGCAATTTACTGTCCCCGATCCGTCCAAGGCCCCTGTGACCGTTCGTCGGATCGTCGATGTGAAGGTCGATGTTTTCCAACGGCTCGAAAGCATCCATGCGATGCGACGACTGTTGAACGCGGAAGAAGTGCAGGCGTTCTATGCTTTCCTGCTGGGACGACATGAGGAGGACGAGAAACAGCTCGGACACGTGTTGAAGAACGATTTGATGGACGCGCTGCTGCAACAAGAGCCGTTGCCACCGGGCTTGGAAGAGATGCTGGCGCAAGTGTATCGCGACCGCGACCAGCACGTGGTGCTGCGCGATTATGCGGTTCAACATTTGGCGACGCTGCATGAGCAGCTTGAGGCACTGTCAGCGGCGGCGGACGCTCAAGCCGGGCAAAGGCGGATTCAACAGGTTCTTTGGGAAGCGCTGGCGGAGACCGATTCGAGCATCGCGGGTACGGCTCTGCTGGGATTGAGCCGTTTGGCGGACGCGCATCGTGAAATCTACCGGGAAAAGGTCGGGGCGGCGGCTTTGCAACTGGCGACAGCGGGAAATGCCAGCGATGTGACGCAAATGACCGCGATGCAGGTCTGCGCGCGGCTGGGCGTGCGGGCGGCGTTGCCGCTGCTGGTGGAAACGGCTCAGACCGGCAACGTCGCGGTGAAGATTTCAGCAATCGGGGCGCTGGGCGCGTTGGGGACGCCCGCGGAGTTGGACCTGCTCGAACGCATCGTGGCGGGACAGGACGAGCACCTGAAACCCGCCGCGGCGGGCGCGCTCCAGCGGATCAGGAAGCGCTTGGCGCAACCAGGAGCATAGCCAGCTAAGAACTTGAAGAAAACGATTACCATGAAAAAGATCATCCTGCTGTGCTTTGGACTGGTGCTGGCTTTTGGTGAGCTGACCGCCCGCGCCCAAAATCCATGCGTCGAACACGGACCTTATTACGGGGCTTGGGAGTGTGTGCAGCAAGGTTCAGTCAATAATCATGGCTCGTTGAACATTACGAACATCGTCGTTTGCGCCGGCGACACGATTACTGCGCCGACGCTTTCAACCGCGGTAACTTTTAATGCGGGCCAAAAAAGGCGGGCGGTAACGTATGATTGCTCCCCGGGCCACTACGAAACCAACACCGTTCCGTACACCGCCGGCAGCCTCTATTTCGTTCCATCAATCCCGGGTTCCATCGCCACCGCCGGCGTTTACACTTACACGGGCAAAGTGGATGGAACTCCCACCGGCGGAGTTTGTGCCTCAATCACCAACACCGTGGCCACGGTCACCGTTACCGTCCTATCGATGATAACGGACTCGGATTACGACGGTGTCTGTGACTGTCAGGAACTGCGGGATGGGACCGATCGAAACAACCCCGACAGCGTCAATCCGGTGCGCTTGGGATATTGGCAGTTTAGCAACACGAACACCTGGATCGGAGAACAAGGCCAGTTACCCAAAGCCGTCACCAACCTTTCCGCCGCGCTGAGTTGGAGCAACAACGCGGTTCTGGTGAGCAACACCAATGGCGCCAATCTGAAGTATCGCGACGCGGAAACCAACAGTTGCCTGGCCAACATCAATTGTCGTAAGGGGTCCCTCCGCTTCTGGTTCCAGCCAACGTGGAACAGCACCAACAACGGCGGGTCAGGACCCGGCAGCGAAGGACGATTGATCGAAATGGGGGCTTACACCTCCAATGCCAGCTACGGTCAGTGGGGGTTGTTGCTTGATGCGACGGGAACTAACATCAACTTCATTTCGCAAACGAACAATGGTTTGGGAGCTACCAACCTGACGGCTTCCATCAGTTGGCAATCCAATGAATGGCACCAGCTAGTTTTGACCTACACGCCGACCAATTCGCTACTCTACATTGACGGACAACTGGCCACCAACGGCTCCGGCGTCACAAATTTCCCAAACGCCACAGTCCGCGTCGCCGACGGCTTCAGCATCGGCAGTGACCGGAACGGAAACCTTCAGGCCAAAGGGGCCTTCGATGAATTGGAGACGTTTAACTACCCATTGAGTTCAAGTGTGATCGCCACCAATTACCAGACGATCATATCGAGAGATTCGGACGGGGACGGCATGCCGGATGTGTGGGAATCGCAGTATGGTCTAAACCCACTGGTTAATGACGCCAAGGGCGATCCCGACGGGGACGGCTGGACGAACCTGGAGGAATATCAGAACGGCACCAATCCCAATGTGGTGGACGAGCCGCTCAAAGTCGTAATCACCCGGCCGCGCAATGAAAACATCCTTCCTTGAATTGCTCTTTTAGCCAGACCAAAGCCACATATGAAAAAAGCTGCTCCACAGGCTCGCGAGCATTTAAGGCGATGAAAAGATA
>CAZIFU010000165.1:0-3102 GCA_964539075.1 uncultured Verrucomicrobiota bacterium | reverse complement strand
AGTTGGGAATACGACATCGAGTGCCGGATGACGCGCAAGCTGGACGCCAACAGCAGCGTGGTGCTGACCAACGGTTACAACGCCAACGGGTGGTTGACGGCGCGTTACACGCCGGCCAAGGGGCTGACTCGGTATGGCTACAACTTCGTGGGCAACCTGACCAACGTGGATTATCCGAGCAGCGCCGACTTGACCTATGCCTATGATGAGGATAATCGGCTGACCAGGATGATTGACGCCGCCGGCACGACGGACTTCGTCTACACCAACCTGGATCTGCTGCGGGAAGATGGCCCGTGGGCGGCCGATACGGTGACCTACGCGGGCGCGAACGGATTGCGCACGAGCCTCACCGTAACCAACCCCGCCGGCGGGACCTGGACGCAGACCTATGCGTATGACACGATGAAACGCCTGAGCAACACCGTCAGCAGCTCGGGCACATTCACCTACGACTACAAGTCGGAAGGGACGCTGTCCCCGGCGTCCCTGATTAGCAAACTCTCACTGCCCGGCGGTTCCTACATCACGAACACCTACGACGGCAACGCGCGGTTGCTCACGACTCAACTTAAGAACTCTGGGAACACCCTGCTCAACTCCCACAGTTACGGCTACAACGTCGGCAACCAGCGCACGATGGTCACGAACTTCTACACTAACCGCTGGGATTACACTTACGACGCCATCGGCCAGTTGAAAACCGCCCAGGGCACCGAGGCGAGCGGCGGCACTAACCGCTGGCAAGAGCAACTGGGTTACGTTTACGACCCCGCAGGCAACTTGCAGACTCGTACCAACAATGCGCTGATTCAAAGCTTCGTGGTGGATGACCTCAATCAGCTTAGCAACGCGACGCGCAGCGGCACGCTGACCGTTTCGGGCGCCACTCTGGGCAGCCCCACGACCGTGAAGGTCAACAACTCCAATTCGGTGCTCTATCTGGATGGAATGTTCGCCAGCACCAATCACACTCCGGCGAATGGATTGAATACGTTTACGGCCGTTGCCACCAAGGGGACTTCGACCAACCTCAACACGATCACGGCTTGGCTGCCAACCAATCAGGTCTTTCAATACGATGCCAACGGCAATCTGACAAGCGACGGCCGCAGAGGGTATGATTACGATGATGAGGACCAACTGATCCGCATTACGGAGACGAACAGTTGGAAGAGCGAGTTTACCTACGACGGAAAATTCCGGCTGCGGGTGCGCAAGGAATACACGTGGAACGGGAGCAGCTACGCCGTGGCCTCCGAGACGCGCTACGTGTATGACGGGATGTTGGTGGTGCAGGAGCGTGACGGGAACAACACGCCCACGATGACTTACGCCCGCGGGCATGATCTGAGCGGAACGATGGAAGGTGCCGGCGGTATCGGCGGGTTGCTGGCGATGACGGATCAATCCCAAACCGCCGCTTCCGTAGCCACTGCGTACTATCATTGCGACGGAAACGGGAATGTGACGGCCTTGGTGAACACCAACGGCGTGATCGTGGCGCGGTTTTCCTATGATCCCTACGGCAACACGCTGGCGATCACCGGCCCGCGTTCAGCGGTAAATCGGTATCGGTTTTCGAGCAAGGAACAACACGAACGGAGCGGCCTCTATTCCTTCGGTCGCCGCTTCTACGCGCCGGAATGGCAGCGGTGGCAAAACCGAGACCCAATCGGGGAAGAGGGAGGAATAAATCTATTTGCGTATCTAGCCAACAACCCACCTAATCAAATTGACTTTTTCGGCTTAGAATATTCTGTTGGCTACAATCGGATAAGCATCACCGATCCCTCAACCGGCAGTACCGTGACCATTGAATCTCCTAAGGTATCGAGGGGTTTAGAAGTGTCAGAGATAGAGAGGCACAAGAACACCCTCACTCATACTATCAGTTGTCCCAAATGCGAGAAGGTTGCGAACGTGAAGGCAGACTATACCGGCGTGAAGCTTTCCATTTATTCAGCATTGACTCCACTCGGAGGTGGAGGCATGGGCGGGGTGGACCAAATAATCGGTGAGAACTGCGATGGTAAGGACGTCACTGTAATCGTCTTCATGCGTACTCGTTTAGCAGCAGTTAGTGTAATCGGCGGCGACACGAATGTTGACTCATATAAGAAGAACACTAAAGTGAAATATGATTGCGAAAAGTGTCCATGAAGCTTCGACATTCAATCGTCTGGCCCGCAATTCTATTGGGCGTGGTTGTCTTGGTGATTTCTTCGCTTTGGATTATCCATTTTCGAGAAAAGACAAGAATTGATCTTGTTTCAGGTGGGTTAATCGAAATTTGTCTGGCTGTAGGCGATCGATATCGAGTACCCATACCTCTTGGAACCGAATTTGTCAGGAGCGAAAATGAGGAAATTGCACGGGATTACTTCAGTGCCACAGTGGTACTGCGACTAACTGGTTCTGCTGAAATTGATGTACATGAATATCTGTCTCGACTTACCGATAATGGCTGGCACGCCGAGGAAGCGGTAGGGACAATTACAGCTCATTCCGTCCTTCAAAAAGGCGGATTCTTGATGATTTCAAAGCAGCCAAGTAATTGGTCTATGCAAGTGAGTTGTTTTGCTGACAAGTAAAAGGGTCAGATTTAATCGGTTCTTGATTTTGACAATTTGTGTTGCAGTCGGTCGGGCAAGTGACCAACGCGCACAGCTACGGTTACAACGCGGCACGGCAGCGAACGGCGGTCACGAATTACTTCGCCAATGCGCGGGATTGCCTCTACGACGATCTGGGGCAACAGTATTCGGCGAAAGGCCGCGAACTGAACCCGGCTACGAACCGGTTGCACGAACAGCTCGGATACAGTTATGATGCGGCTGGCAATCTGAACGCGCGGACGAATAATCTGCTCCAACAGACGTTCACAGTGAATAACCTCAATCAATTGGGCCACCTTACGCGGAGCGGGACACCGAGGCTGGCGATCCCGATGGCGATGGATGGACGAGCCGCTCAAAGTCGTAATCACCCGGCCGCGCAATGAAAACATCCTTCCTTGAATTGCTCTTTTAGCCAGACCAAAGCCACATATGAAAAAAGCTGCTCCACAGGCTCGCGAGCATTTAAGGCGATGAAAAGATA
>CAZIFU010000164.1:0-22953 GCA_964539075.1 uncultured Verrucomicrobiota bacterium | reverse complement strand
AAATAGCGCGCACGACGGGCGCCGAGGATAAGTCGCGCACCTTCACGCCGTGGAGCCATGTGGTGAGTCTGCTCTATGGGCAACTGACTCACAGCATCGGCCTCAATGACCTGTGTGACTCTCTGCAACTGCACCCGGGACCGCTGTCAAGCGTGCGCGGAGCGAGGGCTCCCAGTCGCAACGGACTCTCTAACGCCAACCGGGAACGGCCCGCGGAAATGGCCGAGCAACTCTTTTGGCGGGTGCGGGATCACTTGGGCCAACAATCCCCCGGCTTCGTGAAGGGGCGGAGCCGCGGGCCGGCCTTTCGCTTCAAGCTGCCCATTCATGTGGTGGACACGACGGTGCTGGAGTTGGTGGCCAACTGTATGGATTGGGCCAAGCATCGGCGCCGCAAAGCCGCGGCGAAAACCCACCTGCGGCTCAACCTGCAAAGCCTGTTGCCCAATTTTGTGATCGTTGACACCGCCGGGGAGCACGACAACAGACGGGCGCGGGAGCTTTGCGCCGGGGTCCAGAGCGGTGAAATCGTCTTGTTTGACAAGGGTTATGTGGACTTCGGACATTTGAAGGACCTCGATGAGCGCGGCGTCTCTTGGGTCACCCGCGCCAAAGACAACCTGGCCTATGAGGTCCTCCAGAAGATGCCCCGGTCCAAGGACGATAAAATACTGCGCGATGAGATCATCGTCTTGCGGAATCCGAACAAACCGGCGCCCGAACTGATGCGGCGCATCGTGGCGGTGGTGGAGGTCGACGGGCAAGAGCGGGAGATGACCTTTCTGACCAACAACCTGGAGTGGAGTCCGCGCAGCGTGGCCGATCTCTATCGGTGCCGTTGGCAGATTGAGGTGTTCTTCAAGCAGATCAAGCAGACCTTGCAAGTGGCCGATTTCCTGGGACACAACGCCAACGCGGTGCGCTGGCAAGTGTGGATGGCGCTGCTGGTGTATGTGCTCTTGCGCTACTTGAGTTACGTGTCGCAGTGGGCGCATAGCTTCACGCGGCTCTTTACGATCCTCCGAGCGGTGTTGTGGTCAAAACTCGACCTGATGAAACTGCTCGATTGCTATGGGACAGCCCAAGGTAGTTTCCGCAACCTGGCGCGACCTGAACAGGCGTATTTCCCTGGATTCTTATGAAGCTGTGGGACAGCCGCGACGCCCGAGGAGCGCGTCGGAACCCGTACTGGCGAGTGATCATGGAAAAAGTCTAAATCGCGTTTTGAGACGACCCGTAAAATTCCCTGTCGTTAAAAATCGGTCTTGACAGTCAGAGTGAATACTGCCATGATTCCTTTTTAGTCCCTCGTATTGGCGATGCTATGAATCTTCGAGGCTTAATGGTTCTCGGAAGGAAGCGGTTGGCGCAGGCTGGACGGACTCCTTTGGGCACCCCGGCCTTACCCGGCTCCGGCACCGCGGAAAGCACGAAAGGTAGTTATTATGAAACACCATTCCCGTAGATTTGCCTTGGTTTTGAGTTTGGTCGGGGCGCTGGCGTGCCTGGCCGCGCCCACTGTGAGTCGTGCCACCAGCACGGTGCTACCTGGTTGGGACCTGTTTGAAACCCCTGCCGGAGGCACTACTTTTATGGGCATACCGTTCATGGGCGTGCCGCTCGGGACGTTTGACTTCGGCGGTTCCATTGGGGTCAAGTCGGTCGGCACCACCGATACGGTCGTCCATCGGTTAGGCGGGGCCACGGGGCCGGGGCCGGCAGGCCCCATCCCCATCGAAATGCTGGCCTTGAACTTGCAAAGCGTCGTGCCGGTCTTCGGGCCTGACTTCGCGTGGATCACCCTGCAAAGCACGCACGCTGGCCCGCCGACAGTGGGTGCGATCAGCCCCATCGTCTTCGGCCCGGAAGGCATTCCGCACGGCACTTTTGATTCGTTCTTTGATGTATACTTTGATTTGCATGTCGGCAGCCCGGGCGGACCCATTGCTCTAACTGACCATCTCATCCTCTCGGGCAGCGGGAACCTCTGGGCCCATGACGCGCCGCCCGGTGCCCTGCTGATACCCGACGTCAATTATTTGCTGGACGGGTCAACGACCGGCGAGGACTTTTTTGCGTTTGGCGGCCTCACCGAGTCCCATCCCAGCGCCATGCACATGGTGATGCCGGCGGCGGTGCCGTTTGGATTCTCCCCGGGCCTGGGTCTGCTGCTTGCCTCTGGGCTGCTGTCCGCCGGGCGTTGGCGCCGCCAACGCGCGCAGAAGGTGTAAGTTATCTTTCCTCGATTTGAGCGCGCGCTGAAACCGGCGTTGCAAAAGGAAAAGTTCTGGCTCTTTCTGGCGGCCTGCGGCGCGGGCGTGTTGTTCCTCATCCTGACGTGGAGAATCACCGGCGACAGCGACCGAATCACCACCGACGCGGTTTTTTACACCGTCATCCTGCTGCTGCTGTGGCGGAAGCGGGATAGCCTCCAAGTTGGGAGCGGAGTTGCGGCCACAGTTGCGGGTCTGGCGCTGGTTGCGTGGGTGCTTTTCAAGAATGTCCGCCTGTTCTGGTTCGAATCTTCGTTCTTGAAGCTCGGTCCGCTATTCCTGCTCGCGGGCTTGGGATTGCTGGCCTCGGGGTTCCGCGGACTGCGGCGATACTGGCTCGAAATGCTGGTTCTGCTCCTGATGGTTTTGCCGGCCGTTTACGTGGAGCCACCCATCGAAGCCCACTTGCCGGTGGCGCTGGCCACGACGAAGACCGCCGCGTTTCTGCTCCATTACATCGGTTTCGAGGTCAGCTTGCAGGGCACAACGTTGGCGCTGGCTGCGGGCGCCGTCACCGTGGCCGGCTATTGCACGGGCGTCCCGATGCTGTTGTTTCTGTTGAAGCTTTCGCTGCTGGCCGACATCGCCTTGCCGTTGAACTGGTGGCAGCGGATCTGGCTTCCCTTGGCTGCGGTCGGCATCGGCTTTGCCACCGCCAGCGTGCGGGTCGCCGTAATGGCCATGGCGGTTTCTGACCCGGCCTGGTTTGACTATTGGCACGGCCCGCAAGGGGCCCAGATATTCTCCACGGTGGCGATCCTGGGTTTCGGCCTCGTCTGCCATTTAGCTCAGCAGGCAGAGCGGCAACACGAAGGCACGGGGAGCACAGTCTCTGCGCGCCCACAGCGGATTCGTCTGCTGGCTCTTGTGTCCGGCGCAGTCTGGTTGGTCACTCTTTATGCGCTTCTCAATCCCGCCACCGGCCGGCGTGAAGTTGGCGCCTACAACTTTCCCGACCTGGCGCCCCTCACCGGATGGCAACCCACCACGACCCAGGCGTTGAACGATTCGCGAAAGGATCGCACGCGGGCCTTTGAGATCGTGCCGTCGGGCCAACATTACGCCTATGCGAAGGACGGCCTCGAGCTGGCGGCGGAGCTGCGTTACGTGATCGGCGCCTCCGGGAACATCGGCGCCAGCCTGAGAAATCAAACCGACATTCCGGAACACGTTCTCCAACGGGCAGAGTTCCGCCACCGCCCCGGGAGCGGCGATTACGTCCTGTTTGTTCACCGCGACCGGGTTTATTTGAGCGCCTGCATCAACCCTCGCGGAGGCAGCACGGTGACCGAAGGTCAGTTTCTGCACAATCGCAATGCCCACGATCTCCGGCCCGCGCGTCTGTGGCTCTGGTTCACGGGGCGTGAGAGCCTCCGGGACCGTCGCTGCCTTTGGACGCTGTTGTCGGTGCCGTTGAATGGCCAGGAACCGCCGGCGGTTTATCCGCTCCTGGAGACGGCCTGGGCGGAGTGGCAACCGTGGTGGCTGCGGCGTTTTCCTTGTTATTGAGGCCGGTTATTGGATAAGGTGCCCCGTGGCCATAAACCTGACGCCCAAGCAGGAACTCCGTTCGATCCAACTCGTCCGATTGGCGGGTTATGGCCTGCTGTTGTTCGCCCTCTTTGACTTCGTACACTTGCTGGTGCCGCTGCGTCTCATGAACACGGCATGGGAATTCCAGACCCTGGGAAACTTTGTGGAACGCGTGCCGCTTCTTCTCCTCGGTGTGGTGCTGACGTTCTTCAGCGAACGCACCACACCAGAACCGCTGGAAGCGTTGTTCCTGAGGACAGTCACGACCCTCTGCCTTGGCCTCGGAATCCTTTTTCTGGCGCTGGTTCCGCTGGGCATCGTCAACACCACCCGCCTCATCGCCAGCCTGCCGGCCCAGTTCAATCCCCAGACCGATCCGCAGCTCACCCGGCTTCGGGAACTCAAGATCAGGATCAAAGAAGCCGATACGCCCGCGGAGATTCGGCGCCTGCTGACCGGCCTGACGATCCGCGGCAAATCCCCCGACCTGTCCGATCCCCTGAAAGCCCGGCAGTCGGTGATGGATGATCTCCCGGAAGCGGAGCAAAGCGCGGTTTCGCAGCTCGAAACCCAACGCGCCGACCAGCGGCTGATTTTTTACAGAAACTCCGTCAAATGGAACCTTGGCGCGCTGGTCGCCAGTCTCCTGTTCTTCCGCATCTGGCGACTGACGCATTCGGCCTGGCGCAAGTGGCCCGGCTCAGTTGCTCTGGTCCGGCTGGCCGGCTACGCTTTGGTGTTGTTCGCCGGCCTGGACTTTATCCACCTGCTGATTCCGCTGCGCCTGGCCAACCCCGGCTGGCAGTTCCAACTCGCGGGCGCCTTTGTCGAACGTCTTCCCATTCCCCTGTTAGGGCTGGCGCTGCTGTTCTATGGCGAGCGAAGCGAACGCAGCGTTGCCGAATCACTCCTGCTCAAGGGCGCCTCCTGTCTGACGCTGACCCTGGCCGTCGCGTGCCTGTTCGTGATTCCCCTCGCCGCCTTGAACACTCACCGCCTGGACGGCGCCATTGCCTGGCAGATCCAAACGCAGGCCGACGAACAACTGGCACGGCTCCAAAATTTCAAAGGCCGGCTGACGGAGGCCTCGGCCCCGGGCGAAATCGAGCGGCTGTTCAGCGCTCAGGCCACGCAGACCGGCACGCCCGACTTGTCAGACCCGGACAAACTCAAGCAAAAGACGCTGGAAAACCTTGCTGAGACCGAGAGGAACCTCCTCTCCCGCGCCGAAACTGCCCGCTCCGAGCAGCGCCTGGCGCTCTACAAGAACTCAGTGAAATGGAACGTCACCGCGCTGCTCGCGGCCGTGCTCTTCCTCCGGATTTGGCAGATCACACGCTGGGTCTGGCACGATCGGATCGTCGCGTGAGGCCAGCAGGACGCGGAGTTGAAAGCCGCCGATTTTTCGCTCACCATCCCTGACCGATGACCCTTGCGGTCGTCCCCGGCTCGAGCCGCGTCGCCGGCGGTTCTGTTGCGAACTTGTTTGACATTGTACTTTTCAGCAAACTGGCGTCGGAAAGGATTTCGGAGGATGAAGCGGGCTGGCATCGATCGCACCTTGTGGCCGAATAGCCGCGCTCTGATCGTACGATTGCGCCACAGCTGGTGCTTTGTAAGCGTCACCCGTAAAGGGGTCGCTCCTGAGAATTTATACCGCGTCGAAAACTCAGGTCGCTTTGTGGGTGAACGAACGATCCAGCACGGAAGAGAACTACCCACAACGTCAGGCACTTTCAATTCTTGGGAGTGACCCCTTTACGGCCTTTCGGAGATTGGTGGGAACGCAAAGCCCAAGCTGGCGTCGCCAAGGTAAAGAACGCTCTTCCGATCCGGCTATTTAACATCGTCGGGCGTCACGCGCGCTTCGGTGGAAAGTTTGTAAGCGTGGCCGTCGGGCGTGGTCAGCTCGACCTCGGCCAGACTGGCCCGGTAACCTTGGGCCGGACGCTCGATCCCGGTGGAAGCCTTGCTGCTGCCCGGCTGGATCTCCAGGTCGCGGCTGGTCCAGGGGTCGTCGCGGAAATCGCGGTCGGGCGAATCGGCGGTCCAAAGGCGGATGGCTTTGGCCGTTTGGTTGACCTTGACCGAGAGCCTGGCCGGGCCGTTGGCGCGCGCCTCAAACTGCCATTCCATTTTAGGCAAGGGCTGGCCGTCGGCGAGCATTTGGAACCATGCTGCCAACGTCTGCATGGCTTCCCGTCCGCCGCCCAGATCGTGGCCGGCGTTGGGCGTTTGAAAAATTAGTTTCAGCCCCGGCAAATCGTTCCAGTAATGCCGCAACGAATCCACCGTCCAGTACGGATCGTTGGTGCCGAGCAGCAGCAGCTTGGGCATCGTGTAACGCGCGCGATAGCTGTAAGGGTCCACCCAACTGCGCAACGTTGCCATGCGCGGGTCGTCCATCTTTTCGACGAGGTTCAAGTCCGTGTAATCTTTGATCTTCTCGCTCTGGCGGCCATAGATTTTCGCCGCCCACTGCGCCTGCGTTTTCATGTTGAGCATGTCAATCACCATCGGCGCGATGGCTTTGACGCGCGGGTCCACTGCGCCGGCCAGCCAGGTCGTCCAGCCGCGTTTGGAGGCGCCGGAAACGATGAACTGCTCGACCTTCTGATTGAATTCCTTTTGGGCGAACGCCTGCACCGCGTCCATCGCCCGCACCGCGCCTTTGACCATCGGGAAGAGCAGGGGCCAGGTGTCATCGCCCGTGTGCAGGAACTGGTCGAACGTGTAGGCGATAAGCGCGTCCTCTTTGCGCCCGTCGTAGAGCGGTTGGTTCGGGATTTGGGTCAACACCGCCGCCAGCGCGCCGGCACGTTCGGCCAACACTTTCAATTGTCCCAGACTCTTGCTCCCGTCGCCGTCGCCGGTGATGGAAAGGAAGGCCACGCCGGGGTGGCGCACCTTTTCCGGGCGCACGATCTGCAAATGATGCCGCCATTCCTGTTCCCGCCACGTCTGCGACACCAGTTCGAGATGGATCACGGTGAATCCGTCGGCCTGCTTCCGGTCAAGGAGCGTCCACGCGAAAGTGGCGTCCGGTCGGGCGACGTATTTTTCCAGCGCGTTGCCGTCGGCGCGGCCCACCGTGGCCACGCCGGCCCCGAGCAGCGCCAACGTGAAGGAAAAGAAAATGTTTTGGGAGTGGCCACAGCGACGGGCGCGAAAAAAGAGTGCCGACATCAAGCCATACCAATTCAACCCGCCCGGTTCGTCAAGCGGGAACGCACCGCACGGGGCAAAGTCAAATTATTTTTTCGCGGAGGGGAGGATTTTTTGCTTGAGAATTTTCGCAGACTGGTTCATACGTAGAACAGCGTCGGCCGCATGGCGGGAGGGGATGGCCGGCGCAGAAGTTCTTTGGCAACGATTTTGAATTGACCCTGCGATGTTCGTGTAAAGAAACAAAGTCCTTGAACCGTAGTTAAAAAAAGAAAGGGACCCGACTTCGGCAGTGGCCGACAGGCCTTAACTGGAAGTCGAAAGCCGCCGATAGGGTTCCGCCTTGTTTCTGTAGTTCAAAGGAACTGTTCACCCACGGCATAGGCGGGGTTTTTTTTGTTTGGGGGAAGCCGTGTAAAACTGTTATCCTGGCCTTATGTCGCGGGATGATTTGTTTGCCAGCGCCGCTCCGCCGGAAGCTTCGGCCCCGGCCCAAACGGAAACCTTCCGCAACGCGCCCCTCGCGGCCCGCCTCCGGCCGCGCGACCTCGCGGAATTCGTCGGCCAAACGCACCTGCTCGGCCCCGGCCAGTTGCTGCGCCGCGCCATCGAAGCCGACCGCCTCCAGTCGCTGATTTTCTACGGCCCGCCCGGCACCGGCAAGACGTCGCTTGCGCAAATCATCGCCCGCCGGACCCAATGCAAATTCGAACGGCTCAGCGGGGTGGAATCCAACGTGGCCGACATGCGGCGCGTCCTCTCCGCGGCGGCCAACCGCCTGGCCAACTCCGGCCAGCCCACCATCCTGTTCATTGACGAAATCCACCGTTTCAACAAGGCGCAGCAGGACGTGCTGTTGCCCGATGTGGAGGGCGGCATCGTCCGGCTCATCGGGGCGACCACGCACAACCCGTTTTTCTTCGTCAATTCCCCGCTGGTTTCCCGCTCGCAGATTTTTGAGCTGCAGCCCTTGACCGAGGCCGACCTGCTGGCGCTGCTTCAGCGTGCCCTGGCCGACGGCGAACGCGGGCTGGGCCACCTGAAAATCCAGGCCGACCCGGCGGCGTTGCAGCATCTGGCCAGGGTCGCCGATGGCGACGCGCGCAAGGCGCTGAACGCGCTGGAAATCGCCGCGCTCACCACGGCGCCCGACCCGCACGGCGAGATTCACCTGGACCTCGGCGTCGCCGAGCAAAGCATTCAGAAAAAAGCGATCGTGTACGACGGCGACGAGGACGCGCATTACGACACGATTTCGGCCTTCATCAAGTCCATGCGCGGCAGCGACCCGGACGCGACGCTCTATTGGCTGGCGAAAATGATCGAGGCGGGCGAAGACCCGCGTTTTATTGCGCGGCGCATTGTGATTCACGCGGCGGAGGACGTGGGGCTGGCCGACCCGATGGCGCTGGTCCTGGCCAACGCGGCGTTTCAAGCGGCGGAGTTCATCGGCTGGCCGGAGGCGCGGATTCCCCTCGCCGAGGCCGCCCTCTACATTGCCACCGCGCACAAGAGCAACAGCGCCATCCTCGCGATTGACGCGGCGCTGGCCGATGTGCGCTCCGGCCGCACGCTGCCAGTGCCGGAGCATTTGCGCGACGCCCATTACGCCGGGGCGAAGCGGCTGGGCCACGGCGAAGGCTACCAGTACGCGCACGATCATCCCGGTCATTTCGTGGCACAGGATTATCTCGGCGCCGACAGGCGTTACTACGAACCGACCGGGCAAGGCGTGGAAAAAAATATCAAGGAGCGCGTCGAGAAGTGGCGGGCGATGCTGGCCGCGTCCAAGGTCCAGAGTCCAAAGTCCAAGGTCCCAAGTTGAACGCTGCCGAAGAAAAAGTTGCGCTGCGCCGCCGGTTGCGCGCGGAATTGCAGAAACTGACCGCCGGGGAGCGCGCCGTCGCCGCCGCGCAGGCCGCCGCTCTTCTGGAGCAACAAATCATCTGGCAACAGGCCCGCGCGATACTATTTTATTCACCGTTGCCCGACGAGCCGGACACCGCGCGCCTGTGGAACGAATCGCTGGCCGCCGGGAAATCCGTCCTCTTGCCGCGTTATTCTCCGGACCATAATGAATATATCGCGGCGGCGGTCCGTGACCCGGAAAACGATTTGCAAGCAGGCCGGTTCGGCATTCCCGAACCCCGGCCGCATTGCCCGGTCCGGCCCTTAAACCAACTGGACTTGGTGCTGGTCCCTGGAGTAGGCTTCGATCTGACGGGACGCCGGCTCGGTCGGGGCCAGGGGTATTACGACCGGCTGCTGGCGCAGGTTCGGGGAATCAAGTGTGGCGTGGCATTCGACTGCCAGGTGGTCGGGAAGATTCCGGGCGAACCGCATGACGCAGTGATGGATTGTATTTTGACTCCGACCCGCTGGCTGGATTTCCGCCGGCGGTCTTGAAATGTTTTTGTTGGGCAATATTTATCTCGATTCGGCGCTTGGCGTTGTGCTGGGCGCCGCGTTGGGCTGTTGGCTTTTGCGCTGGAAGGAACGACACCGGCGCGCGGCCGCCCGGCAACAGGAGCAATCCTTGCTGGACAACGCCCGCCGCGAGGCCGAGGCCATCGTGCGCGAGGCCCGGCTCAGCGCCAATGAAGAGGCCCTCAAACTCAGGGAACAGACCGAGCAATCCTTCACCGCGCGCCGCAAGGATCTCGGCGACCTCGAAGCGCGGCTGGCCCAGCGCGAAGCGCTCATCAACCGCCAGTTGGAAAACGTAATGCAGGAGGAAAAAAATCTCCAGACCCAACAACAGCACTGCCAGAGCCAGGCCGCCGAACTGGAGACCAAAGCCGGCGAACTGGACCGCCTCACCCGCGAACGCCAGGCGCAGCTCCAGAACCTTTCCGGACTCAGCGAGACCGAAGCGCGCGCCCAGTTGCTCAAGGAAGTCGAACAGCAATCCTTGCGCGACGCCGCGAGCCTGACGCGCAACATCCTGGAGGACGCCAAAACCCGCGCCGAGGAAAAGGCCCGCCGCATCATCAGCCTGGCCATTCAACGATACGCCGCCGAACACACCTTCGAGACCACCACTGCCATCGTCACGTTGTCGGGCGAGGAAATGAAGGGCCGCATCATTGGCCGCGAAGGGCGAAACATCCGTGCCTTCGAGGCGGCCACCGGCATCACCGTGCTCATTGACGACACCCCCAACGCCGTCGTGCTATCGGGCTTCGACCCGGTGCGGCGCGAAATCGCCCGCGAATCCATGCAGCGCCTCATTCTCGACGGCCGGATTCATCCCACCCGCATCGAGGAAATCGTCAGCAAAGTCACGCAGGAAATGGAGGAAGCCATCTTGAAGGCCGGCGAGGAAGCCGTCCAGAAAGTGGGATTGCCGCCGATGCACGAGGAGGTCAACAAGCTGCTCGGCCGTTTGCGCTTCCGCCAGAGTTTCTCCCAGAACATTCTTGATCACTCCATCGAAGTCGCGCGCCTGATGGGCCTCATGGCGGCGGAACTGGGGATTGATGTCGCCGCCGCCAAACGGGCCGGCCTCTTGCATGACATCGGCAAGGCGGTCAGCCACGAAGTCGAAGGCCCGCACGCAATCGTCGGCGCCGACCTTCTCAAACGATACGGCGAATCGCCCACTGTGATCAACGGCGTCGCTTCGCACCACGACGAAGTGCCGCACGACGGGCTGCTGGGCATCCTGGTCAGCGCCGCCGATGCCATCAGCGGTTCGCGGCCCGGCGCCCGGTCGGAAAGCATGACCACCTACCTCAAGCGGCTGGAAGACCTGGAAAAAATCAGCCTTTCCTTTCCCGGCGTGGAGAAAGCCTTCGCCGTCCAGGCAGGCCGCGAGTTGCGGATCATCGTCCAGCCCGACCAGGTCAATGACGAGCAAGCCTTCAACCTGGCCAGAAACATTGTCCGGAAAATCGAGCAGGAATTGCAGTATCCGGGGCAGATCCGCGTGACGGTGATCCGCGAAACGCGCGTCGTGGAATTTGCCAAGTAATGCCGAGTTGGAATCAGAATCGGCAGAAGGCGCAGAGGAAATGCCCTCACCCTGACCCTCTCATCCGAAGGGAAAAGTAGCAGCCGACGTTAGTCGGCTCAAACTTTCTCCCGGAATACTCAGGAATTCAGAGCCGACTGACGTCGGCTGCTACTTTATTAACGGGCTTTCAGCGCCCTTCGGTGAGGTTGGACGGAATGCCGCCTTCCCAGGACTTGGGCGAGTTCCACGGGCGGGCCGAGGCGTTCTGAGAGTCGCCATCACTGGCGCAACCCGCCAGAGCGCAGACGGCCAAAACCGCCAGCAGCGCCAGCCCTTGCCATGTCAGCCAGATTTTCATTATCAGTAGAGGACTTCGTCCCCTTCAAAGGGTTCGTCCTGTTTCCAGGAGGGGATGATATTGGCGATGCTGCGGTCGGGTTCCACGCTCAGAATGCGCACTTTACCGACGAGCCTGCCCTTCCGGTTGATGAGTAATTCGCCGTACTCCTTCGCGCCCTGATTGACCCCGATGTCCAGCACTACGAATTCATATTTTGGATCCACGGAAATGATTTTCCCTTTCACCCCCGGCATTTCCACTTTGGGCGCTTCATCGAGCAATTGAGCCAGGCGAAACTCCAGCTTTTGGATCGTCCGGGTCAGGATTTTTTTCTCCTCCTCGAAGGCGTCGCGTTCTTCTTTCACCCTGGCGAACTGGGCGAGCGTGGTTTTGACCGTGGCCAGCGGCTTGCCCAGGTCTTCCCAGCCGGAAAGCTTTTGGCGCGCGTCGTCGCGCTCTTTGGTCGCCTTGGTGAGGTCACCGGCGAATTTGGTGGCACGGTTTTCCGCCTCGGTGGCCTTGCTGGTGGCCTCCGCGAGCTGGGTTTTGGTGGCGGCCAGCTCGGTCTGCGTGGTGGTCAGCTCGGTTTTGGCCGTTTTTTCGGCCTCGCGGGCCTGGTCCCGGTCGGTGGCGTTCTTGTCCCGTTCCTTCGCGTTGTCGTCCCGATCCTTGGTGATCGTCGTTATCTTCTCAGCGAGCTTGAAATGGCTGATCCCCAGCGCGGCCAGCCCGGCCACGATGACGACGATCAAGCAAATCCTGGTTAACATGGCGATAATACTCTGTGTTAAGTCAGTCCAGCCTAGACATACGGGCGCTGCGTGTCAACGCCCGGTTTGCGCGTGTTTGCGTGAACCGCGATCCACCCCCTTGCACCAGCCGGTTTCGCGCTTGACGCCGGCCCGCTTTGCGGATGAATTCGCGCCATGTTTGTTCCGCTTCGTTTCATCGCCACCGCGCTGGCCTTGATCTGCTGGACCGCCCGGGCCGCCGACTGGCCGCGGTGGCGCGGGCCGGACAACAACGGCCACGTGCCCAAGGACGCGCTCCTGCCCGCCCGGTTGCCGGCAGAACTGCCGCCGCTCTGGCGCGTCAAAATCGGCGAAGGCGCCGCCTCGCCCGTCGTCGCGCGCGGCAAGGTTTTCCACCTCGACAAACAGTCGCAAAAGGAAACCGTCAACGCCGTCGAGGCCGCCACGGGCAAGAAACTCTGGAGCGTGCCGCTGGATGATTCGTTTGAGGACACTCAAAGCATCGGCCCGCGTTGCACACCGACGGTCGAGGGCGAGCGCGTTTACGTCCAGTCGCGCCAAGGCGAGTTTCAATGCCTCGACGCAGCGGATGGCCGGGTCGTCTGGCGCAAACATTTCGTCAAGGATTTCGGCGCGGTTTTCATCGGCGAAAAGGGTGAGGCCCAAGGCGCGGCCCGCCACGGCTTCAATGGCGCGCCCCTCATTGACGGCGACCACATCCTCGCGCTGGCCGGGGGCACCAACGGCGCGAGCGTCTTATGTTTGGAAAAGACCACCGGCGCGCTGGTGTGGAAATCACAGAATGACCCCGCCGCTTACGCTCCGCCCGTCATGGCCACCATCGGCGGCGTCCGACAAATCATCTGCTTCACGGCGGACGGGCTGATGGCTGTGACGCCGGACACGGGCAAGCCGGTCTGGCGCGTGCCGCTCAAGACGAAGTTCGCGCGGCACGTCACCACGCCGGTCGTGGCGGGCAACATGGTCATCGTGGCCTCGCAGGAACTCGGCCTGGTGGGCGTGCAGATTGCGCCCGCCGGCCAGGGCCAGAAGGCGACGCAAGCCTGGGTCAACAAGGAGGCTGCCATCAATTTTTCCAGCCCGGTCTTAGCGGGCGACCACCTCTATGGAGTGGGGCCGGCCAGGAACCTGATTTGCGTGGACCCGCAGAGTGGAAAGATTCAATGGTCGAAAGACGGCTACTTCACCAGCGCCGCCAGCAAAGTGCACGCGGGCATTTTGGTTTTCGACAAAAACCTGCTCGTGCTGACCGACGGGGGCGAATTGTTGCTGCTGGCCGCCGACCCGACGGCGTGCAGGCAAATCAACCGCGTGCAGGTCTGCGGCTTCAACTGGTGCAACCCCGCCTACGCAGACGGCAAACTCTACCTGCGCGACGCCAGGGAACTGGTCTGCGTGAACCTGCTGCCCTGAGAGGCCGTTGAAAAACGCCGTCTCCCGTGGCAGCCGAGGTAACGAGGCTCAAATCACCTCGGAAGAAGAAGGGAAGTCAGAGCCTCGTTACCTCGTCTGCTACTTTATTAACGGGCTGCTAACCATCCTTGGCGCACGAGCACTTCGATGTTCGTCGTTCGATGCTGGATGTTGGATGTTTCCTTCACTTGATCCGCACCACGCCTTCGACGGTCAAAATCTGCCCTTCGCTCAACGTTACCTTCTTGCCGTCCTTGAGCAGGATCGTGCCATCGCCGAAGACTTTGGTGCCATCGGACATCATCAGAGTCTGGCCCGGCTGTACCGACAGCATGGAACCGTCCTTTTGCACCATGACCTTGCCGTTTTGCAGCGTGATGGTGTCCTTGGCCGGCAACACCGCCCCGCCCAACTCCAGCAATTGGCCGTCCAACAACCGCGTGCGCCGGCCGTCCTTTGCCGTGACAGTGCCGTCGGGCGCCACGCGCGTGCCGTTGCCGAGCACCAGCTCCTTGTCCACCGTCGCGCTCTCCCCGTCTTTCACCAGGACAACCCGGCCGTTTTTCAGCGTGACGTGATCCATCACGGGCATGATCGAACCGTCGGTGTTGAGCAGCGTGCCGTCTTTGTTCAACACCTGGCCTTCTTTCAACTCCCGGCTCTTGCCGCCCTTGACGGTGAAGGTGCCGTTGGTCATCACTTTGATGTCGTGGGGCAGAGTGATTTCCTTTTCCAGGGGCGCGCTGGAGCCGCCCTTCACGATCATCACTTTGCCGTCTTTGCGGGTGACGCGCTCCACGCCGCCGCTCTCTTGCGCGGGCAAATCGAGAACGGCAAGGAACAGGCCCAGCGCAGCCGCGGCGCCGAGGGATTTAATCGTGCTGGTTTTCATGCGTTGATAAACTTCAATTGGTTCGCTTCAGCGGGCGTTTCATGTGCCGTCACCCGGTATAGTGGCGTCGTTGGCGCACTTTTGCAACTGCGCCCGCTTTACGGGCACGATCCAAAGCAACCAGCAGGCCTTCGCGAGGTGGGGCGAGACTCCGTCGGGCCGGGTGACTCCCGTACCGACACGGCTCGACGGAGTCTCGCCCCACCAAGGGCCGCCTTATCAAACCGCCTCTGACCATCACTGAAGACTGCACCCCGGCTTCACCGGCGGCGTGACAAGGCGCGGGCCGGCGGTTACTTTGCGCCGATGCCACAACGCACGCTCACGCTCGGTCACTCGCCCGACCCGGACGACGCCTTCATGTTTTACGCGCTGGCCAAAGAGCGGATTCCCACGCACGGTTTCCGCTTCGAGCACGTCTTGCAGGACATTCAGACGCTCAACGAGCGCGCCACGCGCGGCGAACTGGACATCTCGGCCATCAGCATCCACGCCTACGCCTACGTCTCGGACAAGTATGCGTTGCTTCCCAGCGGCGCCAGCATGGGCGACGGCTACGGTCCGATGCTGGTGGCCAAACAAAAATTAACCCGCGAAGAAATCTCCCGCAAAAAAATCGCGGTGCCGGGAACGATGACGAGCGCGTTCCTGGCGCTGCAACTCTGGCTGGGCGGCGCGTTGCCGCACAGGCCCCGTAGGAGCCGAGGTAACGAGGCTCAAACTAAAAAGAAAACAGAGACTCCTCACGTCGTCTCCTGCGATATTGGAAGCGGTTTCACGAGGCCAACCACGGTGGGGCGAGACTCCGTCGAGCCAGTTCAATCCGTTCCTGACGCGGCTCGACGGAGTCTCGCCCCACCTTTTGAAACCACTTCTAGAAAGGGCACCTCAGACTTCGATTACATCGTGGTGCCCTTTGACAAAATATTTGAGGCGGTCCGCTCCGGCGCAGCGGACATTGGCCTGATCATCCACGAAGGCCAGCTCACGTTTCAGAACGAAGGGCTGGTCTGCTGCGAGGACCTCGGCCTCTGGTGGGGCCAGGAAAACGACGGCCTGCCCCTGCCCCTCGGCGGCAACGTGATTCACAAACGGCACGACCCGCCGACGCGCAAGACGGTCTCCGACATTCTCACTGCGAGCATCCGTTACAGCCTCGACCAGCGCGCCGAGGCCGTGCAACACGCCTTGCAATACGCCCGCGACATGGATCCCGACTTGGCGGACAAATTCGTCGGGATGTACGTGAACCATTGGACGCTCGACTATGGCGAGCGCGGCCGTGAGAGCATCCGCCGCTTCCTCAGCCGCGCCCACGAGCGCGGGCTGATCCGCCGCACGCCGGCACTGGAGTTTGTGGTGTGAGCGGAGACTGCGACGGCTTCGGAGGGACGAGCTACGCGAGTCCCAAATTGTCACGCTGCTCTTCGGAAAGAACGGGGACTCGCGTAGCTCGTCCCTCCGATACGTCACTGTAGGCGCACACGGTAGAACCGCACGGCGGGCAGGCCGCCAGTGAGCGTGCCGTCGTCAATCCACTGCGAGATGCCGGGTCCGCCTCACCGCGCACACTTGATCCAGCCGTTTTCCACTTTGACCGGGTTTTTCTTCAGCCATAATCTTGCCCGATGAACGATGGAGAGGTTTTCCATGTTTGGCGGCCAATAGTCAGCAGCATGGAAGGCTTTCCATCAAAATGAATGGCTGGGGTGGCATCCTGCCGCCCGTACGACGGGGCAGGATGCCCCATGAACCGGCAGGCTGGAAGCCTGCCCTACATCACCCTGCATGATTCGCGGGCAGCGTGCCACGCTCACTGCGAGAAGAATGCTTTCTCCATCTTCTCGATGTCTTTTTTCAGCCGGGTGATTTTCATTTTTTCAGGCAGGAAGTAAGCGGTCCACGCGGGCCGTTGCGGCATTTTCTCGATGCACTCGAACAGCGCCTTGATCCCTTCGACGCCGAAGCCGCAATCCAGCGCGTTCTGCACGCCGGCCTTGACCGCCGTTTCGAATTCGAATGGCGTCAGCAAATTGTTCAGCAGCACCGGGCGGCCCTGGGCGTCGGTCAACCGGCCGGCGTATTTTTTGTAGTGGCCGAGGTAATGATTGGCCAGTTGCGTGCCGGCCACCACCCCGACGATCTGATTGAAATTGCTCAACTGCTCGTTCATCACGCGCTCAGTCCAATATTGTTTGTTGTCCAGGCCGGGCGGATCCCGCAGGGACATCTCGCCGCTCTCCCGCGCCAGCCGCGCAATGTATTTCTGAAAATAACCTCGCTCGTACCTGTCAATCGCCCGCGCGTGCGCCACGTGGTTGACCAGGTCCAAAAAGCCGACTGAGACAAACACCGCGCGCTACGGCTTCTGCGGGTCAGGATATTCCACCGGCCGGACGAACGGGGTGACATCGGTTTCCAAAAAAATCGGCTGCTCGTTGATGACCTGTCGGTATTACGGCGGCAGCACCTGGTACCGCTCCGTCCCCAGTTTGACCATGGCGGAATAGCCGGTCTTGTAGAGCAGGCCGTCCGGACTGATCGGCTGGGCGCGGACGGACAGCGGCAGGAAAAGGGAAAGACAAATCCCCAATGGAATCTTAAAGCTCAGCTCATAAAAGATTTACCGGAGGGACGAGTTACACGAGTCCCTGAACTGGAAGGCATTACCTCAGAAGTCAGGGACTCGTGTAACTCGTCCCTCCGGTTTATAGGATGGCTTTTCATAAAGCCAACCCCGCTGGGGCGAGACTCCGTCGAACCAATTGAATCCACGCTCGACACGGCTCGATCCCGCCCAAGCGGGGCTCCACCTTATGAAACCACTTCCAGTCAGTTTTTTCACGCGTTCCCGTGGCGAAATCTTCTGTTTGGAGTTCCGCCTTCAGGCGGTCTTCGTGCGTTTCTGCCGCCCCGCAAGGCGGGGCGGGACTCCAAACGTTGCCACCGCTGGTTCGCTGATGTTTCCCGTCCGTCCTCGGCGCGCATTGTGCCGGGTCTGGAACTGTTGTCCATCGCAGACGCAGGCCGTCCGCACTTTGAATTTGCGGTCGCGCCCGATTTGCGGAAGGATACGGGCGCATGAAGC
Organism: uncultured Verrucomicrobiota bacterium; assembly: GCA_964539075.1. Lineage (GTDB taxonomy): Bacteria > Verrucomicrobiota > Verrucomicrobiia > Limisphaerales > CAZIFU01 > CAZIFU01. The sequence continues at coordinate 5,521 of CAZIFU010000164.1, read as the reverse complement.
TGCGGGTGATTGTTCTCATTTCGCTCGGCTTGAACCTCGCCGTGGCCGTGGCGCTGTTTTTGTCCTGGCACCCGGCTTCGCGCAGCGGCCCGCTCGTCAAACGCACGCTTACCGTACTGCCCGCCGCCACCAACACGATCAAGACCAACGTTCTCGTCCGCCGCCAGTTCTTCTCCTGGCAGGAGGTCGAGTCGGAGAATTATCCCGCTTACATCGCCAACCTGCGCGCCATTGATTGCCCGGAACAAACCATCCGCGACATCATCATCGCCGATGTCAACCAGCTTTACGCCAAAAAGCGCGCGACGGAGACCGTCACGGCGGACCTGCAATGGTGGCGGCCCGATCCCTACCGTGAGATGGTCCGCGCCATCGCGGAAAAAACCCAGGCACTCGATACCGGGCGGCGCGAGTTGCTCACCCAATTGCTGGGACCGGATTGGGAACAATCCACCGCGTTCAATCCCAATCCGCCCACCAGCAACCTCGTGCTGGCCGGGTTGGTCCTCGGCAGTTTGCCGCTTGAAACCCGGCAGGCCGTGCAGGACATCTCGGCCCGCTCGGCGCAACGCCTGCTGGCCTATCAACGCGAACGGGAACAAGAGGACCAGCCGGTGGACCCGGTGGAGATGGCCCGGCTGCGCAAACAAACCCGCGATGAACTGGCCCAAGTGCTCACCCAGGAGCAGCTCGAAGAATATCTCCTCCGCTATTCCAACAACGCCGGCAAGCTCCGCCTGGAATTGAAGGACGTCGAGATCACGCCGGAGGAATTTCGCGCCCTGTTCCGCGCGCGCGATATGCTTGAACAGCAAATCCAGCTTTTTTACAGCGGCAGCGACCCGGCCAGCGTGAAACGGCGCGAGGTGCTGGAGAAACAAATTGATGCCGCCAACAAACAGGCGCTCGGCCCGGAGCGGTATCAAGCCTACAAAGTGAACCAGGACCCGGCCTTTCAGCAAACCATGACACTGGCCGAAAAAATCAACGTCCCCGCCGAAACCGCCCTGCCGATGTACGAGGTGAACAGGGCCAGCGAAGCCGAGCGCGAACGCATTCGCAAAAACGCCACGCTCACCACCGAAGAGCGCGAGGAGGCCTTGGCCGCCGTGCAAAAGGAGCAGGACAAAAGCCTGCGCCAGTTGCTCGGCGAAGAAGCCTACCAGCGCTACGTCAAAAACAACGCCAGGTAAGGTCGCGGGCTGGCATTAACTTCGCGCCCGTGGTTCCAGGACGTTTTTCGGAGGGACGAGCGACGCGAGTCCCTCGAATTTTCTCCGTCAACGGACGAAGTTGTGTGACTCGCATAGCTCGTCCCTCCGAAAAATAGTTTGTGGGACACACCGCTTCACCGCGTCAACATGAACAAAAATGCCGCCAGCGCGCCCGCCGCCAGCGCCGGCGCGGTCCGTTTCACAATCTGCAGCGGCGACACCTCGACCAGCGACGCTGTGAAGATCACCACCGCCGCCACCGGCGACGCCGTGCGCCCGAACGACGCTCCGATGGCCCCGAGCACGCCCAGGTTCAACGCGCCGGGCAGATCGGTAGCGCTCACCGACGGCAGCACGGCCTTCGAGAACGCGACGCTCGGCCCCATGCCGGTGCCGGACAGCACGCCGAGAATGCCGGGGAACAGGCCGCTCGCCAGTTTGCCGAAAAATCCGCTGCCGGAAATCACGCTCACCAGTTTTTCCGTCAGGCCCACCGCCGTCATCCCCGCGATGAAACAGCTCGCCGTGATGATGAGCGAAATGACGTGAATGTAGCCGTAACCCATCCCCTCGAAGAACGCTCGGGTTTGCGCGGAGACTTCCCGGCGATACACCAACAAAGCGACTGTCATCGAAACCAGAATTGCGTGCGGCACGGGCAACCCCGTGGGGTAAAGTTTCAGCAGCGGGGGAAACAAATCCAGCCCCGGCAGCATCAGAAAAATCAGCACGATCGGCAGCGGCGGGAGCAACGCCTTGATACAATTGACCGGCTGCGCCTCGTTGAGCGGGGTGAAGGGTTTGGCTTTCACCATTTCCGCCGGTTCGCGCCGGGAAAAAAAGGTGAAGGCCGCCACCGCCGCGCCGAAGGCCAGCAGCAGCGGGACGAACATCGCATCGAGCACCTGGCTCATCGGCGCGTGGGTCGAGGCCTGAATCGCCACCAGGTCGGCGTCGCCGGGGTTGATCAGGTTGCCGCCGCCGGAGCAACCCAGCACGAGCGTCGCGGCCGCGAGGATCGGATGATACCCGGCCGCCAGCATGAGTGGCATGAGCACCGGCCCGACCGCCGCGGCGGCCGCCGTCTGGCTGGTGATGGCCATGTTGGTCACAAAGCCGATGAAACACCCGCCCGGCAGCAGCAGCCATCTGATCCGGCGCACCGGGGCGATGAGCAGGCGCACCATTTCGCGATCGCTGCCAGTCGCGCACAGCACGTAGGCATAGCCCATCGCCGAGCAGATCGGCCCGATGGTGGCCACGTTGCCCATCTCCTCGCGGAACACGTCGAACACGACCCACGGTCGGAGCGCCAACCCGGCCAGCGCCAGCCCCGCCGTGAACAACACCAGCCGCACATCCACGCCGCGGACCAGAAGGCAGACAGCCAGAGCGATGATGACTGCGGCGAAAACGCTTTGCATGGTGGGGCGAAGAATGACACACCCGCGCAGCGGCGGGGAAGAAATACATTGAGTCGCGCGCAGCGGTTGGAGTCCAGGCTTTGGCGTGCCGGGAAATTCCTCGTTACCTCCGGGTTCAACAAGCTGAAGCTTGGACTCCAAACCGGGACTTACTTAACCACCTGGACGCGGTAGTAGCGTTTCCCCTGCGTCGGCGCCCCGCCCGTCAGCGTATAATCGTCGGTGAAGGTTTGCATGGCAGCGGCGCCCACGGGGGCCGGGTCCATTTCCGCCGTGACGGAACGCACGATGTCGGTGAAGAGGCCATTGTAATGGCCGCTGGCGTCGCCATTGCTGTATTGGACTCGGTAGCGCGTGCCGCCCACCGAAGTCCAGGTGAGAATGAAATGCCCGCTGGCCCCCTGGGTCACACCGGGGAACCGCAATGCCGAAATCGCGTTGGTCGGGTTGGTGTTGGCCAAATATTCCCGGAGGTTCGACAGCCCGTCGCCGTCAGGATCGGCCGCAGGGTTCGAGATGCCGAAGGCGGCCTCCCACGAGTCGGGAATGCCATCGGCATCGGCGTCGGCCAGCGGCACCACCGTGAGGCTCACCGTGGCCAGCGGACTGTTGGCCAGGCCATCGCTGACGCGGAAAGTGAAAATGTCCGCGCCGGTGTAACCGTGAGCGGGCGTGTAGGTGATGCTGCCATTGATCGGGTTCCAGCTCGAAAGCAGCCCGCGGGTTGGCGGCGTATTGGTGAGAAAAGCCAGCGGGTCGCCGTTGAAATCGCTCACGGCCAGCACCAGGTTCGTCGCGCTGTCGGCGAGAATCGTGAATGTCGAGTTACTCGCCCCCGGCGCGGTGTTGGTTTTGATCAGCGTGAAGTAATCGTTGATGGCGCCGGTCTCACGAATGAAAGTTGCGTCGAGCCGGTTGCCATTCACGTCCAGCACCATGGATCCCAGCACGCTCAAGGAGATATACATCGCCGGATGATCCAACGAGCCGTTGCCGGCTTGACCCGAACAGCCGACGACGGCGTAAACGGCGCCCTGGTGGTCGAGCAATCCGCGCGGTTTCTGGTAGGCGCCGTCACCGTCCGCCTGGCCGCTGCCGCCGTTGACCTTCATCGTGTTCGAGAACGTGCTCGAGAAGCCATAGTGGCCGTCAATCAGGAACGAGCGCTCATACACGTGGCTGTGTCCGCCCAGCACGAGGTCCACGCCCCCGGCTTCAAGGATGGGCAGGAAATTCTCGCGCATCTCGACCAGTTCGTAGTCGGAGCTGGTGTTGTCCGAATCGTGCGAGCCTTTGGTGTAAGGCGGGTGGTGCCAGAAGGCGATCAGCCATGTGTTCGTGGTGTCGGCCAGGTCGGCCCGCAGCCAGTCGGCCATCGCACCGTTGGTGGCGCGGCTGGCGGTCATCGAGTCCAGGCAGATAAAGTGAATATTGCCGAAGTCGAACGAGTAGTAATGCTCGGTGCCGGAGGCGACGCCCCCGGCCTCGCCGTTCCTGGGCAGCGTGAACAGGTCGAAGTAGGGGTAAGCGTCTGTGAAGGTGTGCGACTGCGCGGTCTCGTGGTTGCCCAGCGCCGGCCAGACCACCGACTGGCGCAACAGAGTCGGGTACATGTCGAAAACGGCCGCCTGATATTCGGCGTCGGTACCGGTGTCGTAGGCGTTGTCACCAAGCATGAGCCAGAGGTCGGTGTGGTTGGTGCCGGTGAAATTGTAGTAGGCATCGCGCACCGCAGCTTGATTGGCGTTCGCGCGGCCCGCGTCGCCGATCACCCACACGCGTGTCGGCTTGGGCGCGCCGGGCGGGGGCGACGTGATGAAGAAATGGTTCGTGTCACCGCCGGCCAGGTTCGAGACGGTGGCGCCGATGGCGTAGAAATATTTTGTGCCCGGCGAAAGGCCGGTCAAGGTGACTTCGTGCTCCGTAGTGATCACCGGATTATCGGCCAGCGAAGCCAGAGCGGCGACATCGGTGCCGAAGCGCGCGCGGCTGTCGGTGCCCACGTCGGTGCGCCAACGGACAATGGCGTTGGTGGGTGTGCCCACCTGCAAATAAGGCCCGCGCGTCACGTTCACCGCGACCGCGCCGCTGCCCCCGCTGAGTTCCAAGTCGAAACTGAGGTCCGAACTGGTCGGGTCGGACTGGTGGATTTCCACGGCCAACACATTGGTGCCGGTCACCAGCGGTGTCGGGAGGAAAACGGTTTGCACGAAGCTCGACTCGGCGGCGCCGCTGATGTTGGCCACGGCCAGGTTCGTATAGTTGATCGGGCCGGGGGGTATGTTGCTGCGGAAGATTTCGATGTCGTTGAGGTAAACCACTGCGCCATCGTCGCGCAGCAGCCGCAGCGTGAGGCTCGTGAAGAGAGACGCATCCGCCACGGTGAACGCGCGGCGGAAATAAGTGGTGATGTATTTGTTGTTCGAGTCGGGGCCAAAGCCCACGACGGTCGCTTCGTCGCCGTCGCCGTAGCCGAGTTGCGCCGGGCCACTGGCCCAGGCGCTGTCGTTGAAATTGGGCGCCACCCACGCCGTGCCCTGGTCGCTGCCGTTGTCGAGATATTTCCAAACCGATTTGCCAGCGACGAGGGTCTGGCCCGTGGTGAAACGCCAGAGCGGGCTGGTGGTGGTGTTCGTTCCGTCGCTGACGGTCACGTACCACTCGTAGAGCGTGTTGGCGGCCAATCCGGGCCAGTTCAGACTCGCCGTGGCGCCGGAGGCGACGGCGTTCGTCTTCAGCGCCGTGAAGTTGCTTGCGCCGGGCTGCATGTCGTAAACCACTGTGAACTGGCTGTCCGCATCGGTTTCAAACTGATCCACCCAGGGGGAGTAGCTGCTGACGCGAATGACGTTGTTGCTCGGCGAGAACTCCATGATCCGCAGA
>CAZIFU010000163.1:0-5295 GCA_964539075.1 uncultured Verrucomicrobiota bacterium | reverse complement strand
TGACTCCGGTATGAAACGCCGCCACGCGCTGACCGTCGCACTCCTCCTGGTTTTTTGGGTTGCGCCCCTCGCCGCTGCCGATCGCGAACCGGCGCTCGGCAAGAAGGGCAAATTGCTGCTCGAAGACAAATTCGACGGCGACACACTGCCCAAAGGCTGGACCGGCAAGACTGGCGGGCTGCGCATCGCTGACGGCGTCTTGCACGCGAGCCAGAAGAAGGAGGACAGCCGGCTGGGCCTGTTCAGCCGCGAGCAGCCGATGCAGGACGCGGCCATCCAGATTGACTTCAAGTTCGCCGGCGCGCGCGGGATCAACGTCAGTTGCAACCCGTCGCCGGGCGAGCTGAGCAAACACGGGCACCTCTTCTCGGTGATGATCACGCCGCGGATGTGGAACATCACCGAACACAACGACAAGTCGGACCGCAACTCGAAGAGCAAGGCGCTGTCGTCCGCGCCGGAAAAGTTCAAGCCCGGCCAATGGTATACGCTGCTGATCGAAATGAAGGGCGACGAGGTAGTCGCGACCGTGGCCGGCAAGAAGCCGCTGCGCGCCACGAGCAAGGATTTCCACGTCAAGAAACCCGGCCTCGAATTCCGCGTGTCAGGCCGCGACGGTGAAGAAGTCCTCTTTGACAACCTGCGGGTTTGGGAGTTGAAGTAGCCGCAACGCGGCCGTGAGCAACATCCTGATTCCAAATAACGGGAGTGATTGACGCCCACTTCTTACCCCAATACCATGAAACTGATGAAACTAACTTCTCTGCGGGTTGTAACCCTCCTCCTCTTGACATCCCTTTGCGTGCTTTGCGGCCAACTCTCCGCCGCCGAGCGCAAGCCCAACGTCGTGCTCATCCTCATTGACGACTTTGGTTACGAGTGCGTCACCGCCAATGGCGGCGAGAGTTACCGCACGCCGGTGATGGACAAGCTTGCCGCGACGGGCGTTCGTTTCGAGCAATGCCACGTGCAACCGCTCTGCACACCGACGCGCGTGCAGTTGATGACGGGCATGAGCAATCGCAGAAACTACACGCACTTCGGCCATCTCGATCCGTCGCAGAAAACGTTCGGCAACCTGCTGAAGCAGGCCGGTTACACGACGTGCATCACGGGCAAATGGCAATTGAGCAACGGCTTCGAGGGGCTGGCGCATTTTGGCTTCGACGAATACTGCCTCTGGCAGCTCACGCGCCGGCCGGGCCGCTACAAAAATCCCGGACTCGAAATCAACGGCAACACCTACGACTACACGAAGAACGAATACGGCCCGGACCTGGTCAGCGACTACGCGCTTGATTTCATCACGCGCAAGAAGGACGTGCCGTTCTTCCTTTACTACCCGATGATGCTCACGCACGCGCCCTACGACGCCACGCCCGACAGCGCCGATTACATCGAATCGAAAGCCAGCAAGGGCAAGGGCAAGGCGAGCGGCCATTTCCCCGACATGGTGGCCTACACGGACAAACTCATCGGCAAGCTCGTCGCGAAGCTCGAGGAACTGCATCTGCGCGACAACACGATGCTCCTCATCCTTGGTGATAACGGCACCGGCCGCGGCACGCCCTCGAAGTTCAAGGGGCGCGACGTGGTCGGCGGCAAGGGCACGACCACGATGTGGGGCACGCACGTCCCCGCCATCGGCAACTGGCCGGGCCACTTCGCGAGCGGGAAAGTTTACACCGACTTGATTGATGCGACGGATTTCCTGCCGACGATTTGCGAAGCGACGGCGACGATGTTCCCGATGGATTTGAAAATTGACGGCCACAGTTTCCTTCCGCAACTGCGCGGGGAACAAGGCCAGCCGCGCGATTGGCTCTACGCCTGGTATAATCCCAGCGGCGGCGCGAAGGCGAAGGCCGAGTTCACGCACGACAATGAGTTCAAGCTCTACACCGACGGACGCTTCTACGCCGTCGAGAAGGACGACCTCGAAAAATCCCCGCTTGCTGATGCCGCCCTCGATGCCGGCGCGAAAGCCGCGAAGGCGAAATTGCAGGCCGCGCTCAAGCAGTTCGAAGGGCCGCGCCCCGAGTTCTTCGTGAAGCAGTCACAGTCATTTGGCGGCGAATCAGGTGAGGACGCAAACGGCAACAAGACCGCCAAGGACAAGGGGAAGAAGAAAAAGGCCAAGTGAGGCCAGGAGACAACACTCCTGACAAGATCAAGAACATTTTCAGATTCGATGGCCATGAAAAACTTCAGCCAAATCCTCGTGTTCATCAGCGTTCTTTGCGTCCGGCTCACCGCGGCGTCAGCGGACCGGCCAAACCTCATCTTCATTCTCTCCGACGACGTCGGGCTGGGGAACATCAGTTGTTACGGCGGCCATTTCAAAACGCCAAACATTGACGCACTCGCCAAGGGCGGGACGCGCTTCGAATATTGTTATGCGAATCCGGTGTGCGGGCCGTCGCGTGCGACGAGCCTCTCGGGGCGCTACGTGTTCCGCACCGGGATGCTGACCAATGGCTACACGGACCGGATGCGCAAGGATGAAATCTTGATGCCGAAGGTGCTCAAGCCGGCAGGCTACGTGACCGCGGCGGTCGGCAAGTGGGACCAGTTGCCGCTCCAGCCGGCGGAATGGGGCTTCGACGAGTATCTGCGTTTCGAGGGCAGCGGAAAATACTGGTCGAGCCAGGTGAAGACTTACATTCAGAGCGGCGCGGCGAAGCTCCTTGGCGACAAATACCTGCCGGACGTGATGCACGAGTTCCTCGTGGACTTCATGTCGCGGCACAAGGATCACCCGTTCTACGTCCATTACGCCATGTCGCACATGCATGCTCAGATCCTCAAAACGCCCGACAGCAAACCCGGCAGCAAGGACTTCTACGCGGACAACAACGCTTACATGGACAAGCTCGTCGGTCAGCTCGTCGCCGCGCTCGACAAGCTCGGGCTGCGCGAGAAGACGCTGCTCGTCTTCGTCGGCGACAACGGCACCGCGCACCAGAACGCGCCGGCGGCAACGGTCGATGGGCGCGCGATCTCCGGCATGAAAGGCACGATGCTCGAAGGCGGCAGCCGCGTGCCGCTGATCGTGAACTGGCCCGGCACCACGCCCAGCGGCCGGGTGCTCAAGGACCTCACCGACTTCACCGACTTCCTGCCGACCTTCGCCGAACTCGCCGGCGCGAAGCTGCCCGGCGTGAAGCTCGACGGCCACAGCTTCGCCGCGCAGATCAAAGGCCAGCCGGGCACGCCGCGCGACTGGATCTACGTGCAGCTCGCCGGGGATCGCTACGTGCGCGACGCGCGCTGGAAGCTCACCGGCGATGGCAATTTTTTCGACCTGAAGGAAGCGCCGTTCAAGGAACTCGCCGTGCCCGCCGATACGGCCGATCCCGCCGCGAAAGCCGCGCGCGCGAAACTGCAAGCAGCGCTCGGCGATTTGAAAGCGCAGGACACCACGGACGCCCCGCCCCGGAAAAAGAAGCGGCAAGACAGGAAAAATGCCAGAGCATGAGGGATTCTTTCGCGATGAACTCCATCGTTCTCCGCCTCGCCGCGTTCCTCTGCGCGCTCTGCGCTTCGCTCGCAGCCGCCGCAGAAACCAGGCCGAACATCGTCGTCTTCCTCGTGGACGACATGGGGTGGATGGATTGCGGCGCGTATGGCTCGAAGTATTACGAGACGCCGAACATGGACCGCTTCGCCTGGCGCGCGATGCGGTTCACCGACGCCTACGCGCAGCCGTTGTGCTCGCCGACGCGCGCGAGTTTGCTTACGGGCAAATACTCCGCGCGCCACGCCATCACCAGCGCCACCGGCCACCAACCGCCGCAGCCGGCGGGGCACAAATTTCTGCCGGACAGCGCGGGGCTGAACCAGCCGATGCTCACGCCCGAGAGCAAGAATTTCATGGAACCGTCCGAATACACGCTGGCCGAAGCATTGCGCGACGCCGGCTATCGCACGGCGCACATCGGCAAGTGGCACCTCGGCCTCACGCCGCCGCATTGGCCCGAGCGGCAGGGTTTCGATGTCGCGTTCCATTGCCATCCCGACCCCGGTCCGCCGGGATTTTATTTTTCGCCCTACGGCGTGAAGCCCGACGGCGAGCCGCGCGGCCAGAATCGCGTCGGCACCATCACCGACGGCCCGCCCGGCGAATACATTGTGGACCGTCTCGCCAGCGAAGCCGTCAAGTTCATCGAGGCGAATCGCGACCGCCCCTTTTTCCTCAACCTTTGGAACTACGGCGTCCACGGCCCGTGGGGGCACAAGCCGGAATACACGCAGGCGTTTCTGTCGAAGAAAGACCCGCGCGGCGTGCAGGGCAACCCCATTATGGCCTCGATGCTCAGAAGCGTGGATGAATGTTTTGGCCGCGTGCTCGACACGCTCGACCGCCTCAAGCTCACGGACAACACCATCATCATCTTCAACTCTGACAACGGCGGCAACGCGCACAGCAACACCGGTGAAGATGCCAAAGGCAAAAAGAAAAAGGCCGACGACCCGCTCACCGTCGACTGGCGCAAGTGGGCCGGCACGCAGCCGCCCACCATCAATACGCCGCTGCGCGACGGCAAAGGCACGCTCTACGAAGGCGGCACGCGCGTCCCGCTCATGTGGTCGTGGCCTGGCCGCGTCAAGCCAGGCACCACGAGCGACGCGGTGGTCGGGCACATTGACCTGTATCCGACGCTGCTCGACCTCCTGGGTCTGCCGCGCCCGGCGCAGCAGAAGATGGACGGCGTGAGTTACGCGCGCGTGCTCAAGTCGGCCGGCAGGCTCGACCGCAAGGCGTTCTTCAATTACTTCCCGCACGGTGTCAGCGTCGGTCGCGCCGGTGGCGTATGGGTGCGCGCGGGCGATTGGAAACTCATCCGCTGGTTCGGCGCGCCGCCCGGTGACGCGCAACGTTTCGAACTCTACAACCTGCGCGACGACCTGAGCGAAACCAAAAACCTCGCCGCCACCCAGCCCGCGCGCGTGAAGGAACTCGACGCGCTCATTGACGGCTTCCTCGCCGATACTGGCGCGACGTATCCGCGTCCGAACCCGGCCTGCCAGCCGACGGGCGCGACGGCGAAGGCGCGCGGCGCAAAGCCACTGGGCGGCTGGGTGCCGAAAGGTTGCCGGGCCGAGGAACGCAACGGCGCGCTCGTAGTCACGGGCGAAGGTCGCACGCCCTTTTTGGGCATCACCGCGTTGAAACACACCGGCCCGGTGACGCTGCGCCTGCGCGCGAAGAGCGCCGGCGGCCCGGCGAAAGTCCAGTGGCGCACCGCTGACCAGGAAACTTTTCCCACGACCGGCCAGGCCGTCGAGTTCACG
>CAZIFU010000162.1:0-4568 GCA_964539075.1 uncultured Verrucomicrobiota bacterium | reverse complement strand
CCTGAACCGGAGAAAACCGAGCTTGGTCGCGTCAGCGTCTTGGACTGCGCCAGTCCTCTGGCGCTTTGGAAGTCGTGGGTTGTCGAAAGCGCCAGAGGACTGGCGCACTCCAAGACCTTGCGGTGGTACGAACGGTTCATGCGTACGGAACCACCGCTCGAGCCGTGCGCACGGATCGGACGCCCGGCGGCCGGGCTTTTTCCCTCTCCCCTGCTGAAGGGGAGAGGGTCAGGGTGAGGGGTTGATTCGATGTGCTTCATCTTGCCTCAATCAAACAGGCGTTCACTCAAACTTTCCACCCCCGGTGAGGGCGTGGGTTCGTCTCTATTTTCCCGTGTGCTCATGAATTTACGCCTCCACCCGGATCCCCGCGGCGCAGCCAGAACCACGCAGCCAGGCAGAGCGCCAGCGTGCCGCACGAAACCAGCCCGCCGTAAAAAAAGTTCCGGTCGTCATAAACCAGCTTCACCTCGTGCCGCCCGGCGGGCACTGGCAACGCCTGATACGCATGGTTCGCCCGCCAGAGCCGGGTCGCCTGACCGTCCACCGAAGCCTTCCACGGATGATAGTAAACCTGCGACAACACCACCAGACTCGGCGCGTCCGCTTCCACTTCCAACGTCACGCGCTGGGCGGTGAAGTGATGAGCAAGAATTTTTGCGTTCGTCCGGTTCGTGACCGTGATGAAGGGTTTCGCCTCCAACGGGAGAAAAACAGTTTTGGCCGGCTCGAAATCCGGATCAATCACGCCCCGCAGTGAACCGGCGGCATCCACAAACACCGGCGCCTGCCCGGTGGTGGCCATCGGTAGATACGTCTCGCGCGCCGTCCAATCGAACACTGCGCCGCCGGCGGTGACCTGGCTGACGCTCAGAAAATCCGCCAGCCGGGGCGCGATCGCGTTGGTGGCCGGATACAGGTTCATCCGCACGTCGTGTTCCTCGCGCAGATAGAGGGCGTAAAACCCGTCCACTTTGGGCAGGTCATCGAGCAGGTTGCAATTGTCGTATAGTCCCAGCCGATTGCAAAGATAGCCCTCGAAGGCGTTGGTCAGAATTTTTTCGCGCAGCGCGAGGATCGCGTGCAAACCCAGCAGCGCGCGCGATTCGCCGGGTTGCGGTCTGGGTTTGAGCTGTTGCAAGGGTTGCAGGCCGGGCTGGAAAGCCGCCCGCTCGACGGTCGGGTTCTGCCGCGGCGCATGAGTGGCCACATCCAGCCAGATCAACACCAGCACGCTGAGTCCGAGCTGCCATCGCCGCTTGGCCTTTTCCGCCCGCGCGAACGCAGCCACGTGGGCCAGGATCAGCGCCAGCAACACCGCCCGCGTCACGCCGCTCTGCAACGTCATCCGCCAGACCTCTTCACGGAACGGATGAAAATACGAATAGCCGATGATGAATAAAATGCCGGCCAGAAAAAGAATCCCGATGCCAAGCGCGCACCGCCGCGTCTTCCGCTGTTCCTCCGGCTGCGCCAGCATCCAGTCGCGCACGGCGAACGCCGCCAGCAACGGAACAATGAACGCGTCCAGCATGACGAACTTGACCGGGTAACGCATGAAACCGATTTGCGGAAAAACCTGCTTGATCCAGTTGTAGAGAAAGCAATGCGTGCCCAGCGCCAGCAGCAGACACATTCCGGCCACCGCGCCCAGCAACCGCACCCGCCCGTCGCGCACGCGCCACACGGCCAGCACCGCCAGGGCCAGCACGCCGATGCCCAGGTAATAGGAGGAAGTGAAGCCCTGCCCGAATTGGAAATAAACGCCCGACGATGATTCGTAACAGCGGAACAGCGGGACGAGCAGATTGGCCCAGCCGGTCCGGGGCATCGGCCAGCTTTCGCCGGCGAAATGTTCGTCGCGGTGCGAGTGTTTGAGCAAATCCAGGAAGGGAAGCAACTGCGCCGCCGTCAAGCCGCTCACCAGCAGCACGACCAGCGCCAGCCGGCCCAGCATTTTTCCGCGCGCGGCGCCGCGTTGCAAAAACTCCACCCCCCAGATGGCCGCGACCGTCAGCCAGGTCAGCAGGATGATTTCGGGTGTCGCGGCGAGCATTTGCAGCGCGCCCACCAGCGCGGCGACGATCACGCGGCGGCCGCCTTCCTGCCAGGCGCGCTGGGCCGTCAGCAGCACCCACGGCATCCAGCCGAACGTGGCGATGTAATTGGGCCAGATGAGCGTGTTGAGCGTGAAGCCGTTCAAGGCGAAGGCCAGCCCCGCCACGCAGGCCGCCAGCCGGTGGCCCGTCCAGCGGTGCGCCAGAAAATACATGCCCAGCCCGGCCAGAAACAGGTGCAGCAGACAAAAAACTCCCAGCGACCACGCCAGCGGAAACACCAGGTAAAAGAGCGACAGCGGATAAAGCGTCAGCGTGTTCCATTGGGCCAGGAACGGGAGGCCGCAATTGTTGAGCGGGTTCCACAGCGGCCATTCGCCCCGCCAGAAACATTCGCGGTGATAATGCGCCAGCGGATAACCGAAGAGGCCGAAATCCCGAAACACCAGCGTGCGCCCGCCCACCACCAGGTCGGGATACAGCGCGAACACAAACACCGCGAGGAGGACCGCAAAGCGTCCGGGTGAAAACCAGGCGTCGGATGCCTTCCCTGAGTCGTCCGCCGGAACCCTGAACCAATCGGAAATCATCTTCGGCCAATCTGTCAGAAAACGTGCGCCGACCAAGTAAATTTTTTTTGTGGCTCGCGTTCGCGGAAATTATCTGGGAAAAAAACCACCGATGACTGACCGCCAGGCGTTCTATGATCTGCGCGCGCCGCAGCGCGACCGGGAACTTCACCGCCATTATCATCGCCTGATTCAAAATCACTTCGCCTTCCTGGTGCCGGCCGGACTCAAGGTGCTCGAACCGGGCTGCGGCCTGGGTGATTTGCTCGCGGCGGTCCGGCCCGCGCGCGGCGTGGGCGTGGATGTCAGCCCGGCGATGATCACCCAGGCGCGCCCGCGCCATCCGGAACTGGAATTTCACGCCGCCGAGGCCGCGGCCTTCGCCGGCGGCGAACAATTCGATTACATTCTGCTTTCCGACCTGGTCAACGACCTGTCCGACGTGCAACAGGTCCTGGAACGGCTGCGCGCCAATGCCCACCCGCGCACGCGGCTGGTCCTGAATTTTTTCAACAACCTCTGGCGGCCCGTGCTCGGTCTGGCCGAAAAAACCGGCTTCAAGAGCCCCACGCCGCCGCAAAGCTGGCTCTCGACCGGCGACATGAAAAACCTGCTGCACCTGGCCGGCTGGGAAGTCATCAAGACCGACCCGCGCGTCTTGTGGCCGGTGCGCACGCCGCTGTGGGACACGCTGCTCAACCGCTGGCTGGCGCCGCTGCTGCCGCATTTCTGCCTCACGATTTTCCTGGTCGCCCGTCCGCGCCCGCAGCCGCAGCCGGACCGCCACTTCAGTTGCTCGGTCATCATTCCGGCGCGCAACGAAGCGGGCAACATCGAGGCCGCCGTCCAGCGCACGCCGGAACTGGGCCTCGGCACGGAGCTGATTTTCATCGAAGGCCACTCCACCGACGACACCTGGGAACAGATCGGGCGCGTCGCGAAAAAATATCCGCAACGGAACATCAAAATCCTGAAACAAAAAAGCAAAGGCAAAGGCGGCGCGGTGCGCGAGGCGCTGGCGGCGGCGGCGGGCGATTTGCTGTTCATCCTGGACGCGGACCTGACGGCGCCGCCGGAGCAGTTGCCCAAGTTCTATGAAGTGGCGCGGTCGGGCCAGGCGGAATTCGTCAACGGCTGCCGGCTGGTCTATCCGATGGAAAATCAGGCGATGCAGTTCCTCAACATGGTGGCCAACAAATTTTTCGGCCTCGCCTTCAGCTGGCTGCTGGGCCAGCCGCTCAAGGACACGCTCTGCGGCACCAAGGCGCTGTTTCGCGCCGACTACGAGGCCATCGCGCGCCACCGCGCTTACTTCGGCGACTTCGATCCCTTCGGCGACTTCGATCTGCTCTTCGGCGCGGCGAAGTTGAACCTGCGGATCGTGGACCTGCCGATCCGCTACCAGGCCCGGACCTATGGCACGACGAACATCTCGCGCTGGAAACACGGCTGGCTGCTCTTGCGCATGACGGTCTTCGGAGCCAGGAGGTTGAAATTTGTTTAACCACGGATGGATACGAATGTTGAGACACGGATTCCACGGATTCGCACGGATTCATTTATCACCCGTGCCAATTCGTGGAATCCGTGTCGGAGTCCGAACTCGTATGGATTCGTATTACCATCCCTCAAAGTTTTCTCGAGCCGCGCAAATTTTCTTCCTCTCCCCACAACGCAGGAGTGGGGGGAGGACCGAGGAGAGGGGTGATCCGAAGCTGAGGGGACAAACGCGCCTCCTCTCCCCGGCCCCACTGCCATTTAGTTAAGCGATGAAATATTTGCAGAACACCCCTCACCTTGATCCTCTCCCCTCATCGGATGAGGGGAGAGGAAATCCGGCGGGGTCCGTCAAGCGCATCCCGGTTTGCGTCTGTGAACGCAGCGCGCGCATTCCTCTCCCCTTCGGAAGGGGAGAGGATCAAGGTGAGGGGTTGCTCCGGAA
>CAZIFU010000161.1:0-24009 GCA_964539075.1 uncultured Verrucomicrobiota bacterium | reverse complement strand
CGCCCATCGGCTGGTCGATGGAGCCGCACAGGGTCGTCAGCCGGCTCTTGAGGCCGCTATGCGTGTCCCAGTTGCCCAGACAGACCTCGACATAGCGGACGCCGGCTTCGACGAGTCGGCGGGCCATGAGGCATTGCCGGCCGAAATTGTCGGTGGGCGTTTCGTTGATGCCGTACATCGCCAGCGTGGCGGACGATTCCTTCGAGAGATCGAGCGTTTCGGGCGCGTTGTTCTGCAGGCGCCAGGCCAGCTCGAAGGAATTGATGACCGCTTCCAGTTCAGAGTCGCCGGGCGATTTGCGCATCTGCTCCTCATTCAGCGCGCGCAGCAACTCGAACTGGCGGCGCTGTTCGCTGTGCGGCAGGAGCGGATTGGTGACGTTGCGGATGGTGGCCTCGGTTGCCGGAATGCCCGCCCGTCCAATCGCGGTCCCCTGATACACCGGCGGGAGGAAGGCGTTGCCGTAATTGCGCGGCCCGCCGTTGCCCATCGCGGGGCTGAGGGTGACGAAGCCCGGCAGATTGTCGTTCTCGGTGCCCAGGCCGTAGGTCACCCACGAGCCGGCCGACGGACGGATCAAGTTGGTCGAACCGGTGTGCAGAAAGAGCGTCGCCGGACCGTGCGCCACGCCCTCGGTGTGCAGCGAATGAATCACACAGTAATCGTCCACGTGCCGCGCCATCTGCGGGAACAAGTCCGAAACCCAGCGGCCGCACTGGCCGTGTTGCGAAAACTTCCAGAGCGGCTTCATCACGCGCTGCGGCGCGCCCATGCCCGTCTTGGCAATCGCGCGCGCGTCGTCGAAATCCATCATCTGGCCGTCGTCCTGTTCGAGGCGCGGTTTGTAATCGTAGGAATCCACATGGCTGACGCCGCCCTGCATGAAAAGAAAGATGACCCGTTTGGCGCGCGGCGGAAAATGCGGTGGCCGGACGGCGAGCGGATTGGGCGCAGCGCCGGCTGTTTGACTGGCCAGCCCGGCGAGCGCGAGATAGCCAAAGCCGCAGGCGGCGTGTTTCAATGCCTCACGCCTTGAAAGGATTGGAAACTCATTCATATTTTTTCAACAAGGAGGTAATCGCAAGAAAAGGTTCGCCCTGATACTTTGTCCACGCTGCCAGGTTATCTCCCTGCTTTACCATTCATAGTTGCGTCATTCAGTTACGCTTGCTTCGGTCGTTGCCGGATGATTTTTGCCAGGGCACGCAAAGCGTGATTCACCGCTTTCTCGTTTCCAAAAACCTTGGCCACATCCGGCTTCAGCACCACCACGTTGCTACCCTGACGAAAGCGCCGCGCATATTTGCCCCGCACTCCAGCCGAAAAATCATACTCGGCCCGCATCACCTGGCCGTTTGATTTGTTAGCTTCCTTCTTCATAACTATGTCTTTCTCGCTTGGTAGCCTGCCGGGCACTGATGATGCGAATAGTATCCTCTCTTTCGGTATGTACGACAACCAGTAATTTGTCCGCATGCGAACGCCCAACAATGATCCACCGGAGTTCCGACCAGGAATGCGCCGGATCCGGTATCGTCAGCGACAATAGGTCGCCGAACACGGTGGCAGCGTCCTCGAAACTCACGCCGTGCTTCAGCAAATTCAACCTGGCCTTCTTTTCGTCCCATTCAAATTTCAGTGGCATGCGAAACCGATCGTTTCGTTTTGGCTTTCCCGTTTCAATTCACATACCGGAAATCCACACAGGCAAAGAGCGTCTGGTAAAACTGCGCCCAGGCATTCAAGCGTCGCTCATCCGCGGTGCCCTCGCCGGCGGGCGACTTCACGTACTCCAGCGCCAGGCGCCTCTCCGTCGCGTCCGGCGGCCGTCCGAGCGCCACACGATACGCCCGTTCGAGGCGCGTTGCGTCGTCGAGACCCGCCCCTGCCAGCGCCCGTTGGGCGGCGAGTCGGGCCTGCGTCATCACCCACGGATGGTTCATCAGGTAGAGCGCCTGCGTGGCCACGGTGCTGGTGTTGCGCTGGCCGAGCACCTTGTTGATGTCACCGAAATCAAACGCCTCGAACAGCTCCAGCCGGTTGTTGCGGAATGCCGGCGTATAAACGCTGCGGCGCGTGTCCTCGAACTTGTAGCCGTATTCGATATTGCCCGCGCTGCTGTCGTTCGCGTTGATCGCCTTCGAGCCGCTGATGTTCGGACCGCCGGCCTCAAGTTTCAACTCGCCGCTTACGATGAGAATCGCGTCGCGAATGGATTCGGCGTCGAGCCGGCGGCGGTTCGCGTGCGAGAAGAGGCGGTTATCCGGGTCAAGTTCGTGCCCCGTAGCAGCCGACGTAAGGAGGCTCTGACTTTGGTCTGAATTTGAAGTGAGCCTCCTTACGTCGGCTGCTACGGAGAGTTGATAAGTCCGCGAGAGCACGATCTCGCGGATGAGTTGTTTCACCGACCAACCGGATGCGACGAAGCGAACGGCGAGATGATCGAGGAGTTCCGGGTGAGACGGCAATTCGCCGGTGACACCGAAATTGTCCGTCGTGCGGACCAACCCCGCTCCGAACAACCAGTGCCACACGCGATTGGCCAGCACGCGCGCCGTAAGCGGGTTGTCCGCGCTGGCCAGCCATTCAGCGAACTGACGCCGGCCGCTTTCCTTGGGCGGAATGGCGGGCGCTTGGGTCGTCGCCACCGTCAGAAAACCGCGCGGGACCGGGTCACCCAGATTGCGGACGCTGCCGCGAATGTGAACGCGACAATCGCCAATTTCATCCTCCTCGCGCACCGCCATCGCGAGCGGACGTTGCGGGCCAGCAGCGGTGAGTTTCTTCAACTCGGCTTCGATCCGTTTGACTTCCGTAGTGGACTGTCTGGAGGCTCCGTTTTTCGGAGCGGGGGCACTGGCATCGTCGGCAGCCAGTTCCTCGACCGGGATGAACTGCACCGCATCCGCCACGACGTGGCCCTGGGTGCCTTCGTTCGACACGAGCACGTAGCCTTCGCCGTTCTTCTCGAAACGAAACTGCCCCAGCGACACGAACCGCCCGCCAATCGGCGGCGTCTCGCGCTCGTCCAAATGGACGATCTGCTCGCCGTCGGCGTGGAAAACCGTGACCGGCACGTTGGTGGCGCGATTTGAGGACGGGATGTAAGCCAGCCGCACTTCGTATCGTCCCGCGCGTTTGATGGGTGGCGCGAACGTCAGCGTCTTCGCACCTTTGCCAGTATTGAGGTCATGCAGATAGCCGTCGCCAATGTAACTCCTGGAAAACTGCGAGTGCTTCCATTCGCCGACCGCTTTCGCCTGCGTATCGTCCACCACAACGCCCGGCAGGGCTTCGATGGCGACCGGCATCCCCTTCGTCGTGTCCGTGGCCTTGGCGACGTTGGCCGAGGCTTTCTTCTCCGCGGCCTTGGCGAGTTTGAGCTGCTCCTGCATCACCGCGATCTCCGCCTCGTGCGCCTGTAGCGCCGCCTCCGCTTGGGCATCGAGGGGCAGGGGAGTCTCGATCCAACGCGCCACGTTGTCGGAGTAGTTGAACAGTGTCCGGGTGCTGCGAAAAATGCCCGCGAGCGCGTAATAATCCCGCGTCGGGATCGGATCGAACTTGTGGTCGTGACAGCGCGCGCAACCGATCGTCAGCCCGAGAAACGCCTTGCCAACCGTGTCGAGTTGCTCGTCCACAATGTCCATGCGCAGCGCCGGCTTGTCCTGTTCCTCGTAGTTGGTCGGGCCGAGTGCGAGGAAGGCCGTGGCAATGAGTTGTCGGCGGCGTTGCTCGGGGTTGGCGTAAGGCAGTAGATCGCCCGCGACCTGTTCGACGATGAAACGATCGAACGGCACGTCGCTGTTGAACGCCTCGATGACGTAGTCACGATAACGCCAGGCATCCTTGAAGAGCAGCGTGCGCCCGCCGCCGCTCGATTCGGCAAAGCGCGCCACGTCGAGCCAATGCCGTCCCCAGCGCTCGCCGAAGTGCGGTGAAGCGAGAAGCTCGTCCACCACACGGGCGAAAGCATCGGGGCGTTGGTCCCTCACGAAGGCGTCAATCTGCTCCGGTGTGGGCGGCAGGCCGGTCAAGTCGAAATAAGCGCGACGGATCAACGTGGCATGGTCCGCCACTAGAGCGGGCTGAAGCCCGCGCTCCTCCAGTCGGGTCAGAATGAAACGGTCAATGTTACTTTGTGGCCACGATTTGTTCTTCACCTGCGGCAGGAGCGATTTCTTTGGCGGCTGAAATGCCCAGAACTTCCGGCCTTCCTCGATGCTCAGGCCGACTTGTTTTTTTGGCACTTCGACCAGTGGCGCGGTGCGCGGATCGGACGCGCCGAGTTTCACCCATTTTTCCAGGTCAGCGATTTGCTCGTCGGCAAGTTTCTGCTTCGGCGGCATCTTCAAATCCTCATCGGTATAGCGCACCGCCTTGACCAGAAGACTTTTCTCCGGGTCGCCGGGCACGAGCGCGGGACCGGTGTCGCCGCCCTTCTGCCAGCCTTCGCGCGAATCGAGGTAAAGTCCGCCCTTGAGTTTCTCCGCCTCGGCGCTGTGGCACTTGTAACATTTCCCGGCGAGAAGGGGTCGGATTTTTTTCTCGAAGAAGTCCAGGCCATCAACCGCAGGTGATGCGCCTGGCGCGGAAAATTGAAAAAGTGAAAGTCCCGCCAATCCACAGCCAAAGGCAACGGACCGGGCGAATGTTTTTGCAACCAAACAGGCCATGCAACAGTTTTGGACGTCGCGGGATTGTTCTCCCATCAACGACTTTTCACAAGCTGAAAGTCGCACGGGGCCACAGCATCTCGATGGGCAGCGAGGGCATGAAGTATTCGCTCGCGGAAAGGGGTCGGTTCTTGATATTGACACATAAGAGGGCGAGAGGCGCTCTCTTGGCATGGCCCGCAAATTGAGAGGGATACTCCCTCCCACCCCGTCTCCGATGCACGTCCTGAGCCGCTTCGGCCCGGCGCTCACGAAAGCGAATTCCTAGCACTCAGCAATGTGGGCGAGCCGCTGATCCAGAAGAAGCCGACAAACGGACAGTTCAAGCTCACCATCGGGGCGCAGAAGACGACGAACCTTGACCTGCCTTACCTCGACGTCTCGATGAACGGACCGGGCGCGTCCACGCTGATCGACGGTCAGGGCGTGCTGGAGTTTCAATTCAGCGTGCCGGACAACGCAAAGTTCTTCCGGGTGCAATCGCGGTGAGCCCGGGCAAGGGCGCGGCGATTTTCTGGAGGAGGCTGATCGCTCGCTTGCGAACTGGGCGGCCTCACAGTGAACGTGCCACAATCATACAACCCCAACGGAGTTGTGGCTTTCGCGCGTGGCGGCAGCGGAACGGCCGTAACCGCGTTGCGGTTGATGATGTTTGCGAAAGGTGACCCAGGGTAGCTCGTTCCTCGCAACCTTGGGCTGGAGGACACAATCCCGTTGGGATTGGTGGGGCGGAAACTGCGCCACGAAGATGAGGTCGAGGAACGACTTGCGTTGCCTCACCGCTCCGTCCCGATGTAGCAGCCGATGGCTTTCGTCGTCGTATGAGCCACAGGTTTGCCGGCGAGCACGGCGTCGAGTGCGTCGCGGAGCGTGCGCTGCGTGGGCGCGGCGCGGCGTTTGCCGTAGTCGGCGTAGAGGTCGTCAATGCGGCCGTGGTAGGCGACTTTCTGGCCGGGCAAAATCACGGCGGCTTCCGGCGCGATGGTGACGCCGGTGAAGCGCACCAATTCGCGTTTGGGGTCGAGCAACACTCGCAGCTTCAGACCAAACTCACGCGCGTGGGTGCGCGTCTGGTCAGCGGTGGTTTCGGAGTCCACATGCACGAGGAAGCAGCGAATATTTTTTGCGGTGTAGTCGTCAGCGATGCGCTGAATCTCCTGCGAGTAGGCTTTGGACACGGGGCAGTCCGCGAGGATGAAGAAGAAGACGTGCGCCTTCGCATCCCCCGACGGCGACACAGTGAGCGCCCGCCCGTCGAGGTCGCGCCATTCGTTTGGCGGCGCACCTGCGACAGCGGCGGCCAGCATCATCGCGAGCGCAATGGAGATGTGCAATTTCACGGGTTGCCCTGGCGGCGGCGGCTCATGGCTTCGACTTCACCCTTGTCGAGGAAGCCGTCGCGGTTGCTGTCGATGCGGTCGAAGTTTTCCTTCAACTGCGCGGGCGCTTCATCGCGGCTGATTTTGCCATCGCTGTTGCGGTCGGCATTCTTCAACCGCTCCCAAAGATCGACAGTGGTTGGTTGGTCACGGTTCGGTGCTTGCTCGCCGGTGGGTGCTCGTTGCCCCCACAGAGGTTCGACCATCGTGGCGTTCCATTTGTCCCAAAGCGACTTAAGCTCCTTGAACTTTTCCGTCTCGGCACTGGCGAGATTGTTGGCTTCGCAAATATCGCGGCTCAGGTTATACAGTTTGTGAGGAGTATTTCCCCGGGAGTCCCCGCCATCGATCAGGCTCATGTAGGCGACCAGTTTCCAGTCTCCCTTGCGAACGGCCATCTGCCCGCCCAGGCGCCAGTAGAGCGCGTCGTGGGGTGCCGCCGAGGCCTGGCTTTTGAAGTGGGGCAGAAGATTGACGCCATCAAGCTTCCACTCCGGCTTCGCTTCGACTCCGGCAGCGGCCAGGGCCGTGGGCAGAAAATCCAACTGGATGACCGGCGGATCGTAAACCTTCCCGGCCGGAAGATGTCCTTTCCACGAAACGACGAACGGCACACGGATGCCGCCTTCGAGCGTGGTTGATTTCGAACCGCGGAGCGGCGTGTTTCGCGAGCCGTTGAGAGCCGCCATCGTGATGGTCGGCCCGCCATTGTCGCTACAGAAGAAGATCAGCGTGTCTTGTTCCAAGTCAGCGCGGCGCAGCTTGTCGAGCACCCTTCCAACGGCTTCATCGAGTGCCAGCGTCATCGCGCAATAGGTGCGCCGCATGGGATCAGCGATCGCCACGAATTTATCCAGCCGTTTGTCCGTGGCGTGCATCGGCGTGTGCACCGCGTTGAACGCCAGATACAGGAAGAACGGTTCCTTCTCGTGCCGTTCGATAAACGAAACGGCTTCGCGAGCGAAGGCATCGGTCAGGTATTCCTGTTCCTCGACCCGCTCGGAGCCGCGATAGATCGGCGCCCCTTGCTGGGAACGGTTGCCCGCCGTGCGGGCCGAGTCTGCCGGAGCACCGGCGGCATTCGTCAGGCCCGGAAAGAGGATGTTCGGCAGACCGGGCAGGTAGATGTGCGCACCTCCGAGGAACCCGAAGAACTCATCAAAGCCGCGCTGTTGCGGATGAAACTTGGGCGAGGTTCCCAAATGCCATTTTCCGACAATTCCGGTGGCATATCCGGCTGCCTTCAGACGATCAGCGATGGTGGTCTCGGAGACAGGCAGGCCGTTTTCATTTTGTCCAATTCCCCTGTCGGCACCCGGTGGATTCGGATCCGTTGCGTTTCCTTGACTGGCGTTCCGCCGAACAGTGTCCGGATTGAATTCGTGTCCGAAGCGCTGTTGGTAACGCCCGGTCAGCAGACCGGCGCGCGTGGGGCTGCAGTAGGGTCCGGAAACGTAGCCGCTCGTGCAGCGCACTCCGCTTCTGGCCAACGCATCCAGATTCGACGTGGGAATATCCTGACAACCTTGAAAACCAAGATCCCCGTAGCCCAGATCGTCAGCCAGAATGATCAGAATATTCGGCTTGCGCTCCACCGCAGTCACCAGCGACGTCGCCCAGCACATCACCGTCGCCACTGTGATTACTCGTCGCCCGTAATTGGCAAGCCGTTGCATGGTCAATTGGAGGTTGATGTTTTGACGTCGCGCGATTTGCCGCCTGGAGTCGTGGCGCTATAAAACTTGCGGATCGCAGCCGAGACGGCGGCGGGTTGTTCGAGCTCCGAAAAATGGCCCGAGTTTGCAACCCACTCGATCCGCGCGTCGGGGAAAAAGCGGGTTGCCTCTTCGAAGTAATACCGCGGCTGATGGCTATCGTTGTCGGCCTGCAAGAGCAGCACCGGCATGGTCATGCGGGCGGCCTCGCTTTTTTTGCGGGCCGAATACGTTTCCAGCGGCGGGTTGTCGCGAAAGTAGTAATGAGAGCCGGGCGCGTTGCCCGGATAACTGAACTCCTTTGTGATGCGATCAAGATCGGCGTCGGAGATCTGCTGAACGGTGTTCTTGTTCCGGGCCGGTTGGCCGGTTCGCCCGTAGAGATCGTTGACGAATTGCGCGGGGTTCCCCAAGAGGCGCTGGGCGACGGCCGGGTCTCTAAATGCCCGGAACTGGGGGAAATGTTTATCCTCGATGATATGTAACGGGGCCTGCATGCGAACGTAGCGGAGAACCCGCTCCGGATGATTGGCCGCAATGGCATCCGACACCAGCGTGCCCCAGTCGTGAGACACAAGGTTGAAACGGCCGACGGAGATGGCGTCCATCAGAGCCACAATCTCGTCGGCGACCGTCTCCGCGCGATAATCGCCGTCCGACTTGTCCGACTGTCCGCAGCCCTTTCGATCAATGGCAATGACGCGATAGTCTTTGGCCAGGGCCTCCAGTTGATAATGCCAGGAGAACCAGGATTCGGGCAGACCATGAACAAAAACAATCGGCTCGCCCCGGCCTGCCTCCACAAAGTGCCACAAAATCCCTGCGACCTTTGTGAAATGATGCGTGCAGGCGACTTCGCCCAGGTGTTCAACCTGGCCATCACGGGCAAAACCCGCTTCCTGGGATCCCGCGGCGGTCGCTTCCTGGCGACTGTGCAGGGTCACGCACAGGAGTGCGGGCACCGTCACGTTCGAGATCAATCCGTGGAGCATGACGTTCGCTGTTGCCCGGATTCAGCCAAGGATTCTCCGCCGGACCTCACAGGTTGCTCCTGCGCTTGCTCATGGCTTCGACTTCACCCTTGTCGAGGAAGCCGTCGCGGTTGCTGTCGATGCGGTCGAAGTTTTCCTTCAACTGCGCGGGCGCTTCATCGCGGCTGATTTTGCCATCGCTGTTGCGGTCGGCTTTCTTCAGCCGCTCCCAGATGTCGCTGGTTGCTGAAGTCTGGCTCGCTCCGCTCTTGGTAGTCGCAGCGAACGGGTCTCCTCCCCGTCGTTTCGCGAAATATGCCGTCTTCGTGTCTTCAAGATATTTCCGCGTGGCTTGCATGAAGATCGGCGCGTCGCGTCTGTTGACCGGAATGAACCGCCCGCCAAACTGCCCCATCTCCTCGTCCGAGCCGAGGCCGAAACTCACGCGCTGCGGCGGATTGTGCTGATTGGCCGGGTTGTCGGCAGAGTTGTCCCACACGAGTTCCGCGTGAATGACCGTGCCCTTCGGCAACAGGATGGGCTTCTCGTATTCGAAGTGGTCCTGCAAATCGAAGTTGAACTTGGTGACGGTCAGCAGCGGCTGAACTTTTCCATCGGGCAGCACGGCCCAGCCCTTCGCCGACTTGCCGAGGTAGTGCATGTGCAGGCGTGCCTCCCACATTAGCACGTCCACCGGCACGGTCCACGAATCGCGAATGGTGAAATCCTTCGCGCCCGCCGGAATATCGAGACCCGAAAACGCGCTGAACTGCGGCGGCACGGCTCCGCCCATCATCACGTTCTTCGGTGGTCCGTCGGCGAAGTATATCGCCAGCGTCGCCTGCTCGCGCTCGACCTTGCCCGACGGGTGAACGTGCAGCGACAACACGAGGTCCGAGCCTTTCGCCAGCCGATACGCCTGCTCCAGCGGCAGCGCGCGCGGCGTGCGCCCAATCACCCAGCCGCCCAACTGACCCGACCCGCGACCCATCCCGCCGTTGGCGAAATGGTCGAAGCCCGGCCTGCCATCCTTGCCTTCCTTCGCGCGCGCCGCACCCGTGTCATCCAGGAAATACGTCGCGTGATGCACCGTGCGCGACGTGGATTTGAAATCCACTGCCTTCACCCATTTGTCCTCAGGCACACTGATAGGAATGACGAAGTCGCGATACTCGTCGCGCCCGGTTGCCGGCGTTTCATACACGACCGGCATCGTGACGATGAGGTCGGGCTTGCCGAGCAACCAACCCACGGGAAACACCGGCGCTTTGGGCAACTTATCCTTCGGCCCTTCCTCCATGCCCGTGGCGACCCAGCGCGCCAGCAACTCAATCTGCGCATCGCTCAAATGCCGCTCGCCTGCGAACGCGGGATTCCCCTCGCGGTCCGGCAGCCACGGCGGCATCACGTGCTTCTGCGTCACTTCAATCATCGTGCGCGCACGCTTCTTCGCGTCGGGGTAGCTGATGAGCGCGAACGGTGCTTCCGTGCCCGCGCGATGGCACTCCACGCAGTTCTGGTAAAGCAACGGCGCGATGTGCTCGGTGAAGGTGGGCTTGGCCGGCGTGGTTTCCTTCGCGGACGCGGCGAGGGCGAAAGCGAGCGGCGCGAGGGCGGTGATGTTTTGGAGGAGGCTGGTGGTTTTCATGGTGTTGTCGGTTCTATGTTCTGCCAGTTATTCGGAGCGACGCTCGGAAACATCCCCACGCCGTTAAGAATTCTTCCGGGAGACTCAGTCTCCCGCAAACGGCGTCATTGCGCCGTCTGTTTCCAACGATTGAGGCGTTCGGTCTGCGACTGAACCAGCAGGTCGAAAAATTTCTCACGCTGTTCGGGGCGGAGTTCGCCCAGGAACTGCCGCATCCGGCTCGCGCTCGCCTTCATGAACTCTCGCTGAGCCTGCGCGGCGGAGTCGGCGGCTTCCGCGCCGTTACGCAACGCGGGGTCAGGTTGAAGCATCCGCTCGCGCATGGTCTTCAGCCGGTCGAGCTGGTTCTGCATCCGTTGGCTTTCCTGCGCCGCCATGTCTTTGCGGAAGCGGATGTATTCGGACTTCTGACGCGCATCGAGGTCGAGCTTCTGCGCGATGATTTCGATCTGCTCCGCGTCGCTCAACCGTCCGCCGTCCGCCGGTGCGCGCCGGAATCCGACGACGTAGGACGCACTGAACGCGAGCACCAGCATGAGGAGAATCCAGGTAAGCTTCGTTTTCATTGCCCGCCTCCCATCGAGAACAGCGCGCCCACGTCGAACGCATCGCCGCCGCTACCGTCAAGCAACTCGACCGGCACAACCGCGAAGTCATCGAGGCTGGCCGGGCGATTCCGCTGCCCGGCCACGAAGCCCACCGCGCACACCAGCGCCACCGAGGCCGCGAGCGCCAGCCCGCGCGGCGCGGCCGGCCAGGTGAGTTGCTCCGCCAACCACTCGCGCAAGGCAGTGAATACCGAGGTCGCCGGCCGCTCCGGCGCGCGCACGAGCGCCTTGGCGCGCTCCAACGCATCGGCGGGCACGGTGATTGGAGGGGAGTCAGCCTGACGTTGCGCCGCGATGACCGTGTCGAGCAACGCGGAGTCATTCGCCAGCAAACGCGCGATGGCCTCGTCGTCCACTGACCCGGGTGCGGCTAGAAATTGTTCAAGCGCATCCGCCACCGCCTCGGGTTGGCGACGCGCTGGCTGCGGAGACGGCTTGCGCCGCCGCCACAGGTCGCGGCCGGCTTCTTCGTTTGGCTCGGGAGTTTTCATGGTTCGCCGTTCTTTTGGTTGTTCGTAATGGCGGAGCGAAACATCCCCGCGATGTGAAATTATTTTGGCGGATGTTTCTCGAAGTGGCCGCGCAACGCCGTGAGCGCCTTGTGCTTCGTGCTGCGGATGGTTTGCTCCGTGACGCCGAGAATCTTCGCCGCCTCGGCCACCTCCAGGTCGCGGTCGAAGAGCAGTTGGAGGACGGCCGTTTGCTGCGCCGTCAGCAGCCCGGCAGGAATCTCCAACTCCGGTCCCGCCGCCGCGGGCGGTTCAGCCGCTGCCAACCGCTCGACTTCCTCCGCCAGCGGCACGAGCGGCAATCGCCGCCGCCGCAGGAAATCAATGCTCACCCCGCGCGCGATGATCGTCAGCCACGTCACCAGCGACGCCCGCGCCGGGTCAAAGGATTTGATGAGCCGGAAATCATGCGCGCAGAGCCGCACGAAAACATTCTGGCTAACATCGCGCACATCCTCGTCGGCAATTGCACCCGCCGCTGCGGACAACGTTTTCGCCACCGCCGCGTAGATGACCGGGTAGTAGCGCTCGACGAAGCCGTCCCAGGCTCGCTTCTCGCCCTCGCCCAGCGCCCTGAGTTCAGCTGTGGTCATCGACCAGTCGTGACGACACAGGGGCGCTCAGGTGTCTGGAGTTTTTGATCGTGCACGCGTGCTGTCCGGTTATTCGGATGAGTTAGCCCAAACATCCCTCCGATTGGAAGCACGGTTCACAGTCCGGCGTTCGCCACAGTTCATTTCCCCGCGTTGCCAAGCTCGATGTCGGCATGTTAGCGTCATTCCTTGATGAAATCGAAATCGTCCGCCAAATCGCTCCCGAAAGCTCCCATCGGCAAAGACAAGTTGCGCCCGTTTTCCTCCATCCCGCCGTGGCGGGACGGGCCTGACCGCGCGCCCAGCCGCGCCATGCTTTATCCCGTTCGTTCGGTTCACTTGCCCTCGGCGTAAGGCGATTCGCGGAGTCGCCGCCGCAGGTCGCGCGCACCGTGAATCAGGCGTTCGGCAAACAGGGCCGCTTCATCGAACCGATAGAAGATGAGCAACCGTTGAAAGGGGCGGCGCACTCGGAACGAACGCACCCCCTCCAGTTCGGGCCAGTCTCAGAATCGCGGTCGTCCCAACCCTGGCGTTCGCACCAAGTCGGTGAGCGCGGCCTCCACCGCATCCACAAACCGAACGGCAACCTCTGGCCCGGCATTCTCCCGATACCAGTCAGTTTGGCGGGCCAGGTCGGCCCAGAAGAAGTCCGCGCGTTCGGCGGTGAGTCTCACGCGCGGGCGGGTTTGCGGCGGGCGCGTTGTCGCAGTGCCTCAAAGTGGCGCGCCGTCAGCGGCCGATGCGTGCCGCGAACCGCAGGTAGGAGCAACTCGGCCAATTCCTGGGAATCAGTCTCGGCTGGGTCGTCCTTGGTGCGCAATTCCCGCAGCGCAGCGCGCACAACTTCGCTGGGGCCGGTGTATCCGCCGGACCGGACTTTGGACGTCACGAATTTCTCCAAATCTTTCGTCAAGGTGATGTTCATGTTGGGGGTGAAGTTAAGCCGTCTCCGGACGGTTTTGCAACGCCGCTTTCTGCATCGCCTTGCCAGACTTTGCACTTTCGCTTTACCCTTCGCGTCGCATGAAAAAGAAATCGTCCGCCAGATCGCTCCCGAAGGCCCCCATCGGCAAAGACAAGTTGCGCCCCTTTTCCTCCATCCCGCCGTGGCGGGACGGACCCGACCGCGCGCCCAGCCGTGCCATGCTTTATCCCGTCGGATTCAAGGAGGCGGATTTCAAGAAGGCCGTCATCGGCATCTCCTCCACGTGGGGCATGGTCACGCCGTCCCGCCGTGGCGGGATGCACATTGATCAACTCGCGCTCGAAGCCCAGAGAGAGTCGGGATAACGACACCTTGTTCTGCCGCAACCAAAGATGCCCACCAACCCCCCGCCCTCTGACCCCGCTGAGCCGCTGATTTTGTCCGAGGCTCATTCTCCTTACAAAGCCTCCGTCTGGCGCCGGCTCACTCCGCGCGAACGCCTGCGCCGGAGCTGGGAAATGCCCTCCCGTCTGCCCGATCCGCGGGCTGCCCATGATCAATAACTTTTTCCAAAACCTTGACCGCCGCCGCGTCAAGCACGTGCTCATCAGCGGCCAGTCCACCGTTCTCTACGGCGCGGCGACCTTCTCCGGTGACATCGACCTCTGGGTGGATCCAATGCCGGCGAACTGTTCCTGATTGATCACGGCGTTGCGCGAGTGCGGCGCTCATTATCGATTCTGCTGAAAAACCCGCTCATTTTTTTGATTTCTTCAGCGACGACGATAACCGCACCAGGCGCAGTTCGGATTTGCCTGGCAATTGCCACTGCACCGGTTCGCCGGCCTCCAGACCCAGCGCCGCAGCCAAGGGCAGAGGAAGGTTGACGTAAAACCGCGCCGCCTGTTTCCGGGCGCGAATCACCTGCACTTTAATTGAATATTCTGCCGGCATTTCTATAAGCTATCTAATAGGCTATCTACAGGTCAAATCATTTCCGTTCTCGCTTGTGAGCCTGCCCGACTTCTTCTCTCCCTCGGCTCTCTTTTCCACCGCTCTGCCTGGCGGCAGCTCTTCGCGGCCAATGATCGCTACCGGCTCTTCGCCCGGACGATTTATCCGCTGTTGGTGCAGGCGCGGCCCACGCTTTAAAAGGCTTGCTGCGCCGACCATGGCCGCGCGGGCATCGAGCCGGTTTTGCTCTTGGGTGTCACACTCCTCCAGTACCTGGAAGGGGCCCCCGACCGCCAGGCCGCCGATCTGCTCCGGTAACATGCGGGCTGGAACTTTGCCCTCAATCGTCCGCTGGGTGAAGCTTCGACCCAAGTGCTGGGCTTGGTCCGGCGGATGAGCCGGGTGGATTGCGTGCGGGAGGCGCTGCGCCTGGCCTTGCAAGAGTTGGAACAGAGCGCGGAACCGTTTGGCCGGCCGCCAGGGGTCGCGTCTGTGGGAGCGCTATGTGGAGAGCCAGTTGGATTACAAGGCCGGAGCCGACGTGCTCAAAGGCAAGCTGGCAGAAGCCGGAAGCGATGCGGCCGTGCTGCTGGCGTGGGTGCGAAGCCTGTCGGATTCAGCGATTGGAGCCGGGGAAAAGATCCAGCTGCTCCAACGGGTGTGGGCCGGACAGTTTGAACTGGTGGACCAGGGAACGGTGCAGCCGAAGAAGGAATTGACTTCGGATCGGGTGCACAACCCGCACGAACCAGAAGCGCACCACCCGGCCAAAGGGCAAGGGGCGCAAAAGAAAGAGCACGTGGGCTACAAGGTCCAGGTGGCCGAGACGGTGAGGGAGCAAAAACTGGCGGCGGCCCAAGCACAGGGGCGAGAGCTCATGGGGCCGGCGGCGCGAGCGCCGCACAACAACGGCGGGAAATACACGACCGAAGCCTTTCAAATTACGGTCGAGGAACGCCAGGCGATCTGCCCGGCCGGCCAGGAGAATTCGCAGTGTGGTCGGATTGAGAACCAGCAAACGGGCGAAGTGACTTGTCGTTTTGAGTGGAGTCGGCACTGTGCGGGCTGTGCCTTGCGCGAACAGTGTGTGGGCGCGGGCCAGAAACATCGCCGCCTGGTGGTGACCGAACATCACCCGCTGTTGCAAGCCCGGCGCCAGGAACAGCACAGTGAGAGCTTTGGGGAGGAGATGAAGCAGCGCAATGCCATTGAAGGCACCCAGAGCGGGTTGGTGCGGGCGCACGGGTTGAGGCGGGCGCGCTATCGCGGGTTGGCCAAAGTGCGGCTGCAAAATTATTTCATTGGCGCCGCCTGCAACGCCAAGCGTTGGATCAAGCGGATGATTGGGGAGATGAAAGCGCCCGGGGCGAGCCTGGAGCCTGCACTGCACACGGGTTGAACCCAGGAGCAGTGTGTACCGGGGTCGAAAAAATCTGGAAAAAGCGAAGAAAAGATAAGCCAGACGAAAAGTTAAAACCCAGGCCAAGCCGAACACGCTCGCGTCGGCGCCCTCCGGCTGACAGAGGTTCAAATCGCGCCTTCAAAATTATGCTGCCGAAACTGCAAAACTTCTTCGCTGAACATCCCGGCACGCTCGACGTGGTGCTCGAATGTGTCGGCATTCCGGACGCGGTCGTGGAAGGCGAGGAGCTTCGCCGTGACGGCGGGAAATATCTCGTGCCCGGCCACTACTGCGGCGCCGGGCCGGTGTCATTCAATCCGCACGTCATCACGCGCAAGCAACTCCAGGTCTTCGGCTCGTGGTCGAGTGAGCCGCGACCTTTGAAGCAGGCGATTGAATTTCTCCGCGCGAACCCGGAGCGCTTCCCTTTCGCCGCAATGGTGTCGCACCGTTTCACCCTCGACCACGCCAACGAGGCGCTCGCGCTGACCGCGAACTGGCAATCGGCTAAAAGCGTGTTTGTGCCGGCGTGAAGGCCCGGCCAATCCTGATGGCAACGGGTCGAACTATGGAAAGATGATGCCGCACGTCGCGGCACGGGCGGCTACGCCGCGCCAGTGTTCGGCGCGGGTTGGCCCGAAGCACTCTTTTGCGCGAACTCCTCCTCGGAACGGACCAAGACAGCTGTTGGAATTGATTTCACGTTCACGACTGGTTGAGTAAGGGCGTTCTTCTTTTCCGCTGGCGTTCGTCCGACAAACCAAAAGGCTTCTCAAGCATTTCTCGTTTCTGCGAGAAGCATTCACTTTTTTTGCATTTCTGAGATAAGCGTTACTTCTCGTTTCTGCGAAGTGCATTCATTGTTTTGTCCATAAATGAGGCAAATGTGAATTTTTCTGTGTTTTATCTTGACATTATATCGCAGCGATATATAAAGAATGTTAATTAACTATTGATTCACGTCACACCATTTTTCAAACCTCTTGGGAGGTAAAAAGGCAAAGGAGTTTTGCTTCAGGAGTTTTTCCCATGAAAATGATTACTATCGACACTGCGGTTGTCACCTGTTGCTTGCCGACGTGGAATGTCGCCCGCCGCCGGGCCAGGCGTTCGCTTTACTGCATAATGTTCGCATTTCTTGCGAGCGTGGCTTTTTCTCTGACGTCCCGTGCCGCGAGCGTGGAGACGGATCGGCTTGATTACCCGCCCGGCGCTACCGCCACCATCACCGGCGCGGGCTTCGGCGCCAACGACGTCGTGACCGTCCAGGTTTTGCACGCCGACGGCACGCCTTCCACGGGCGAAGACCATGAGCCGTGGACGGTCAACGCGGACGCCAGCGGCAACTTCACCACCATCTGGATCGTCTGCACCGACGATTGCGTCGGTGCGCTGCTCCGGGTGACTGCGGTGGGCAATCCTTCTGGTGAATCGGCCTCCGCGACCTTTACCGATGCGATAGTGTGCTCGGCGCCGCCGAATGGCACCGCGCCCGTCAGCCTCCCTGCGGGCGGTTTTGGCATCGAGGGCGACCTCCTGGCAAACATTCCTACGAGCGGCGTTGGGGATTGGGTATCGAACTCGGTGAGTAGCGGCGGCGGATTCGTGTTGTACACCAACGGAACGCCCGTTGATACAATGACCACCTCCCATTTTATCGATCTTCAAAACAGCAGCACCGACGACAACTTCGCAGGCGGTAATAAGGTGGATGATGACCCCAACATCTGGACTTGGGTAAGGAACCCCGTACTGGCCAAGGATGACATCAACCACGCCTTGGTTCATATTACGAAGGACGCCAACGGTCACACCTGGGTGGTGATTGCTGGGGATCGTCGGAGCAACAATGGGGATTCTTACATTGATTTTGAGTTTCTGCAAAACTCGCTCACCGTGACGACGAATTCTGGCAACACGGGCGGTGGGTTTATCTCCGGCGGACCCAACTGCGGGCGCACGACCAATGATTTCCTTTTGACGCTCACCTTCACCAAGGGAGGATCACAGGCAGGTCTATGTTTTTCGCGATGGCAGGCTGTGAGCGGCAGCGGCACCCCGCCCTGCGGCTTCGACTATGTTGACGCCACTCCGTCGCTCCCCACGAACGCGGTCTTTGCCGCGGTGAACACCAATATAATTTCTGTGCCGTATGGCGCTTTTGGCAGCACGACCTACGATGTGAATCAATTCGCCGAGGCGGCCGTTGACCTGACGGCGTTCCTTGGCACTTTCAATCCTTGTCTGACCGTTGGGGTCAAAGGCGTTTTTATCAAGACCAAAACATCACAATCGCCCTCAGCCACAATCGTGGACTTCATCGCTCCCTTGGAAATCAAGCCCCCTCTTGTAATCGGACCCTCTGCCGATGCCGGCCCGGATCAGGCCAAGTGCAGCGAGGGCGCCACCACCACCTTCACTCTGAATGGATCTGTCACACCCGGTGTCAATCCCATCACCAGCACAAACTGGACCTGCATCGCTGGCTGTACTGGGGTGACCATCAGCTCACCGAATTCCTTGACCACCACTGTGACGCTCACCGGTGCGCCGACCAACGCCACGTTGCGTTTGACCGTGACCGACTCCGGCACATGCGCGAATAATTTCACTACCAATGATGTAGTTTTGACCGTCAATGCACTGCCCGCTTGCTCGATTACCGGTTCGAACGGCCCTGTTTGCCCGTCCTCGGCCAGCCTGACTTACACCGGGCCGGCCGGCATGGACTCGTATCTGTGGACGATTTCTGGAAACGGTTCGATCAGCGGTGCAAACAGCGGACAAACGGTTGCAGTGAATCCTGGCTCGGGCTGCGACGCCAGTTTCACCCTCACCCTGGCGATTACCAAGTCCGGCTGCTCCAACATCTGCACGCAGACCGTGACGGTGCAGGATGTCACCCCGCCGATCATTACCTGTCCGGCGGCGGTCTCGCCGATCCAATGTCCGAATACGCCGGTGTTCCCGACCCCGACCGCCAGTGACACGTGCGACCTGAGTCTGACCGTGACGTTCGCCGATGTGACGACGCCCGGCGCCTGCGCGGGCACTTACACGACCGTCCGCACCTGGACGGCGACGGATGACTGCGGCAACTCCGCCTCGTGCAGCCAGAGCGTGAGCGTGATTGACACGACTCCGCCGACCATCAGTTGTCCGGCGGCGACCTCGCCGATCCAATGTCCGGCCGCGCCGGTGTTCCCGGCCCCGACGGCCAGTGACCTGTGCGATTTGAGTCTGACCGTGACGTTCGCCGATGTGACGACGCCCGGCGCCTGTGCGGGCACGTACTCGACCACCCGCACCTGGACGGCGACCGATGATTGCGGCAACTCCGCCTCGTGCAGCCAGAGCGTGGATGTGATTGACACCACCCCGCCGATCATTACCTGCCCGACCGACGTGACGGTGGATTGCAAAGCCTCGACCGCCCCGGCGGCAACCGGCACGGCCACGGCCACTGACAATTGCAGCGCGATTGCCAGCATCACTTCCAGCGACATGGTGACGGCGGGCGCGGGCGCGGGCTGCTACAGCATCGCCCGCACCTGGAAGGTGACCGACGCCTGCGGCAACAGCAGCACGGCCAGCCAGACGATCAACGTGCAGGACATCACCGCGCCGGTCATCGCCCCGCTGCCGGCTCCGACGACGATTGCCTGCCCGGCCACGCCGAACTTCGCGACGGCGACGGCGACGGACGCCTGCGACCCGAGCGTGACCCTCACGTTCGCGGACGTGACGACGGCCGGGCTGCCCGCCTGTCCGGGCAACTACAGCGTGACCCGGACCTGGACGGCGACGGACGACTGCGGCAACAGCAGCACAGCCAGCCAGACGATCAACGTGCGAGACATCACCGCCCCGGTGTTGAGCGGTTGCCCCTCCACGGCCGCGACCTACCTGTGTTACGAGGATGTGCCACCTGCGCCGACGGTCACGGCAACGGATTCTTGTGATCCCAGTGTGCCTGTCGTGTTCACCGAGACGCAGAGCAATCCGGGCAGTTCGTGCAGCAACACGATCACCCGCACGTGGAGTGCAACCGATGATTGCAACAACACGAAGACCTGCGTGCAGACCATCACCGTCAACGACACGACCAAGCCGATTGTCACCTGTCCGCCAGATTACTATGCGAACTGTGGGAATTGCAGCGTGGATCCAAATGTGACTGGAAGGCCGACGGCGACCGATAATTGCAACCTGAGCGGATCGGGTGTCGTTTTCACCTACAGTGACGTGTATCTGAGTGACCCGAACATCTGCCCGTGGACACTGATGCGCACGTGGACAGCCACTGACTCGTGCGGGAATAAGGAAACCTGCATCCAGAAGATCAGTTGCGTGCCCTTCAGTTGGGCGATGGTGACGGACAGCGCCCTCTGTTCGTATGATCTGGACTTGACGACCAGTTGCCGCGACTTCCGGTTGCTCTTCACGCAGGATACCGGCGGGTACAAGCTGAATGCCAGTAATCCGGGCCAGACGTACTACAATGTGTTCTACACCGGCATTCCGGGAGCCAGCGTGACCTTCAACCTCACCCTCCCGTATCCCTATGTGACGCAAGGGGCCAATCCGCTCCACGCTTACGATGGTGTGACCATCTCGGGCGCGGCGCCGACACTTTGCCTCACCCCTGGCAAAGGGGTGCCAATCAGCACGGTGTCGCCCGCGCTTCCGCTCACGCTGGCGCAGTATAGTCCGAAAAGCCTCGGCAGCACGAGGACGATTACTGTGACGATGACCGTGCCGGCCTCCGGGTTCATCTACCTCAACCTGCACTTGGATTACGGCTTGAAAGGAACCACCGGCTACGGGAAAGGTGGCACGCTGGGCAATGACGCGATCAACCCGACCACCAGCGCCGTGTTGATCCCGGACCGTGGCAGTTACACGTTCTCAGTGTCTGGCGGAATGGTGGCCTCTGACGGCGTGTGCAACATCAATGCGTTCAAGAAGAACCCGGGCGTGGGCGGCCGCGCCGGATTGCGATACACGTTGGACGGGGCAAGCGACATCGTGGCCACGAAGAATGCCGCGGCGACTTTGAAGGACGCCAAAGGCACGGTGCTGAGCACCGGCATCACGGACGAGGATGGCTGGTATTTGCTGACTTACAAATACACCGGCAAAGCGACGACACTGTATATCACGCTGAAGCCCGTGGGCAAGCCGGCCCAGACCAAGAGCATTACGATGAAGGCTAACGGCTTTGTTGAAGTGAACTTCGACGTGCCGTAGAGCCGCTGAGGAGGGTCGGGCGCAAAATGGCACAGGCCCGGCGGGCTGCCCAACCGCCGGGCTTGTGAACTCGACAACGATGGTTCGATCACTTAGAATGAGCAATCGTGAACGCCAATCGGAATAAACACATTAACTGCGCGCGCCGGAGCGGCGGACGGTTCGGCGTTCACATAGTGCCAGGGATCAATTCATGAATCCAAAACCTACAAGACAGCGTTCCCGCGCTGGAAACGAGCAGCCGGAGGGCGGGCGGGTTCGCAGAGGGTTTCTCGTTCTGATGGGTATTATGCTGGTGATCGTGACCACTGCGGTCGCCTTGCGCCAATGGTCAGCCTCCCGGCAAGCCACCCTTCGGCCTGCGGAACCCGGCGCGACACTTCAGGCGGAGCACCAGGAACCCAAGACGGTGACTCGAAGCGGCGAATCGTTCAAGCCTGTCGCTCCAGTTCCGACACCACTCAGACTGGCGGCAACCGACGGTGCTGAACCACCGGCAGCGACCGCCACGACTCCGGCGCGGCCGGAGCCGACGGCCTACACGCGCCAGTTGGTGAGTACGTTGAGCCGGTTGGATCAGGCGGGGGTCCCATTAACGCCGGAACTGGCCGTCCAGTGGAAGCAGAGTTTACAGGAACTTGTTGAGCAGCGCGCGGCCGGAGTACCGGCCATTCTGGAGTTTTTGCAAAAGAACACCGACGTCAATTTTGGAGCAACGGACAGTCAACTCGTCGGCTACAGCTCGGCGCGCAACGCCATGTTTGACGCGTTGAAACAGATCGGCGGCGCGGAGGGATTGCAGGGGACTCTGGCGGCGTTCGAAGGGACGGGTGATCCGCGGGAGGTCCTGACCCTGGCCCGGAACATTGAAAGCATGGCGCCCGGCGAACACAGACAGGAATTGATGAATGCGGCGCGACAGACGCTTGCGATGGCGGCCGAGGGCCAGTTGCAAGGTTACGATGTTGGCCCGATCTTCGAGGTCTTCCAGCTCTACGGCGATCCAACCGTGACGACGGATTTGCAGAAAGCCCTTGGCCAATGGCAGTACTATTCTGCCATTGCACTGGCACGGCTGCCCGAGGGCGCGGGCATCCCCACGCTGATCCAGATGGCCCAGGGAGGTTCGTCCAGGGACATCGCTCTCGAAATGCTGGCGCAAACCGCGCTGCAGTATCCGGACGCGCGCGCGGCATTTCTAGAACAGGTGCGCGCGGACAAGATCTCGCCGCGGCACTGGCCCTACCTTGCTTCGGTGCTCGGCGGCGACCAGTATCAATTCGTGGATTCGGTGTGGTACGCGGCCGGGAACGGGGAGTACGTGGACCGCCTGAAAACGGCGCATATCGTGTTCGGCAACCAAAACTTTTACCAGGGTTCGCCCATCGGTGGCTGGATCAGTGATCAGTTGAACCAGCAGATGACTTTGATTGACGAGTTGCTTGCGGTCGCCTCGAATCCGGCGGCGGTTCAGGCTCTGCAGCAATCCAAAGCCGTGCTCTCGAAGCGAGCGCCCCAGACCGCCGCCGTCTCCCCCGGCAAATGATCTCCGCCGGAGCCGTTCAGCGTAACCACGGATGAGAGCGGCAAAAGAACAACTGATCAGTGGTTGTCAATCCCTTCTGGCGCTGTTGTTGTTGCTCTCGATGGCCTCTGGTTCAACTCTGCTGGCAGCAGCTAACGATGACTTCGCCAGCCGCATCACCCTCGCTGGCACGAACATTACCGTCGCCGGCTCAAACGATGGCGCCACCAAGGAACCAGGCGAGCCCTACCACGCTGGCAATCCTGGAGGCAGCTCGGTGTGGTGGAGTTGGACCGCGCCCACGAATGGGGACGTAACCGTCATTACCGATGGAAGCACCAATACCCTTGGAAACTCTCTTGACACACTTTTGGGCGTTTACACTGGCTCAACCGTGTCGGCCTTGAGTGTCGTGGCGAGCAACGACGATCACGGTGTGCGCGTCACGAGCCGAGTGCGATTCCAAGCCATCAAAGACACCCAATATCAAATCGCTGTGGATGGTTTCAATGGCAGCAACGGCGTGAATTCCGGCAGCATCATGCTGTCCCTGGTGTTTATCAGCGAACCGCTGGTCAGGCCGGCCAACGATAATTTTAGCAACCGCGCATTTCTCAGCGGCTCTTCGGTGGCCACGAATAATTCAAACGCGAACGCAACGCGGGAACCAGGTGAACCGTATCACGCCGGGAAAATTGGGGATACATCGGTGTGGTGGAGGTGGACCGCCCCAACGAGCGCCACGGTCAGAGTCAGTACCGGGGGAAGCAGCTTCGACACGTTACTGTCTGTCTATTCCGGTGTTTCTCTCTCCAACTTGACCGAGGTGGCGAGTAGCGATGATATCGATCCTGCCAGCGGCGTGCTCACCAGTGCTCTGGCCTTTGACACCATCGCGGGGACGAATTACCTGATCGCAGTGGACGGTTTCGATGGCGCATCTGGCCAGATTCTCCTGCGCATCGACGAAGTGACCACAGGGTTGAGTGAAATCTCCTTGCGGCCGGATGGCAGTTTTCTACTCATCCACTATGGTGCGGCGGTCGGGACCTACGGGATTTATGCGACCGCAGATTTTACAGGCTGGACATTACTGGGAACATCGGTCAGCATCAACAGCACTTTGATTTTTACCGATCCGGCGGCGACGAACTTCAACCGACGCTTCTATCAGGTGTTGCTGGAACCATAAAAGGCCGGAAGCGGCTTTCAAAATACTGCACGGGGCATCGTTGGTCATGCTCTGAACAGCTAAATCGGATTTTCCCCTGCAGCGGCCTTCGTTCCCTCCACGCTCTGTCTGCGCGATGAACAATTCGCGGAGAACAGATCCTTGGCGCCCCGATCAACGCGCGCCGTAGATTGACCTTCAACCCAAGCACCAACGAAGCCTCAGGGATTCAGATTGCATGGAGGCGGTAGAGCCTTCTCTTGCGTCAGCGGACTATTTCAGGCTACTCTCCCCGCTCCATGAAATCGAAATCGTCCGCCAAATCGCTCCCCAAGGCCCCCATCGGCAAAGACAAGTTGCGCCCCTTTTCCTCCATCGTCCTCGACGGACCCGACCGCGCGCCCAGTCGCGCCATGCTGTATCCCGTCGGGTTCAAGGAGGAGGATTTCAAGAAGGCCGTCATCGGCATCGCCTCCACGTGGGGCATGGTCACGCCGTGCAACATGCACATCGACAAGCTCGCGCTCGAAGCGCAGGCGGGCGTGGATGAAGCCGGCGGCAAGGCTGTCACGTTCAACACCATCACCATTTCCGACGGCATCTCGATGGGCAGCGAGGGCATGAAGTATTCGCTCGTCTCGCGCGAGGTCATCGCCGACTCCATCGAAACGGTCGTCGGC
>CAZIFU010000160.1:0-33458 GCA_964539075.1 uncultured Verrucomicrobiota bacterium | reverse complement strand
GGGGACGCTCGCCCCACCGGCGGCGGTGAGCCGTCGCTTTACTTCGCTGTCGAGGCGAAGTTCTTCAGCCTTGAAGAACCCATCACGCCCGCCGGCAACGAGATTTTTGTGAAGCGCGAATATTACAAGCTCGTCGGCCGCCCGACGCTGTTGAAGGGCTTCGTCTATGACAAGCTGCCGCTGGCGGACGGCGAGATCGTGAAGAGCGGCGAGCGTGTTGAGACCGTCATCACCATCGAGACGAAGAACAACTACGAGTATCTGGTGTTTGAAGACCTCAAGCCCGCCGGCCTCGAGGCCGTCGAGATTCGCAGCGGCGAATCGCTCTACGCGCGCGAGTTGAAGAGCGGGGCGGTGGAGCGGAAATTCAGTAATCGGTCAACAGTAGGCGGTAATCAGTCCAAGGCGGCGAAGAAGGGCGGCGTGGCGAAAGTTTCATCCCTCATCCCTCATCCCTCATCCCTGCCTGATTCCGACCACAC
This sequence comes from uncultured Verrucomicrobiota bacterium, assembly GCA_964539075.1. Taxonomy (GTDB): domain Bacteria; phylum Verrucomicrobiota; class Verrucomicrobiia; order Limisphaerales; family CAZIFU01; genus CAZIFU01. The sequence goes on along the minus strand of CAZIFU010000160.1, from coordinate 32,976 downwards.
CGGCCGCACGCGTTGGGTCTATCAGGAACTCCGTGACCGCAAAGTGGCGTTGTTCCTCGACAAGCTCCCCGAAGGCGTCTGGGAAATCCGCTACGATTTCCGCGCCGAAGTGCCTGGCCATTTCCACGCCCTCCCCGTCCTCGGCCACGCGATGTATGTGCCGGAAATCCGCTGTAACGGCGCCGAAGTGCGTGTGACAGTGGAGGATGCGAAGCCCTGAAAGCAAGGCCCCAAAAGGCAACGGTGTTGACGCACCAGCAAACGGGTGAGACCCTTCCACCATGGGCAAAGTCATCGTCACTGTCAAACTGACCAACTACGGCGACTTGGTGCTTCTCCGCGCCAAGGCGTCCAAACGCAAGCCGCGTGAGGTCGAGGTCAGAGCCTTGGTGGACACCGGGGCGACGCGCCTCTACCTCAAGCCGACGGTCATCAAGAAGCTCGGTCTGGCCCGCACCGATACGGTCCGCTCGCAGACGACCAACGGCGAGGCCCTCCGCTACAAATACGAGCCAGTGCAACTGGAGCTGATGGGGCGGCGCGAGAACTTCGATGTGATCGAGATTCCCGAAAACGTCCCGAACCTTCTCGGACAAGTGCCGTTGGAAGTGCTTGATTTCGTGGTGGACGCCAGCGGCCAGCGGCTTATCCCGAATCCTGCCCACGGCGGCCAACAAATGACCGAGGAATTCATCACCCGCGAACGCGCGTGACGTTGTGGCGTTGTTCGTGGACAAACTCTTCGAAGGCGTCTGGGAAATCCGCTACGATTTCCGCGCCGAGGTGCCCGGCCAGTTCCACGCGCTGCCGGTGCTCGGTCACGCGATGTATGTCCCCGAAATCCGCTTCAACGGCGCGGAACTGCGCGTGAAGGTCGAGGACTTGAAACCGTAATGGCGATCGGCGAAATTACCTCTATGGCGCCGAGAATCGGATGTGGTGATGAGAACGAACGCGAAAACGCGAAAGCCGAGACCATTTTAACGTCGCGTCTCATCCGTGGCCGGTGCATCATTTCGACGGAAAGTTTCCACCACTCGATGGAATCGTTCAAGTAATGGAAGAAGAGCGTGGTGAATTTGGGCGCATGATGAAGCCGCTCGTCTTTTTTGTCCAGCTCAAGAGCAAAATAGGAACTCACGTAGGACATGCTTTTATTCAGCCGTCCCTTCGGGACTTGCGCAACTCGAAATGCGAACCCGGCGTTGAAACGCCGGGCTATTATCAATCATCCCTACGGGATGGGAATTCCATGATGCGTGTGATCCCGGGTTGTCCCAAACGCGCGCTGCTCTTGATTCGACGGCTCAACGCTTCACGAGCAGTTCGCGCACATCCACGGCCTCCATTCCCGCCGCACGAATTGCAGTCAACCCTAGATCCGTGTCCTCGTAGGCGCGGCAGAATTGCGGCGGCACGCCGATGCGCCGGGCGGCTTCGAGAAAAATGTCCGGAGCGGGTTTCTGGTTCTTCACCATTTCACTCGTCACCACGGCGTCGAACAGAGGGCGGATTTGCAGGTGTTCGAGCACCTGGCAGATGATTCTCTGTGTGCCGCCCGAAGCCACCGCCAGGGGAATCCTGCCGTGCTGCGCCCGGGCGATCTCGACGACGGCGTGGATGGGTTCGACCTGCGCCATCAACGGCAGATACGCCTCCTCCTTCTCGTGCGCGACCGCGATGTGGTCGAGCGAGCGGCCCTGTTCCGTGGCGAGCATCTTGAGGATGTCGCGCGACGGCACGCCGCCGAGGGAATAAAAACGGTCTTCGGGAAAATGCAAGCCATGGCGTTGGGTGACCATCTGCCAGGCGCGCCAATGCAGCGGCATGGTGTCGGCCAGCGTCCCGTCACAGTCGAAAATAATGCCTTTAATCATGTGATAGGTGACAAGTGACTGGTGACGCGAAACGTGCGCCGGCGCCTGACTTTTGTCACTTGTCACCTGTCACTTGTCACGTCTGCACCGCCGCGAGTTTTTCCTCCAGGTCGTGCGCCATCAGCGGCTCGATGAGGCCGTCGAGATCGCCTTCGATGACGTTGAGCAGGTTGTAAAGCGTCAGTTCGATGCGGTGGTCGGTGACGCGGTTCTGCGGAAAGTTGTAAGTGCGGATTTTCTCGCTGCGCTCGCCGGTCCCAACCTGTGATTTGCGTTGGGCGTCGTACTTGGCGTTTTCGTCGGCGGTCTTTTTTTCCAGCAGCCGCGAGCGCAGGACCTTCAGCGCACTCACCCGGTTTTTCTGCTGGGAGCGCTCGTCGGCGCAGCGGACTTCGAGGCCGGTGGGTTTGTGGACAATGCGGACTGCGGAATCGGTCGTGTTCACGCCCTGGCCGCCCTTGCCCGAAGCGCGGCAGACGCTGATGTCCAAATCCTCCGGCTTGATTTCGATGTCCACTTCCTGCGCCTCGGGCAGCACGGCGACGGTGGCCGTGCTGGTGTGGATGCGCCCCTGCGCCTCGGTGGCCGGCACGCGCTGGACACGGTGGACGCCGCTCTCGTATTTGAGCCGCTTGAAGACATCGGTGCCGGTGACGCTGAAAATGATTTCCTTGAAGCCGCCCAGATCGGAGGGGCTGGAATCGAGCGTCTCGTGTTTCCAGTCGCGCGCATCGGCGTAACGGCTGTACATCCGGTAAAGGTCCGCGGCGAAGAGCGCGGATTCCGAGCCGCCGGCGCCGGCGCGGATTTCGATGATGGTGTTGCGCGAGTCGGTCGGGTCAGGCGGAACCACGCCGCGCTGGACTTTCTGCGCGAGCCGTTTTTCCCCCGCCTCCAGCCGCGCGATGTCCTCCTTGGCCAGGCGGGCCATTTCGGAATCGGCCGGTTCGGTCTGAAGCAGGGCGCGGTTTTCGGCCAACTGCGCGACGGTCTTCAACCAGGCCTCACCGTGTTCGACGAGTTCTTTCAGCCGCGCGTATTCCCGGCCGAGTTCCTGTGCGCGCGCGTTGTTGTCAAAAACGCGCGGGTCGCTCAAGGCCGCTTGGACCTCAGCCAGGCGGCGGGAGAACTTTTCGATGTACGGGCGCAAATCCATTCTTCAATTCACGATTTTCGATTTACGCGCGGGCCGTGCGCGTGGTGCGTCAATCGGAAATCGTTAAATGGGGCCGACATTTGAACTGTCGCTTGGTGAAATGGAAACCGCCCGCAATTCCGATAGACCGGGAGACTGCGGGCGGGGTTCGGGCAAACACTACTTCTTTTTCTTTTTGGCTTCGACGGCGGCCTGGGCGGCGTGGGTTTTGGCGAGGCGCTGCTGGAATTTGTCCACGCGTCCGGCGGTGTCCACGAACTTCTGCTGGCCGGTGTAGAAGGGGTGGCAAACGTTGCAGATGCCGATGAGGAAGACCGGCTTGGTCGAGCGGGTCTTGATCACGTTGCCGCAGGCGCAACGGATTTCGGCATCCACATATTTCGGATGAATATCAGGTTTCATGCAAAGGCGGGTGAACTTACCAGCCTTGCGCCGCTTGACAAGCGGGAATTTCAGCGAATTTCGCCGTTTTCGCCGTTGTTACCCTCAGCGGCCCGGCCTACTCTGCCGCCCATCAACCGCATGGAAACCACCTACAAAATCATTGGTGGTGATGGCCAGGAGTATGGCCCGATCACCCTGGAACAAATCAAATCGTGGTCGCAGGAGGGTCGGTTGGCGCCGGAAACCAAAGTTCAGCGCAGCGACCAGGCGGCCTGGGCGACGGCGGCGCAATTCCCCGAACTGGGCCTGGCCGGCCAGCCCGCGGCGGCCGCGACGGTCCTTTCGCCGGCCGCAGCGGCCAACATGATCCTGGAAAAGCGCCTGCGTTCGGGCGCGGACTGGTTCTTCTGGATCGCCGGGCTGTCGCTGGTCAACTCCGTCCTGTCCCTCGCCGGCAGCAACACCAGTTTCGTCATCGGGCTGGGCATCACCCAGATCATTGACGCCGTGGCGCACGAAGCGGGGAGCGGTGGCAAAACCGTGGCCATTGTGCTGGACCTGCTGGCGGCCGGCGTGCTGGTGATGTTCGGCTTTTTTGCGCGGCGCCGGCAGAGTTGGAGCTTCATCGTCGGCATGGTCCTTTATGCGCTGGATGGCTTGATTTTTCTGCTGGTGCAGAATTTTTTGAGCGTTGGTTTCCACGCCTTTGCGCTGTGGTGCATTTTCAACGGGCTGAAAGCCAGCCGGCAATTGCAGAAAGGCTGACGGCGAAACGCGCGGGGGCTTCACTCCTTGGGCGCGGGGATGAAAATCTTCTGGCCCACCTTGAGCCGGTTTTCATCCAGCTTGGGATTAGCCTTCCTCACCAGATCCACCGTCGTCTTGACGCCGTTCTTCCGGTAATCGGCCACAATGGTGGAAAGTGTGTCGCCGGATTGAATGGTGTACTCGTGGCCCTTGTCCGGGAGGGGCGTGGAAACCTCCACCGGCTTGCGCGGTTCCGACACGGAGGCCGCGGGCGCCTTGGCCAGCTTTTTAATTTCATCGAGGATCAATTTCTTGTCGGCCTCGCGCAGCTTGTCCAGCTCCTGGACCTTCTCGGCGAGTGAACGCAATTCGTCCCGGCTGGCCAGATTGCCGGTGGCCTTGGCGTTGTCCTCGCGCAAGCCGCGGATTTCGTCGGCCAGCGCGGCGAGGCGTTTTTGCTGGACGGCCTGCGCGGCCAGCAGGTCCTCGACCGCGGCGTTGAGGCGCTTGTAACGTTCCTCGGTCTCCTGCCGCTCGGCCTGCGCGGCGGCGTTCGCGGAATCCTGGGCGGACAACCGGCCCGGCAGCGCGCCCGCCACCAGGGCGCCGGCCAACAGAAAAATAAAAAGCTTCATCCCGTAAAAGTAGAAGCAAAGAGGCAAAGTTCAAAGTTCAAAGTTGGAGTTCGAGGCTCCCCCCGAACCCCTGAACCGGAGCGCGAAGTCCTGGGAGCGCCGGCATCCTTGCCGGCGAGGTACTCGAAGGGCAACACGCCGGCAGAGATGCCGGCGCTCCCAGGTTCATGGGTAGCCTCGACCTCCAACTTCGGACGCACATCGGGGCCATGAACCCGTTGGCGCTTCCGTTGTCGCACCAGCGTCCTGGACTGCGCCAGTCCTCTGGCGCTTTGGAAGTCGTGGGTTGTCGAAAGCGCCAGAGGACTGGCGCACTCCAAGACCTTGCGGTGGTACGAAGGTTCATGGAAAGGACCGTTGCTTTCTTGTTTTACCGATTCTTTCTGAGAAATGGCCTTATACGGCACTTTGACCTTTTAGCTCCAAACGTTACTCTCACCCTGTTGCCGTGACGGTTCTGGAAGCCATTCAAAAGAGCGCCGGGTTCCTCGCCAAAAAGGGCGTGGACTCGCCGCGCCTGCAAAGCGAACTGCTCCTGGCCCACACCCTGGGCGTGCCGCGGTTGAATCTTTACCTGAACTTCGAGCGGACCCTCAGCGCGAAGGAACTGGACGCCACGCGGGAATTGGTCAAACGCCGCGGCGCACGCGAGCCGCTCCAGCACCTCACCGGCTCGACCTCCTTCTGCGGGCTGGAAATGAAAGTCAACCGCCACGTGCTGGTGCCGCGCCCGGAAACGGAAATCCTGGCCGAGCGGGCGCGGCAATTCCTCGCCGCGCTCCCAGGCGCCTCCCCCGCCGCGCTCGACCTGGGCACGGGCAGCGGTTGCCTCGCCATCCATCTTGCAGCGCACATTCCCGCAGCGAAAGTTCTGGCTGTGGACATTTCCCCGGCGGCGCTGGTCGTGGCCCGCGAAAACGCAACGCGCCATCGCGTGGCGGACCGGATCGGTTTTTTTGCCGGCGACGCTTTCGCCCCCCTGCCACCGGGCCTGGCGTTCGATTTGGTCGTTTGCAATCCGCCCTACATCGCGAGCGGAGAGATCGCGGGCCTGCAACCGGAAGTGCGCGACTTCGATCCGCATGTGGCGCTGGACGGCGGGGAGGACGGATTGGATTTTTACCGGCGGCTGGCGGTCGAGGCCGCGCCGTTTTTGCGGGTGGAAGGCCGGTTGATGGTGGAGTTGGGCGACGGCCAGGGCGATTTGGTCCGCGAAATTTTCACCGCCCGGGGCTGGACCGTCGAATCGGTGGAACCGGATTTGTCCGGGCGTATACGGTTGCTCGTGGCGCAACGCGGGAGTGCAGCTCAGTTTCTTGCAGCCGCACAGATTGTCTGACGTCAGGTATTGACCGGGACGGGCGGCACCGATCTTAGTCCCGCAGAGCAGGCCGAAAAATAGGCCAGCAGATTTCTTGTCCCACCTGGGACAAAGAATCGGACGTTGTTTCCCGCAGGGACGGGGCGGAGAATGAAGGCAGCGCGTGCAAGAAAGTGAGATGCGCCGCAGCAGCCAGGACGGAATCGCCAATTGAAATTTGCCGTGCACCCGATTAGAACGGAATCGGCATTGCCCGCGCCGGGGGATGATGAAAGACTCGGCGCCACGTAGAGTCGCAGCGGAAAATTATCATGGACAGTTTGTTGATCAAAGGCGGCCGGCCCCTGCACGGCGTGGTGAACATCAGCGGAGCGAAGAACGCCGTGCTGCCGATCCTGGCGGCGACGTTGTTGACGCCCGAACCCTGTGTCATCCGCCGCGTGCCGGACCTGATCGACGTGAAATTCATGGGCCGCATCCTCGAATCGCTCGGCGCCAAAGTGAAGCTGGACGGCGACACGATGAGGGTGCAGGCGGCGAAAATCAAAGGCATCGGCGATTACGATTTGATCCGCAAAATGCGCGGGTCCATCTGCATCCTGGGTCCGCTGCTGGGCCGGTTGCACAAGGCGGCGGTGTCCCTGCCCGGCGGCTGTGTCATCGGCCCGCGTCCGATTGACCTGCACATGAAGGGCCTCCGGATGCTCGGCGCGAAACTGGTGATTGAAAGCGGCTACGTGCGCGCCACGGCGCCACGGCTGGTTGGCGCGGAATTGTTTCTGGGCGGCCGGGCCGGCCCGACGGTGCTGGGCACGGCCAATGTCATGATGGCGGCGGTGCTGGCCGAAGGCGTGACCATCATCGAGAGCGCGGCGTGCGAGCCGGAAGTGGTGGACGTCGCGAATTTCCTCAACGCCATGGGCGCCCAAATCCACGGCGCGGGCGGCCCCACCGTCACGATCACCGGCGTCAAGCAATTGCACGGCGCGGACTATGAAGTCATTCCCGATCGCATCGAAGCCGCCACCTTCGCCATCGCGGCGGCGGCGACCAACGGCGAAGTGACATTGCGCGGCGCGCGCGCCGACCACCTGCACGCGGTGCTGGACAAACTGCGCGAAGCCGGCGTGAAAGTGGAACGCGACGGCGCGGCCCTGACCGTCCGGCGGGGCGGGCGGTTGCGACCGGTGGACATCACAACGCTCCCCTACGCCGGATTTCCCACCGACGTTCAGGCCCAGATGATGGTGCTCATGGCGGTGACGCCCGGCATCAGCATCATCACCGAGCGCATCTTCGAGTCGCGTTTCATGCACGTGCCCGAGCTGGGGCGGCTGGGCGCGGACATCGCCATCGAAGGGCCCAGCGCGATCGTCAAGGGCGGCAAACCGTTGAGCGGCGCGCCGATCATGGCCAGCGATTTGCGGGCATCGGCGGCGCTGGTGATCGCCGGCCTGGTGGCCAAAGGCGCGACGCAGGTCAACCGCATCTATCACCTGGACCGCGGCTACGAAAAAATAGATGCGAAACTGCGCGCCCTTGGCGCCCGCGTGGAGCGCATTCAGGAAACATGAGCAAAGTCATCGGCATCTTAATCGTCATCGTTTGCCTCTACGGCCTCATCAAGCTGTTGAACTTATGGCAGGAATACAAAAAGCGCGATTCGAGCGGCGCGCCGCCGGCCAGCCAGTCCGCGGCGGAAAACCCGGTGGCGCCGGAAGCCTTGCCCGGCCTGCCGCCCACCCTGGAAGCCTCGTTGCAGGCGGCGCAAAAAGAAGGGGCCACCGCGTTGGGCGTCTGGCTCAAGCGTAACCGGCCCTACGTCCAGGACCCGCGGCTGGCGTCCATCGAAATGGATTACATCGCGTTGATCGTGCGACAAAATCCGGGCGAAGCACGCCGGCTCTTTGCGGAGGTGAAAAAACGGACGCCGGCCGATTCGCCGGTTCATCCGCGCGTCAAGCGGATGGAGAAAGCCTACGAGTAGAGCGGCCAGCCAGAGGGAGGTTGTCTCTAAATCTTCGGAGGGACGAGCTGCGCGAGTCCCAAATTTTCACGCTGCTCTTCGCAAGGAACGGGGACTCGCGTAGCTCGTCCCTCCGAGGAAAAGGAGTTTTGAGACAATCTCAAAAGCTGCGTGCCGGGCCGAGAAAATTTCCCTGCGCGAAGTCCACGCCGATGTAGCGCAACAGTTCGAGCGTCGGCTGGTCTTCGACAAATTCGGCGACGGTCTGGAGGCCCAGCACCCGGGCGGTTTCCTTCATCGAACGGACGAGGATTTCGTTGATCGGCTCGTCCTTCAGATGGCGGATGAAGCTGCCGTCAATCTTCACCGAGTCCACCGGCAGTTCGCGCAGATACGTCAGCGAAGAAAAGCCGCAACCGAAATCGTCGAGGGCGAAACGGAAGCCGGATTTCTTGAGCCGCCCCACCATCGCACAGGCCTGGGGCAGGCTGGAAAGCACGGCGGTTTCCGTGATTTCAAACTCCACGCGCGTCGGGGAAACGCCCGCGGCCGCAAAGGCGGATTCGATTTGCTCGACGAAGCCCGGGTCGTCGAAGGAGCGTCCGGAAAGGTTGAGCGACAATTTGAGTCCGGGGTCCCGTTGCAAGTACGGGAGCGACTGTTTGATGACCAGCCGGTCAATCGCGTGGGCCATCTGGAACCGTTCGGCCACGGGGAGAAAATTTCCAGGCAGAATGGCGGCGCCCCCGGCATCGCGCAGCCGGACCAGAACTTCGTAGTGGTCCAGCCGCTGATCCGGCAGCGCGAAGACCGGCTGGAACCAGAGTTCAAATTCCTCGCGGCGGATCGCCTCTTTGAGCCGGTGCGACCAGCGCGCGGCCTCGCGGAACTGCACAATCTCCGGGTGATCGGGCCGGTAAACCTCCAGGCGGTCGCGCCCATTTTTCTTGGCGGCGCAGCAGGCCAGGTCGGCCTGGCAGAGCAGTTCTTCGGCGCTTTGGTGGCCGTCAAAGGCGGCCACACCGGCCGAGAGGCTCAGATCATACCACTGGTCGTCGGTGCTGAAGCGACATTGCTGGAAAGCGCGGCGGATTTTTCCGGCCAGTTCCCGGGCCTCCGCCAAGGTGGCCTGCCGCACCAGGACCATGAATTCATCGCCGCCATATCGCGCCGCCTGTTCCGCGCCCCGCAGTTGCTCGCGCAGAATGCCGGCGAACTGGACCAGGACGCGGTCGCCGGCCAGATGGCCAAGCGAATCGTTGACCAGCTTGAAATTATCGATGTCGAAATAGAGCAGCGCGCCGCGCGGCCCGGTCGTCGGCTGGCGGACGAAACTCTCCAGTTCACTGGCGAAATGGGCGCGATTGGCCAGACGCGTCAGCGAATCATGACTGGCCAGATAGCGCAGCCGCTCGTCGGCCGCGTGCCGGGCAGTAACATCTTTGAGCACCGCCACGAAATGGGTGAGTTCGCCCTGCTCGTCGCGCACCGGCGACACGCTCAGTTCCCCCCAAAACGCCGCTCCGTTCTTCCTGTGGTTCTCCAGGGTCGCGCGGCATGGTTTGCCTTCGACCAGGGCGTGGCGCAACTCGACCAGCGGAGCGGGGTCCGCCTGGCGGCCCTGGAAGAAGAGGAAGTTTTTCCCGAGCGCCTCGGCGGCCGGGTAGCCGGTCAGGCGTTCAAGCGCAGGGTTGACGTAAAGGATGGGGCGGTCCGCCCGCCGGGCATCGCCAATAAGGATGCCTTCGCTGACCGAGGCGCTGGCGAGTTGATAGAGGAACGGCGGCACGCCGCCGCCCGGCACTCCCGTGTCTGAAACCTGGCCTGTCTCCCTGGACTCAGTTTCGGCCAGCAAGTCCGGCGGCGGCGTCAAGTTGGTCAGCACGCTGTTCATTGCAACTGCGATCTCAAGGACAACGGCAAAAGAAACAGCACGCGCGGAGCAAGGCAGTAGGCGACGGCGCCGGCCAGCAGCGCCAGCGTCGTCACGGTCACGACGAACAAGACCATCCTGGGCAACAGTCCACGCCGGTGGAAAGCCCGTTCGGAGGTCCGGGCGTCTGTGACTGGAGTTTGCTCAACCCGGTCTTCGATGGCCGGCCCAAACTGTTCGGAGGGTTGGGCGGTTGTGATCGGCGCGTGTCCGGCATCGGCGATGGTCGAACGCAACACGCCCAGCATCTGACCCAGGTCGGCCGTGCGGCCTTCCAACGCCGCTTCGACCAGGTGATGCAAGGCGGACTGCTGTGCGGGGGTGAGCTTGAGGAAGGAGCAACCCAAGGTGCCCTTGTCGCGGCGGGCGACGCGGGCGCGCACCGGCAGATGCACGGAAAAGTCGGCGCACGGCAACACCAAAGTGCAGTCAAACTCGCGGCCAGGCGTCAGTGCGCCGAAGTAGTTGTCAACCCGGAACCCGCCGACCGACCAGTCGGTGGCCTTGTGCGACAGTTCGCCAACGCGGATGAACAGGGGCACCGTCACCCGGTCGAATCGGCGCTTGAAATTCGGCTCGAACGCAATGCTCATGATCTTCACCTTCCCCCCGCCGCGGCCAGTCTGGCCGGCCCGCGAGGAGACAATTCGATGCTTCTGGATTTTATAAACGCCATGACTTCAAGCGTTTCATAAGCACTTCGCAAGCCACCGAGGCGCCCGCCCGACGATGCTGTCAAAGGGTTGGACGACCCCGGCAGGGCGGAGGAAAACGCCGCGCAATTTGGACCTGACCCGTCCGGCAAGAACGGTCCCGGCAACGCGGATCTTTGTTCCGGCGGCGGATTTTGAGGGTTCCGCCGAAACATTAGCCGGCCGGCGATTTTTTTCCTTGGCTTCACGAGACTTGGGACTAGGATATGAAAAAGTTCCAAGACGAAAGAACTGGTTATGGATTTAGTATTTACCTGCCCCAATTGCCGACAAGAGCTGGAAGTGGATGACTCGGGCGCGGGGAGCGAGATTGACTGTCCGGAATGCGGGTTTGCCATCACCATCCCCGAACCGACACATCAAAACATCCGGGCCACGCCCACTTCCAGTACCGCCGCTGCCAAACAGGAGCGCCATTTCTCGCTGCCGCAGACCACCAAGCCGACGCAAATCAAAATCGAAAAACCGCGCGCCTCCCTCGAATTCGCGGCGAAGGATGTTGAAAAGAAATTGCGCGTCAAGTGCATCAAGCACCACGAATGCATCGAGGTGGGCCACGACCGTTTCGACGAGATCGTCACCGAATTTCTGGGCAAGGTGGGCGAAGCCAACATCGTCAGCATCGCCACCATCAACTACAGCCACGGTGACATCGGCTCCACCTCCCGCGTGGTGACCGACTTTGGCGTGCTGATCGTTTACAAAGGGTGACCCGCCGCTGGCCGCAAGGTGGTCTTTGAACTTTGACAATTTGATCAATCGTCCTCGTCGTTGTTCTCGACCTCGACCGTGTTTTAGCGGGCTTTTCGAGGACGAGAACGACGAGGAGGACGAGCACGCGCCGGTGGCTGACGATTGGTGGACTCGACCCGGCCGCAAAGGCACTGCGGCTCTGCCATTGACTTGAACCCCGGGCTTCGTTACGGTCGCGCCATGAAATCCTCGTCAGCGCGCCCGTGGCTGATGGCTTTGGGTGTTTTGCTTTTCCCGCAACTCTGCCCGGCGCCGCTGGTGTATCATCCGGGCGAGGGCTGGACCTACGAGTCGGTCGGCAGCGAGGGCAAATGGACCCGGACGCGGGCCAAGGACCAGTTGGACGTGGCCCAGGCGGCCTTCGACAAAAAGGACTACAACCTGGCCGCCAAAGCCGCCGAACGCGTCGTGAAGGTCTGGCCGTTGTCGGACTACGCGCCGCAGGCCCAATACCTCGAAGGCCGCTGTTATGAGGTCCGCGGCTACGATGAAAAGGCCTTCGACCTCTACCAGCGGCTCTTGGAAAAGTATCCCAAAGCCATCAACTATCAGGAAGTGCTCCAGCGCCAGTTTGAAATTGCCAACCGCTTCCTCGCCGGCCAATGGTTCAAACTCTGGGGCCTGGTCCCCTTCTTCCCCAACATGGAGAAGACTGCCGAGATGTACGGCAAACTCATTCGCAACGGGCCTTACAGCAACCTCGCCCCGCAGGCCCAGCTCAAAATCGGCCAGGCCCAGGAAAACCGCAACGAATACCCCTTGGCCGTCCAGGCCTACACCGCCGCCGCCGACCGCTACCACGACCGCAAGGAAATCGCCGCCCAGGCGCTGTTCAAAGCCGGCATGGCCTATGACAAACAGGCCAAGACCGCCGATTACGACCAGAGCGTCGCCGGCAAAGCCATCGCCACACTCTCCGATTTCATCGCGCTCTATCCCAATGACCCGCGCGTGCCCGAAGCGCAGAAAGTCATCACCACCCTTAAAACCGAACAGGCGCGCGGCAGTTTCGAGATCGCCAAATATTACGAAAAGCGAAAACGCCCCGCCGGTGCGCTGGTCTATTACAACGAAGTCGTGATCAAGGACCCCAATTCCCCCTACGCGCAGGAGTCCCGCCAGCGGATCGTCGCGATCCAGCAAAAAGTGGTCGGACCGTCCATCACCAAAACCGAACCTTCGCCCCCGCCCTCCGCGCGACCCTCGACCGGGCCGGTCAGCACTCCCACCGGTTCGGGTCTTTCCGACGAATCGCGCGACTGGATTGATACCCTCCAGAAACAGGCGCCGCCAAAGAGCGGGGGCAGTTGACATGCGTTGGTCCGCGCTCCTTGCCTGCGCCTTGGCCGGCTCACTGGCGGCCGGTTGCGCCGGTTATCATCTCGGTCCCACCAACGGTTCCCCGGCGGGAACCCGCTCCGTCCAGGTCAACCTTTTCCAGAACCAGACGCCCGAACCGCGGCTCATCGAGGCGGTCAGTTCTTCGCTGCGCAAAACGCTGCAACAGGATGGCACCTTCCGACTCGACACCCAGGGCGGCGGTGACCTTCTCGTCACTGGGGTGATCACCCGTTTCGAGCGTTCCGGGTTGAGCTTTCAGCCCACCGACATTCTCACCGTGCAGGATTATCGCCTGTTGCTGACCGCCAAAATCACCGCCACCGACCGGCGCACGGGAAAAATCGTCCTCGACCGCGAAGTCACCGGACGCACCACCGTCCGGGTTGGCGCGGACCTGCCCAGCGCCGAACGCCAGGCGGTGCCGCTGCTGGCGGCGGATTGGGCCAAACAAGCCACCGCCCTGCTTGTCGAAGGCGAATGGTGATCCAAGGCGGCTTGAAAGTACGGAAAGAGGCCAATCCGGAACTGTAGACCCCTTTCTGAGGAGGCTCTGAATTCATAACGCCAGGGCCAGCCGCACAAGAGAGCCTCAGCGCGTCCAGACGGTCGTCCGGCCGAGGAGGGAAAAGCCGATGAATCCCCGCATCTCCAGGCGGTTGGTGGCCGCGAGCGTCATCTTGCATTTGTAGGTCTTGCCGTTCTCCGGGTCGTAAACGTGGCCGTCCTCCCAAAGATTTTTGCCGGCGTAATTCAAGCCGTTCAGAATTTCCAGCCCCACCAACGGCCGGTTGCGCAGTTCGGGCCTGGGATTCTCCCGGTCCAGCTTGGGCCGGCCCGCGTCCTTGTCGCCGGGCGGATTATTCGGCTCCTTCAGCTTGATGATTCTTGCGCGAAACCTGCCTTCCTGCTTGAAGATTTCGACCTGCCCTTTGTTGTCAGCCGTGTTCCACACGCCCAGCACCTCGTTCCCGTCCGCCGCGAAGAGGGAACCGCGCGCCAGCGCCAGGCCGAAGGTCAAAATGGCGATCCCCGTTTTCATGACTCGCATGGCCGCGATGCTAAAGATCCTGGGCAAAGGAAATCAAGCGCCGGTATTCCTCCAGGATCGTGCGCAGCGCGACGACCAGCGCCTCGACCTGCCGCTCGAGCGGCGCCCGGTGCGGTGTCTCAAAGATGATCTCAAACGGGACCGGCGCCATCTGCGCCGGCGCCGCCAGCACGCCTTCGTAATGATCGTAAATGATTCCGTCGCGCGCGGCGAAACCGTCAATGGTCGCGCTCACGTTGCGCGGCAAAAATTTTTCCGCCGCCTGCAGCGCCGGGCGCAGCAGGTTCTCGGTCAGCGTCGCGCCGCGCACGAAACCATAGAGGCCCTCGCTGGTGTCGTCGGCGTGCAGCTGGATGAGGCCGTGGAAATGGCGTGTGCGCAACTCGCGCTCCAGGAGTTGCACCTCGGCTTCAGCCGAGGCTTTCCAAAACTCGCGGTTCAAATCGCGCCCCCGCCGCGAGCAGCGCGTGTTGTCCTCGAACCCGGTCGGATTGCACACCGGGTAGGCGTGGAGGTCATAGTCCCCGGCCAGCGCCGGGGTCCGGGCCAGTTCGAGCAGAAAACGCACCAGCGCCAGCGCGCCCGCTGGCTCGTCGCCGTGGATCGCCGCGAACAGGCCGATGCGAATCGGGTCGCTGCTGTTCGGCCCGCGAAAATTGAACCGGGGCAGGGAATAATTTTCCCCATTCACGACGAACGAACCCAGCGAATCCGCCGCCAACCCGCGGAGTTCTTGCAGCGGTTCGAGCAGGCGTTGAAGGGAGCGGCGGCCGTTCTCGATCACGAGGCCGTTGGTTGCGCTATGTTTTCCGGGCGGATCCAGATTCATCACGCGATCACGCCAGCAACTCCGGGAGCACCCGCCCGTGCACGTCGGTCAGCCGGCGCTGAATGCCGTTGTGGTAATAGGTCAGCCGTTCATGGTCCAGGCCCAGCAGGCGCAGCACGGTCGCGTGAATGTCGTAGAACTCGACCGGGTTGTCCACCGCGTGATTGCCCAGATCATCCGACGCGCCCAAAGCGAAGCCGGGTTTCACGCCCGCGCCGGCCATCCAGATGGTGAAGGCGAACTGGTGGTGATCGCGGCCCTTGCCGTTGCGCCCCTCGGTGATCGGCGTGCGCCCGAACTCGGTCGTCCACAACAGCAGCGTGTCCTCCAGGAGGCCGCGCGCCTTGAGATCCTTGAGCAGGCCGGCGACCGGCTGGTCCATGGTGGCCGCCTGTTTGGTGTGATTGTCCTCCAGGTCCTCGTGCGCGTCCCAGTTGACCCGCGGTGAACCCTGCGCGCCGCCGTTGAACACCTGCACGAACCGCACGCCGCGCTCGGAGAGCCGGCGGGCCAGCAGGCAGTTGCGCCCGAACGCCCCGGCCGTGGGCGAATCCAATCCGTAAAGTTTGCGCGTCGCCTCGCTTTCGCCGTCGAGGTTGGTGATGTCCGGCACGCTCAGCTGCATCTGCGCGGCGAGTTCGTAAGAGCGGATGCGCGCCGCGAGCGTGCTGTCGCCGGGATTGGCCGCACTGAATTCCGTGTTCATTTTCGCGAGCAACGCCAGGCTCGCCCAGCGTTTGGCGGGCGAAACGTCCTTGGGCGTGTAGAGGTCGGCGATCGGTTCGCCCGTCGAGTTGAACGCGACGCCCTGGTGCGCCGCGGGCAGGAAACCGGCGGTCCAGTTGATCGCGCCGCCGGAGGGATGCTGGCGCGGGTCGGGCAGCACGATGTAGGCGGGGAGATTCTGGTTCTCCGAGCCAAGACCGTAGGAGAGCCACGCGCCCATGCTGGGAAAACCGTTCATCTGAAAACCGCTGTTCATGAGAAACGTCGCCGGCGTGTGGTTGGAATTGGGCGTGTGCATCGAGTGGATGAACGTCATGTCGTCCACGCACGTCGCCAGGTGCGGCAACAGGTCGCTCACCCAGCGCCCGCACGCGCCGCGCTGGCGGAATTCCCACGGACATTTCCGCACCGTGCCCGGTTTCTCGCGGTGCGTCACGAACCGCCCGTCGGTCAACTCCTGGCCGTGGTATTTCACCAGGCCGGGCTTGTAATCGAACGTGTCAATATGGCTGACGCCGCCCAGCGCGCAGACGTGAATGATCCGCTTGATGCGCGCCGGGAAATGGGTCGGCTTGGGCGCGTAGGGCGACGCCGCTCCGCCCACTGCGGCAGCGGCCCGCGCCTCCTCGTTCAAGAGCCAGGCCAGCGCAATGCCGCCCAGACCCGCGCCGGACTGCCAGAGAAAATGGCGGCGGCTCATCGCGGACGGCCCGCGGTGGGGCGAGACTCCGTCGAGCCGAGTCCGCCCAGCACCGACACGGCTCGACGGAGTCTCGCCCCACCTTGTGAAACCAGTTCTAAACAATGGATTGATCGCATTCATCGGCTCAGTTCGTTGGATTCATCGCACGTATAAAAATTCACTCGCGTTGAACAGCACCCAGCAAAAACTCTCCAGCCCGTGCTCGCGCGCCAGCGCCGCCGCGCGCCGGTTCTCCTCGCCCGTCGGTTTGCGCCCGCAGGCGAAGCGGTAGGCCCGCTCGACCTGCGCGGACAAGTCGCGGCCCGCTTCCGTTTGGAGCCGTTCGGCGAACTGGCGCGCCTGGCGCAGCACGAACGAATTGTTCATCAACGCCAGCGCCTGGATCGGCGTGGTGGTGATGCCGCGCACCGGCGTCTTGGTGGAAAAGTCCGGGCAATCGAGCGAATCGAGCAGCGGGTTTTTGGCCGATTGCACGCCGATGCGATAAACGGTGCGGCGGTTGAACTCCGGGCCGAGATGGTCGGCGGCGGTGTAGAAATAGGAATTGTTGATCTTCAAATCGAACGGCCGGAAACCTGGCCCGCCCATCTGCAAATTGATCTGCCCGCTGACCGCCAGCATCGCATCGCGCACCGCTTCGGCCTCGAGCCGGTGCGGCGCAAATCGCCAAAGCAGCCGGTTGTCGGCGTCGGCGGTGGCGGCCTTTTCATTGAACTGCGAGGATTGCCGCCACGTGCCCGAAAGCAAAATCAGCCGGTGCATCTGTTTGAGGCTCCAGCCTTGCGCGATAAATTCACTCGCCAGCCAGTCGAGCAACTCCGGATGCGAGGGCCGCTCGCCGCTGTGACCGAAATCATTCGGCGTTCCGACGAGGCCCCGGCCAAAATGGTGCTGCCAGAGGCGGTTGACCATGACGCGGGCGAAGAGCGGATTGTCCGGGCGGGTGATCCACCCGGCAAGCTTCACGCGACGCTGGTCTTCGGCCGCGTCGGCGGCCAGGCCAAAGTCGGCCGGCAACGATTTGATCGCGGACATGCCGCCCGCCGTGACCTGTTCGCGCTGGTCGAGCACATCGCCGCGGGCGAGCACGAAGGTCGGCTCTGGCGATTTGGGGCTGGCGGCGTAGGCCAGCGGCACGACGGGCAGGGCTTTAAGCGCGGCCTGTTGGAGTTCCACTTCGTCCAATACTTTTTGGCGATCGGGTTGCTCGAGGTTTGCAATTTGATTTGTCAGCCCGGCGATGCGCTTTTTGATCTGCGCGACTTCCGCGTTGTGGGCCTTCAATTCCTCCGGCGTGAGAATCGGCCGGTCGCCGTGCCGCACGCCTTCGAAGGCGGCCTTGAAACGGTAATAATCGCTCTGCGGAATGGGATCGAACTTGTGATCGTGACAGCGGGCGCAGTTGATTGTCAGGCCGAGAAAGGTCTGGCCGACGGCGCTGATGGTGTCCTCGAGTTCCTCCTCGTGCAGGCGCGCGCGCATCACCACGCTGGCCTGCCGGTTGCCCGCCTCGTCCCACGGACCCGCGACCAGAAACCCGGTGGCGATGATGCCCTCGGCCGTGGGCGGTTCGAGCGCGTCGCCGGCGATTTGTTCCCGGACAAATTGCGGGTAGGGCTTGTCGTCATTGAAACTGGCAATCACATAATCGCGATAGCGCCAGGAATGCTCGCGGATTCTGTCGTGCTCGAAACCGTTGCTTTCGCAGAACCGCGCCAGGTCCAGCCAATGCCGGGCCCAGCGTTCGCCGTAACGCGGCGAGGCGAGCAGGTGGTCCACCAACCGCTCCAGCGCGTCGGGGGACTTGTCGGCCACGAACGCGTCCACTTCCGCGGGCGACGGCGGCAGGCCGTGCAGATCGAAGGTCAACCGCCGGATCAACGTGGCGCGGTCCGCCTCGGGCGCTGGTTTGAGGTGTTCCTTTTCCAGCCGGGCCAGCACGAAGTGGTCAATGGGATTGCGCGCGCGGCTGTTCTCTTTGACGGCCGGCACGGCGGGGCGCTGCAACGGCTGGAAGGCCCAATGGTCCAGCCGCGGATCGGCGCCGGCGCGAGTCTCCGGCCAGACCGCCCCCTGATCAATCCAAGCGCGCAACAAACCGATCTGTCCGACAGTCAGCCGCTCGCCTTTCTGCGGCATGACCATGTCCTCGACCAGCCCGGAGACAAACTGGATGAGCGGGCTGTCCGCGCTTTTACCCGGGAGGATGGCGACGCCGTTGTCGCCGCCCTTCAGCGCCGCCGGCTTGAGATCGAGCCGAAAATTGCTCTTTTGTTTGTCCGGCCCATGGCACTTGAAACATGCCTGCGCAAAAATCGGCGCGATGTCCTTTTCAAAATCCACGGGCCGGTCGGCGGGCGCAGGGAGCCGGCTCAGTTGTCCCGGGGTGACCGGTGCGCCGCCGGCCAGGGACACCGACAACCAAAGGGTTCCGACTGGAAACCAGGCGGGCAAATTCATCTGAAACGGCGACTTCATGCGCTCGGGTCAATGGCGGAACTTACGGCAGAACGCGCCGGAGTTTCAAACCTTTTCCCGCTGCTTGGTCAATCCGCGGCGCAACTCACTTTCTTGCAACTGCACAAGCCGTCTGACACCTGGCATGAAAAGGGGGCGGGTGGCGCAGGACCCAGTCCCGCAGGGACGACCGAGAATAGCCCGGTGCTTCAGCACTGGGTGGACGGTCGTAAGGAGCAAGTCCCGTTAGGGACGACAGAAGAGAAGGCCATTTTCTACCGTCCCTAACGGGACTCACCTGTCTGTCGGTGCCCAAACCCAGCACTAAAGTGCCGGGCTATTTTCGGTTGTCCCTGCGGGACGGGGCGGGGAATGCAGTTCGCGCGTGCAAGAAAGTGAGAGGTGCCCGGTCAAACTGCGGGTTTGAACTTTGTATGTTAGATCCGTCGTCCTCGTCGTCGTTCTCGCCCTCGAAAATTGCGTCAAATCGAGGACGAGGGCGAGCGTGCGCCGGTTGCTGACACTCAGTGAACACTACTCCTGCAAATCTCCGGCGGCCAATTCAACTTGCAGCCGAAGGCCACGGGACTAATATGCAGCCATGCAGACGGTCGTGATCCTGTTGATTGCCGGCGCGGTGCTGTTGTTCCTGGAGTCGGTGTTGCCGGGAATGATCGCCGGCGTGATTGGCGTGGTCTGCCTCGTGGCCGGCGTGGTCATGGGCTACGTGAATTTCGGCGAGCGGACCGGTCATTTGATTCTGCTGGGGGTCGCTCTGGGGCTGGTCGCGGGAACGCTGGTCTGGGTGAAATATTTTCCGACCAGCCGGCTGGCGAAGACTTTTGTTTCACAGGGCCACGTCGGTGAACTGGGCGTGGAACGCAACGAATTGCTCAACCAGACCGGAACTGCCTTCACTCACCTGCGTCCTTCCGGCACCGCCCTCATCAACGGCAAACGGGTGGACGTCGTCACCGAAGGGCCGCACGTGGAGCGGGGCACGCCGATCAAAGTCGTGGCCACCGAAGGCTTGCGGACGGTCGTGCGCGCGGTTTAACTCAGCACTCGAACCGAAGGAAAAAAATATGGAAACCATACTGGCTCAATTGGGCGGCTTCAACGGCTGGCAGATCATCGTGGGGGCGTTGCTGCTGGTCGTGCTTTTGGTGATCGCCATCCTGGTGATCAACTTCTTCAGCATCTGGATTCGTGCGCTCTTCTCCGGCGCGCGAGTCAGCTTCACCGAACTGATCGCCCTGCGCTTGCGCAGCCTGCCGGTTGGCTTGGTGGTGGACACGCGGATCACCGCCGTCAAGTCGGGGCTGGACGTGACCATTGACGATCTCTCCACGCACTTTCTGGCTGGCGGGAGCATCGAGATGGTCGTGCTCGCCCTGATCGCCGCGCGCAAAGCCGGCATCCACCTGGTCTTCGATCGGGCCTGCGCGATTGACCTGGCCACCAAAGGCACGGGCAAAACGGTGCTCGAAGCGGTCAAAACCTCGGTCAACCCCAAGGTCATTGATTGCCCCAACCCCGCCTCCGGCCGCGCCACCATTGACGGCGTCGCCAAGGACGGCATCGTCGTCAAGGCCAAGGCCCGCGTGACCGTGCGCACCAACCTCGACCGCTTCGTCGGCGGCGCCACCGAGGAAACGATCATCGCGCGCGTCGGCGAAGGCATCGTCACCACCATCGGCTCCTCGGACAGCTACAAGGTGGTGCTGGAAAATCCCGACCGCATCAGCAAAACCGTTTTGGACAAGGCGCTGGACTCGAACACGGCGTTTGAAATTCTTTCCATTGACATCGTCGACGTGGACGTGGGCGAGAACATCGGCGCGAAGTTGCAGTCCGATCAGGCCGAGGCCAACAAACTCATCGCGCAAGCCCATGCCGAAGTGCGCCGTGCCGCCGCAGTGGCGTTGGAACAGGAAATGTTGGCCCGCGTGGCCGAGATGCGTGCGAAAGTGGTCGAGGCCGAGGCGCAGGTGCCGCTGGCCATGGCCGAGGCGTTTCGCGCGGGCAATCTGGGAGTCATGGACTATTACCGCATGAAAAACGTGCAGGCCGACACCGGCATGAGAGACAGCATTGCCGGCGGTGGGGCCGGCGCCGGCGCCACCACTGCCGGCAGCTCCACCAAACCGGCCGGCAGTTGACCGGCTATTGAAAAAGTAGCAGCCGACGTCAGTCGGCTCACGAATGCTTTTGGAATACTCAGGAAATCAGCGCCGACTGACGTCGGCGGCTACAAGAGTGACAATTTGATCATGATTTTCTTGGCGGCAACCGATTCCTTGACCAGCCTGCTGGTGTTCCTGGGTTTTGTCGTCATTTCGGCCCTCGCCAACTGGCTGAAGCGCAAGAAGGCCGGCGACGAAACTGGATCGCCGGCGCCGCCACCCGTTCTCCCGCGCGGAACGCAGCGCCCCGCCGCGCCGTCGGCGAGTTGGGAGGAGGAAATCCGCCGCCTGTTGGAAGGGGAAACGGCCGCCCCGCCTGAGCCGCCGCCCCTCATCATCCGGACGCCACGGCCCGCGCCGCCGGTTGCACCCAAGCTGCCTCCAGTGGAGGCCAAGGTGCCCATCGCTGAGGTCGAGGAATTTCAGGAGAAGCTGACCACCAGGCTGGCCCACCTGGATCAATCAGCTGCGGCTTTCCATCAGGCCAGTCAGCTTTCCAAAAACATCAGCGACCGGTTGAAACACATTGACCCACTCGCCGGGCTGCCCAAACCCGACCTGCCGTTGGACCGGCGCAAAAGGCCGCGGCCGGAAATGGCGCAGGCCTTGCAATTGTTGCGGCGCCCCGGTTCGGCGCGGCAGGCGGTGATTGTCAGCGCGATCCTTGGCCCGCCGAAGGCTTTGGAAAATTAAACCGCGCCCCGACAGCAGCCCTGTTTCTGGTTCCTCGACGTTTTACGTGGGTAAGCGCGCGAGGGAAGCTCCAAGCACCAAGCTCCAAGCTCCAGAGAAGCTCCAAATCCCAAGCACCAAGCACCGTTCGCGGAGAGAAGTACGCATGACTGGACTGGCCTCAACCGCGCCCTGGTTTTTGAACTGCAAGTCGCTTTTGGGAATTGGAGCTTGGAATTTCTCTGGAGCTTGGTGCTTGGAGCTTGGTGCTTTTCTGTGTCCCGTGGCCCCAACAAAAAACGTCGCGACACCCTATTTCTTCAACTGCGGCGGCGCCGGGAAGAAGGTTTTCAAGTTCAGACCGTCGGGCTGCGAGGAGACCGCTGAAACGGTGTAGTTCAAGTATTTGGCAATCTTCTCGAAGGCGGGCAGCAAGCCGGCGTCAAACCAATCCTTGGCTCCCTTGGTTCCGGTGCCGAGGGGAATTTGCTGCGTGAGCGTCGACCCGGAGAATAGACTGCCGATGGCTTCGGGTTTTTGGCGGATGACTTCCAGCGCGGCGCGCACCGTCTCGCTCTGGTTTTCGTAGGTGAACCAGCCGGTGCCCATGCCGCCGACTTTTTGGGCGGCATCGTTCAGGCCGGCGGTTTCGCGGAGGGCTTTGCCGGAATTTTCGCTGCTCCGCAGGTATTCCTCCAGCATCGCCTCGTCGGTGGACAGGGCCAGGTAGCCACCGCTGGCGGCGAAGCTCAAATTCTTTTCGATCCGGCCGGGCCCGTCCGGGTTGGGGGCTGGCGCCATTTTCAGGGCATAAATGGTGCGGCCGCGGAACTCGCGATCCTTGACGATGTTCATCGGCGGCGGCATCAGCGAAGCGCCTACTTTCAGCCCGATGGCCAGTTGTTCGGAATTGGGCGAGCCGACCAGGTAGAGCGTGGGCGGGGAGTTCAAATTGGCGAGGGTGGCGCTGCGCGGATTTTTCTGGAAGCAGATGAGGTCATCGCCCAGGTTGCCGATGAGCGTCTTTTTCAGGTCGAAATTTTCGTCCTTGTCCTTGCCGGCGGCAGCCAGGCTCATCTGCAGGATGCCGCCGATTTCCGGCGAGATGTCGGTCAGGACGGCCTCGATGGTGGCCCAGACTTTTTTGCCGTCACCCCGCCAGCGGGTGAATTTCACCGTGTCGGCCGGCACGAAGGGCGGCGGCGCGGCGTCCTTGGCTTCGCCGAGCAGGATTTTGAAAATCCCGCGGCGTTTGGCTTCCGGCACGCCGAGGAAGACATTGGCCAGCGGACCCTCGCTGGTGTCGGTCACGTGGAACGCCACCGTCTTTAAATCGCTCAAACCCGTGGCCGCCAGGATTTTGTCCATTTTAGGGGTGAAGGGATTGGCGGCCTTGGGGGCCTCATCCTCGTCGGCGGCCGGGCGCACCAGCATGTCGTGAATCGGTTTGAAATTCAGCCAGCCATAAACAAAGGCGCTGCGGAACATCGCGGCGCTGTTGGCTTCAAAGTCGGCCTGTTCGGCCAGCGCGGGAACCAGCCCGCCGGACTGGCGGATGAGGATTTTCTCGATCTCGCCGGGCACCGTGCCCAGGATCAACAGCGAATCGGACTGGCCGACCGTCAGCTCGATTTTCTCCGGCGCTTTTTTCGGGGCCGCTGCCGCGTTGGGTTTTTTGGCTTTTTGCGGGTCTTGCAGGGCTTTATCCAGGGTTTTGCCCAGGTCGTCACTGTTGAGGATGAGCGTGGCGAACTCGATCCCACGGATCGTCTCGGTTTTCATCGGCTTGCCGGCGTCCACCCATTTTTTCTTCACGTCGGCGAGTTGCTTTCGCAGCAGGTCCATTTTTTCCTTGGTGTCCACGAGCAGCACCCAGCCGGTCGGGGCATTGGTTTTGTTGTCCTCGCGCAATTTCGTGAACGCGAGGGTGACCTGCCCGTGGACCAGATCAGCGTAATCGGCCAGCTTGATGTCCAGTTCGCGCTCCAGGGGCGTGATCAGGTCCGTCTTGACCTTCTCCAGAAATTTGTCCTTGAAGGCCTTCATCGCCGGGTCGGCCCACAACTGGCCGATCGGCGAATCGCCGTAAATCTTCCGCGCCGCGTCCCAGTCCGGCACGGTGACCAGACCCAGCGTGTCGGCGGGCAGTAATTTTTCCGCTGGCGGCACCGCTCCCAGGCCGGCCGGCGCCAGCCAGCACAAGGCCGACAGCAGAATCAGGTTGCGTTTCATAAAGTTCCTTCCCACCGCACTAAACGTCCACGGGCCACCCTCAGGAAAAGCAGTTCGGATGCCTGCCGGGGCGGCGGTGGAAATGAATCGCCGGTTTCCGGCGCCGGAAAATCATCTGGCCAGCCCTTGTTTGGTGCGGCTGGGCGGTTCGAGGTAGCGATAGGGGTTGCTCGGATTGTCCGTGTCGTAGGCGTAGGTGTCGCGATGGCTCAAAAAATATTTCACGTCCTCGATGGGGATCGCAAACCCCAGGCCCTCGCCAAAGGTGATCTTCATGTTGGTGACGCCCACGACCTCGCCCTTGAGGTTGAACAAGGGGCCGCCGCTGTTGCCGGGGTTGATCTGGGCGGTCGTCTGCAAATACAACGAGCCTTGCATCTGCCGGGTCTTGGTGCTGAGGATGCCCTCGGTCACCGTCCGCTCCAATCCCAGCGGACTGCCGATGGCGAAGACCCGTTCCCCCACCGCGAGATCATCCGCGCTGCCAAACTGCAGGCGCGCGAAATGGGGCGCTTCCTTGTCCTCAATCTTGAGCAGCGCGAGGTCGGCAAACTTGTTCATGGCGATGATCCGGACCTCTTTGTAATTGCTGCGTTCCAGCTGGCCGCCTTTTTGATGATAGACCTCGACGGAGATTTTCGTCTCCCCTTCGATGACATGGAAATTGGTGATCAGAAAACCTTCTTCGTTGATGATGAACCCCGAACCCAGCCCGCCCGGCGTGCGCACCTGCACCACCGACTGGCCGAGCTGATTGACCAGTTCACGCACGCTCCGTTCGGCCAATGGCCGGGTGGCGGTGGAGAAAAAGGTGTCCTTGCCGGTCGCGCTGTCGGAGGTCTTTGCCGCCGCCGCCGCGGTCTTGCCGGACTTCTTGACCGCTTCCGTCTTCCCGATCTTGTTGATCTGGCTGCGCGGCACCGCCAGCACCGTGTAGCCGACGTCCACGAAAATCTGGTCGGACTTTTCGGCCACAATTTTGCCGACAATCGCCGAGTTGTCCTTTAACTCGATCGTCTCGGCCGCCGCGTTCCAGCCGAGCAGACCCGCGGCCACAATAGGAAAGCCTTTCAGCATAGCGTGATGATACCGTGATTTGTGACAATGACAAGCGGCGTTTGTTCAAACCGCCGCTCCGCCAGGGTGGATCCAAAAATCGCACAAAAGGGCGCAGCCGCCGAGGTAACGAGGCGGAAGATGTTTCTGATCGGAATCCGCCTCCTCACGTCGGCGGCTACTTTTCTTGAATCCACCTCACCGCCGCGTGCGCCGTGGCGGCCTTCCGGCGCCGGCGCCGCCATAGTTGCCGCGCAACTTCCCAATCCGCCGGCGTGTTCACGTTCAGGGCCTCCTGCCGTCGGGCGCGCGGGAAGGCCAGCGTCACGGCCTTCAAGGCGGCCGCCAGTTGATGCAGAGAAAATCGCTTCCGGGCGGCCTGACCCTCCACCACCGACAGCGCTGCGCGCCGGACGAGAAACGGAAAACCGACCGTGCCCGACTCGCTGACGAAGAAGACCGACCGGCGCTGCGCGGCCGACCGGCGCCAGAGTCGCGCCATTGTCTCCGCCGTCAGGAACGGCATGTCGCACGCAAGAAACAGCACGGCCTCCGCCCGCGACGTCACCAAGGCGGTGTAAACGCCGCCCAACGGTCCGCAGCGCGGCACGCGGTCGCGGCGGATCACCCGCACCGGCAGACCAAGCGCCCGGGCCTGCTGGCGGACATGGCCCAGCAACGTGCGCGGGCCAAGCCGGAGCCGGGCCTTTTCCCGGCCCAGACGCGAACTCAACCCGCCGGACAGGACGCAAATCTCGCAGGAAAATGCCGGCGCAGGTCTGGTCTTCATTCGCCAAGGATTTTATCCGGGAGCCGCCAGGCGCGCGACTGTATTTCCGACCATGCCGCGCGGAGCGGAAATTCTTTTCGTTGTGCCCCGGAATCTTTGTGTTAGAATTTGATCATGTCCAACCACCCTTCCCCCGATTCGTGCAGGTGCTGCGAAGGCATCACCCGCCGTCAGTTTCTGCACACCACCATGACCGGCGCGGCTGTGGCCGCCAGCGGCTCATTGCCCTTGCTCGCCGCCCAACGCGCGACGACTGCCGCAGTCAAAAAGTCAACGCCCGAAACCCTCGTCGCCACCCTCTACAAAAGCCTGACTGCGCCCCAGCGACAGGCGCTCTGTTTCCCCTTCGACGACCCGCTGCGCTCCAAGGTGGACAACAACTGGCACATCACCAAGGAGCGCATTGACCAGTTCCTCACCGCCGATCAGCAGGCCATGGTGCGCGAGATTTTCGACGACCTGCACAGCGAGGAATATCGCCAGACGGTTTACCAGCAGGTCGTCCACGACAGCGGCAAGGAAGGCTTCGGCAGTTCCTCCATCGCCCTGTTCGGCCAGCCAGGCACCGGCAAGTTCGAGTTTGTCCTGACCGGCCGCCATTGCACGCGACGGTGCGACGGCGACTCGGTCGAAGGCGCGGCCTTCGGTGGCCCGATCTTCTACGGGCACGCGGCCAAGAGTTTTTACGAACCGGCCGATCACCCCGGCAACGTCTACTGGTATCAGGCCAGACGCGCCAACGAAGTTTTCAAAATGCTCGACGGCAAACAACGCAAGCTGGCGCTGCTGGATGAGCCGCGCGAAGAAAAAGGCACCGACACCGTCAAGCTCACCGGCAAAAAAACCGGCCTGCCCGGCATCCCGTTGACCGAACTTTCCCGCGACCAGAAGGAGCATGTCCGCAAAGTCATGGCCGACGTGCTGGCGCCCTTCCGCAAGGCCGACACGGACGAGGCGATGAAACTGATCGAGGCCAACGGTTTTGACCACCTCCACATGGCCTTCTACAAAAACCACGACATCGGCAACGACGGTGTCTGGGACGTGTTGCAGATCGAAGGTCCGGCGATGCTCTGGTATTTCCGCGGTGAACCGCATGTGCACACCTGGGTGCACATCCGCCAGAACGCCCAGCCTGCCTGAAGCGCGCGCAACCGCCACATCCTCGAAGCGAGGGCGGCTTGGCCCGGATATTTAACACGCCGATTGAAACTGCGTCGGTCGGTAGCCGCCGACGTGAGGAGGCGGACATTGGCAACCCCCGCCGAATCCGCCTCCTCACGTCGGCGGCTACGAGGTTTGTTAAATATCCAGCCTGTCGCGCGTTGGGTTGCGCCTTTCGCCTTGAATGATGCGCTCATTGGGGTAGTCTTTCCCACATGCCCGGATTGAGATCAATCGCCACACAACCGCGACCCCGAATGTTGGGATTGTGCGTCGCCGCGGCCGCCGGCTGCCTGGCGCTGCTGGGTGCCCCGGCGCTCAACGGCGCGGTCGAAGGCAAGGCACAGGCGCAGCAGACGGCGCAGCAGAACGGGCAATCCCCCGAGTTCGAACCGGACAGCGTCGCGACGGTGGACGTGGAAAAGCGGGTCAATTTTGTTCCGTCCGCTCCGGCTCCGGCGGCGGGCGACCTGCCGAAGGACGCTGTGCGGGTGGAGATCTTCGAGAACCTCGGCGCGAGCAACTCGTGGGACTTCGTCGCAACCGCGCCGACCGAGAGTTACACCGAGCCGGCGTTCGGCTTCGTCGCCGTGCCGCAGAAATACTCGAACAAGGGCGTGCGTGCGGACCGCTCCGCGCCGTTCCTGCTGCGCGCGGCGGCGGCGGTGACGCTGCCCACCGGCGATCACAAGCTGATGCTCCGCTCCTTGCAATCGGCGCGCCTGTTCATGGATGGCAAGCTGCTGGCGATGACGCCCTTCATCCGTGGCAGCGGCGACGGCCACGGTGAAGTGCCGCCCGTTCCGGCCAACCTGCCCGTCGGCCTGCGCTTCGCCCGCATGGGCCACGAGGAAGCTTGGACGACCGTGACGGCGGATGGACGTGAACATCTGTTCGTGCTTGAAGCCATCATCGGCGGGAAAAACCTGCGCCCGGAAGTGGGCGAGCTTTCAGTGACTGTGGAATTGGCGGAACCCCTCTCCCCGTCCGCCGTGGAGAGGGGGAAGCAAACGGGCGCTTCGCTCATCTCCAGCGCCCAAAAGGATCAGACCGCGTCGCTTTCCGTTCCCCTCTCCCCTCATCCGATGAGGGGAGAGGGGCAGGGTGAGGGGAGTACGCCGCGGTTCTTCCTTCTTTCGCCCAAGGAACTCATTCCCCACACCGACGAAGGCTGGATGGCTTACCTCGACCAGCGCCTCGCGCGGCTCGACACGATGAACGCGCAGCACCGCAAGGAAATCGCGGCGGAGGAAACCAAGTATTGGACGATGCGGCATGAGCTGGCCAGGCGGCTGGTTCAAAAGGAGGCCGGACCGCGCGTCCCGGAAGTTTCCGGCGTGACACCGGTGTCCAACGAGATGGACCGGTTCATCGGCGCGCGGCTCGCCGCGGCCGGCGCGCAACCTGCGCCGCTCACCGACGATTACGCGTTTCTCCGCCGCCTGGCGCTCGACACCCTCGGCGTGCCGCCGACGCCGGAGCAGATCCAGCAGTTCCGCGCCGACCCGACACCGCAGCGGCGCGCAAACGCCATCGCCCGTTTCCTCCGGCATCCGGGCTGGGCCGACCACTGGGTAAGCTACTGGCAGGACGTGCTGGCCGAAAACCCCGGCATCCTCAAGCCCACGCTCAACAACACCGGCCCGTTCCGCTGGTGGATTCACGAGTCGTTCGCTGACAACAAACCGATGGACCGTTTCGCCACCGAACTCGTGATGATGGAGGGCAGCGTCTATGGCGGCGGCCCGGCGGGTTTCGGCCTCGCGACGCAAAACGACGTGCCCATGGCCGACCGCGCGCAGGTGCTTTCGTCCGCGTTCCTCGCCATGAACCTCGCGTGCGCCCGCTGCCACGACGCGCCCTACCATGACTTCAAGCAACAGGACCTCTTCAGCCTCGCGGCGGCGCTCAACCGCGGCCCGCAGGCGGTGCCGGCCAGCAGTTCCATTCCGCCCAACGCCAACATCACGGTCGGCCGCATCGTCAAGGTGACCTTGCATCCCGGTGAAAAAGTCCAGCCCGCCTGGCCGTTCGCCAAAGTGATGGCTGATGAGCTTCCCGAAGGCGTCGTGCGCGACCCGAAGGACCACCGCGAACAACTCGCCGCGTTCGTCACCGACCCGCGCAACACTCGCTTCGCCAAGGTGCTCGTGAACCGGCTCTGGAAACGTTACCTGGGCTGGGGTCTCGTCGAACCGGTGGAGGATTGGGAAACGGCCAAAGCGTCGCATCCCGAATTGCTCGACTGGCTCGCGCGCGAGTTGATGACGCACGACTACGACCTCAAACACGTCGCCAGCCTCATCCTCAATTCACACGCCTACCAGCGCGTGGCCGGGCTGGACACGCCCAAATCTGACAAGCCCGAGGACCGCCTCTTCGCCTCGCCCGCGCGCCGGCGCCTGACGGCGGAGCAGATTGTGGATTCGCTGTTCGCCGCGGTGGGCAAGCGATTCGACACCGAAGTCCTCACGCTTGACCACGATGCCCGCCGCCCGGCGAAGGACTTCCTCAACCTCGGCTACCCGCAACGTGCGTGGGAGTTCACCAGCTTCGCCAACGACCGCGACCGGCCCGCGCTCTCGATGCCCCGGGCGCAGGCCGTTCTCGACGTGCTTGGGATGTTTGGTTGGCGCGACACGCGGCAGGCCGCGTTGAGCGCGCGCGACGACTCGCCCAACGTCCTTCAACCCGCCGCGCTCGCCAACGGCGACATGGCCAATGGGCGCATCACGCGTCTCTCGGACGATTGCGCGCTCACGGAATTGTGCGTGCAGGAGCAACCGCTGCCCGCGCTTGTCGAACAGGTCTTCCTGCGCCTGCTCTCGCGCCCGCCCACGACGGACGAAGCGGTGCTGTTCGCCAGGCAACTCGAACCCGGCTACGCGAACCGCGTGCTGCCCGCGCCGCCGAAATCGTTGAAGAAGGAATACGACCGCACGCTGCAATTGAGCTGGTCGAACCACCTCAACGCGAAGGCCACCGACATCAAGCTCGCCGCCGAGGAAAAAGCGCGCCAAGGCGACGAGCCGACGCCGCGCCTGCGCGCCGACTGGCGCGAGCGGATGGAGGACGCGCTCTGGGCGCTGGTGAACACGCCGGAGTTTGTGTTTGTGCCGTAGGCCGGATTGATGGACAATTAGTCTATGAGCGCGAAGGACAAAGCACTGGTGATTGATTTGATGAACCGGCTGCCGGAGCAGGCCACGTTGCGCGACATCGCTCGCGAGTTGGAGTTCATCGCCGGGGTGCGTGAAGGATTCGAACAACTGGACCGCGGAGAAGGCGTGCCCATTGAGGAAGTGGAGAAACGGCTGCCTTCATGGATTACCAGGTGATTTCACTGCTCGTATCGGATTGTTCATCGTGTCAGTCACGAACGTCGCACCGTGGAAGTCGCCCGGTTCTGGCACGGCGCGCGCGGAACACCGGAACTACCATGAGTGGAAACGAGCGGATGGAAGACGCGCTCTGGGCGCTTGTGAACACGCCGGAGTTTGTGTTTGTGCCGTAAAGCACATCGAATTCATGCGAAGCGTGAAAATCCAACTCAGTATCGCAACCGTTCTTGTCGCCGTGTGCGCGGCGTATGCGCTTTCTACTTCCACGCAAATCAAGCCTGCCGACCTGAAGAAGCGACCTTTCCTGGTCGTTGAAACGAGGGACGTGGAAGGACTGAAGCAATTTTCCGTATGGGTCCTCCCGAATCACGGGGTCAACACGACGAACTGCAGTGGGTATCTCACGGTGTTTGACGGGACGAACCGCGTGGCGGAATGCAGCATAGTTGGAAATGATGTGACGCCTATGAACGCCGGTCGCCACTACAAGATAATGGTAGGAGCTCGCGTCTTTTCCTTTCGGATCGCAACTAATCGACTTGAGCAATCACAATTCTCCGTCAGTGAGGATTTCTGGGGCTCATCCTCCGACGCGCATTGGTTTTACCTCAAGGATTTCGCTCGCTCAGATTGACATCGACCATTCGATGAAGAGCATATGAAAACCAATGTAACTTTCAGTCGTCGGCAGTTTTTAGCACGCACCACTACCGGCGCCGCCGCGTTCGGGCTTGCTGGAGTTGCACCACTAGCCTACGCCGCTCCGGCCGAGAGGAAGATTTACCCCAAAGGCAAGGCGGAGCATTGCATTTTTATCTGGCTCGGCGGCGGGCCGGCACAGGTGGACACCTGGGACCCCAAGCGACTCGGCGACCCGGAGAAGCGCGTCACCGGCTCCGCCTACCCGGCCATCAACACCGCCATCCGCGACGTGCAGGTCTGCGAGCACCTCAAGCATACCGCCGACCTCCTTGACCGCTTCGTGCTCCTGCGCACCGTCAACCACAGCATCGTGGACGAGCACGCCGCCGCAACGAACTTCGTCCACACCGGCCGCCGGCCGACGGGCACGATTGTTTATCCGTCCATCGGTTCGATTGTGGCGCACCAGCTTGGCAGCGCGGACAGCGGCATCCCGCCCTACGTGCTCATCGGTTACCCGAACCCGACGCGCGGGCCCGGCTTCCTCGGCGCGAAGCACGGCTACGTCTATCTCACCGACACCGAGAAAGGCCCCGCCGGCCTCACGCACCCGCCTTACGTCACCACGATGCGCCAGTCTGACCGCGAAAACCTGCTTGAGAAACTCCGGGCCGGCTACCACGCGCAGCATTCCGACGACAAGACTCTGGCCGAATACGACGACGCCATCTCGGCCAGCGCGGTGCTGGGCGGCGGTGATTTCATGAAGGCGTTCGACCTCGCCGCTGAGCCGCCGAGTCTGCGGCAGTTGTTCGGCGAGGAATTCGGCCAGCGCTGCCTGCTCGCGCGCCGACTCGTGCAGACCGGCGTCCGTTTCATCGAAGTTTCCTTCAATCTCAATTTCATCAACGGCACCGGCTGGGACACGCACAAGGAAGGCCAGTTGAACCAGCACATCCTCATCCAGCAACTCGACCAGTCGCTCGCCGCGCTGGTCACCGATCTGGAGAGGAACCGTTTGCTCGACAAGACGCTCATCGTTGTGGCCGGCGAGTTCGGCCGGCCGCCGGAGTTTGACGGCGGCGGCGGGCGCGGTCACTGGTCGAAAT
This sequence comes from uncultured Verrucomicrobiota bacterium, assembly GCA_964539075.1. Classification (GTDB taxonomy): domain Bacteria; phylum Verrucomicrobiota; class Verrucomicrobiia; order Limisphaerales; family CAZIFU01; genus CAZIFU01. The sequence goes on along the minus strand of CAZIFU010000160.1, from coordinate 1,195 downwards.
GCTTCACCATCGCCCTGGCCGGCGGCGGCCTGAAGACCGGCCAGGCCATCGGCGAATCGGATGAATGGGGCAAACTCCCGGCGACAGACCCGCTCTCCGTTCCCGACGCGCACGCCACCATTTACTGCGCCCTCGGCATCAACCCGGGCAAGATGCTCCACGACGGCGACCGCCCGGTGCCGATCACCGACCGGGGCGAGCCGGCGCTCAAGGTCTTTGCCTGAAGCCGGCCTTCCGCATTCGTTCGGAGTTCCGCCTTCAGGCGGCAAAACGGTTGCGACCCACGCGGACCGCCTGAAGGCGGAACTCCAAACGGGGATGATGGCAGATAGCGCCCGGCACACGTTCGTTTTAAAAAATTCCGGCGCTCACTTCCACGTCTCGCGCAGAAATCGGATGAAGTTCCCGTGCAGGATGGCTTCGATGTCCGCCGGCTTGTAGCCGCGCGCCGCGAACAACACCGGCAACCGCTGCAAGTCGGCGATCGTATCCACGTCGGCGGGACATTGCTCGCGGCCAAAAGCGCCGTCCAGGTCCGTGCCGACGCCGGAGTGGCGCGCGTTGCCGGCGAGCTGGCAGACGTAATCAATGTGATCCACGACGTGATCCAGCTTGAGGCCGGCGGAGGCGGGCGTGGTCTGGCCCTTGATCCAGCCGGGGACCATCATCCACGCGTCCAGCGCACCGCCGATCACCGCGCCGCGTTCGATGAGGGCCTTGATTTGTTCGTCAGCGAATTGCCGGTTGTGCGGTACCAGCGCACGGCAGTTGGAGTGGCTGGCCCAGATCCGCCCGTGAAAATGGTCCAACGCCTCCCAAAAACTGTCATCACAAAGATGCGTCGCGTCGAGAATGATGCCCAGCCGCTCCATCTCCGCCAGCAACTCGCGTCCGCGCGGACCGAGACCGCCCGTGGCGTCGGTGCCCTGCGCGTAGGTGCCCGGGCCGTAATGCGCCGGGCCGATCGCGCATAGCCCCTGGGCAAAGGCCCGTTCGAGGTGCTTCAGTGTGACAATCGAGTCGGCGCCTTCGAGGCTCAAAATGTAGCCGATGGGGAGAGTTTGGAGTTCACGCTTTAGCGTGTCTTGCGTTTGGAGTTCACGCTTTAGCGTGTCTTGCGTTTGGAGTTCACGCTTTAGCGTGTCTTGCGTTTGGAGTTCACGCTTTAGCGTGTCTTGCGTTTGGAGTTCACGCT
>CAZIFU010000159.1:0-6246 GCA_964539075.1 uncultured Verrucomicrobiota bacterium | reverse complement strand
CGTTACCATTCGTTTTATCCCGCGCACCGCGAAGGCCAATATACTTATCTGATGAACGAGCGTGACCATAAGATGTTTGACTGGGTGCGATCGTTCAATCCCTACGATCTCTACACGAAAAGCCATGAGCGGCCGAACGTGAAGGAATTGCGCCCTTTCTACGACGAATTGATCAACGAATTTTTCCCGCCCGCGCTGAAGTGGTGACCTTGGCTCCCGCTTAGCCGGCCTCGCCCACTTGCAAACGCACGAACCGGCGAATGGCAATCTCATCACCCAACCGTTTGGCAACCAAGGCCACGTGTTCTTTGACCGAGATTTCGGAGTTCTGCTTGACGAACCCCTGGTCCAACAGGCAGTAGCCTTGATAAAATTTTTCGAGTTTGCCTTCGACTATCTTCGCCACGGCTTGCGGGGGCTTGTTCTTCACCTGCTCGGCGGCGATTTCCTTTTCCTTCGCCAGCATCGCCGGTTCGACCTGGTCGCGCGAAACGTTGTAGGGATGCGCCGCGGCGATCTGCAAGGTGATGTCCTTGACGAGTTGTTTGAACTCCTCGCTGGCCACCGTGCTCTCCTTGCCCGCGCCGACTTCCACGAGCACGCCGACTTTGGCGCCGGTGTGAATGTAGGCGGCCACCAGGCCGTTGCCCTGGACCTCGATGCGGTGCGGGCGGCCCACCCTGATGTTCTCGCCGATCCTGGCCACGGCGGCCACGCGGTCAGCTTCAAGGTCCGCGTTGGGATCGGCGACCAGCTTGCGCGCCGCCTCGTCGCAGAAGGCGCGGAAGGATTCGTTCCGGGCGACGAAGTCGGTCTCGCAATTGATCTCGACGAGCACGCCGACGCGCGCTCCGGATTGGATGTTTTGCGCGATGAGGCCTTCGCGGGCTTCGCGGCCGGCCTTTTTCGCAGCGGAGGCGACACCTTTTTTGCGGAGAATGTCCACCGCAGCGTCGAGGTCACCACTGGCTTCGGTCAGCGCCCGTTTGCAATCCATCAGGCCGGCGCTGGTCATTTCGCGCAGTTTGCCCACGGCGGCAGCAGTAATTTCAGCCATAATCAGAAGTTGATGGTTAAGAGTTGAGGGTGGAGGGGAACGGCGCGGAGCGATGGACACCGGTGGCGGCGACCAGTTTCGCGCGCGAAAAATCGCCTAGGCCGGGGCCGGGGCCTGAGTTTCCGCCGGAGGCGCCGCGGGGCTTTCCACTGCCGGCGCCGGCGCCGGAACCGCTTCCGCAGCAGGGGCTTCCGCCGGTGCTTCTTCGGCCGTCTTACGACGGGCGTACTTGGTTTCGTACTCAACCCGCGCCTGCGTGAGCGTTTGCACCACCGTGGCGAGAATCAGGCGCACCGAACGGATGGCGTCGTCGTTGCCGGCAACCGGGTAATCCACCAGGTCGGGATCGCAGTTGGTGTCCACGATGGCGACGATGGGAATCTTGAGGCGGCGCGCTTCGGCCACGGCGTTGTGCTCGCGTTTGATGTCCACGATAAAGAGCGCGCCGGGGAATTTGTCCATTGAGCGGATGCCGTCGAGGTTTTTGAACAGCCGGGCGGCCTCGCGGCGCAGGGAGGATTGCTCCTGCTTGACATATTGGTTGATGGAACCGTCGGTCTCCATTTTCTCGATCTGCTTGAGGCGGCCGAGCGATTTCTTGACGGTCTTCATATTGGTAAGCGTGCCGCCCAGCCAGCGTTCGGTCACGTAGGGCTGGCCGCAGGCCCTGGCTGCTTCCTTGACGGCCGCTTGCGCCTGTTTCTTGGTGCCGACGAAGAGCACCTGCCGGCCGGCGCCGACCACCTCCGCCATGAACCCGCAGGCCACGTCGAGCTGGGTGAGGGTCTTGCTGAGGTCAATGATGTAAATGCCGTTGCGGGCATCAAAGATGAATTTTTTCATCTTGGGGTTCCACCGCCGGGTCTGGTGTCCGAAGTGGACGCCCGCTTCCAACAATTCCTTTACGCCAATGCTGATCACAATTTTCCTTTGGTTGTCAGTCCGGCTGGCAGGCCAGCGGACCATCCCGCGGAACACGGGATTAAGTTAGATGTTGTTATGGCCACCCGCGCTTACCTGGCGCGGGGATTTCCTGGCCGTTGCCCTGTTCGCCCCGGCCCGCATCCGGGCCGCGCGACGAAAAGGGCCGATAACCTAGCAAAGCCCCCCGGCTCCGCAACCTTTATTTTCCAGGCTTTTCGGCGCCGATGGCCTCACGGCTTTTAATCCGGCCGGGAATCGGCGCAACCCATTTCCAGTCTCGACAGTCCGGAGAATCTTCCGAATATTCCGGCGCGACGAGCGCACGCCATGAAACCAAAAGCTTATGCCGCCGCCGGTGTGGACATCGCTCTGGGCAACCAGCTCAAGGCCACCCTGCCCCGACTGCTCGCGGCCGCGCGCCGCCCCGAAGTCCTCGGCAAGGTGGGCGGGTTCGGCGGCCTCTTCGCCCTTGACGTGAAGAAATATCGCCGGCCCGTGCTGGTTTCCAGCGTGGATGGCGTCGGCACCAAACTCAAGATCGCCTTTGCGATGGACCGGCACGACACCATCGGCCAGGACCTCGTCAACCATTGCGTCAATGACATCGCGGTGCTCGGCGCGGAACCGCTGTTTTTTCTGGACTACCTCGGCACCGGCAAACTGGAGCCACGCGTGTTCACCCAAATCATCAAGGGCTTCGCCAAAGCCTGTGCCGAAAACAACTGCGCGCTCATCGGCGGCGAGACGGCGCAAATGCCCGGTTTCTATCAGCCCGGCGAATACGACGTCAGCGGCACCATCGTCGGCGTGGTCGAGAAATCCCGGATGCTCGACGGAACAAAGACCGTGCGCCCCGGCGACGCCGTCATCGGACTGGCTTCGAGCGGCCTGCACACCAACGGTTATTCGCTGGCGCGGAAAATTTTCTTCGGGCAGATGAAGCTCAAGCCCACGAGTTACGTGCCTGGGTTGAAGAACACCATCGGCGATGAGTTGCTCAAGGTGCACGTGAGTTACGGCCCGCTGGTGCAGGCGCTGCTGAAGAAGTTTAATCGGAGGGACGAGCTACGCGAGTCCCTATCTTCCCAAAGGAAAAAGTCAGGGACTCGCGCAGCTCGTCCCTCCGAAAACTCTGTGAAAGGCCTCGCCCACATCACCGGCGGCGGTTTTGCGGACAACCTCCCGCGAGTGCTGCCCAGGGATTGCGACGTGCTCATTCGCAAAGGCTCATGGCCGATGCCGCCTATTTTCCAGATCATCCAGTCCAAAGGCCGTGTGCCGGAAGCCGAGCTGTACCAGGTCTTCAACATGGGCATCGGCATGATCGTCATTGTTTCAGCGGATGCGGCGGAAGCGGTACTGAAATTCATTCGCACGCGGAAGCAGCCGGCGTGGTTGATTGGCAAGGTGGTCAAAGGCCATGGGAAGGCAAACGTCACATGACCGGAGCGCGGATCGGTTTGGAGTCCAAGCTTTAGCTTGTCCGGGCGGCGCAGGCTGAAGCCTGAACTCCGAACCAGGCAAGACGCCGGGCCGCCCGTGCGCCGGCTTCAGTGCCGTTGAACCTGCTGCTTCATCACTTCGCCGTAAGGTTTCCCGTCAATGAAGACTTGTTTGACCATCCCGTTGCCGGAGACAGGGACAGCGACCTCCACGGTCAGCTTGCCGCGCGGGTTGCCCGTGCCTTCGGAAACGTAATAGCGTTCGAGGCCGTATTCGACATGGGCGCTGTTGGTCTGGGCGCCCCACCACCGGCGCGTGCCGATGCGGCCTTGAAGCGCCAACTGGCCGCCCTGGACCGACGGCGCATCGGTATCGGCGCGGACGATTTCATGAAACTCCCCGCGTTTCTCGAGCACCACATGGACACGTTGCCCGTCGGGCGGGCTGTTGGTCAACGGCGGGACGAACAACTGCAGCGGCACGTCGCTGATCTTGTAACGCAGGATGACGTAATCGCCCCGCAACAAATCGCGCGGGTCCACTGGCACGGTTTCGAGCAGGATCGTCCGACCGCGCGCGAGCACGAACTCCTGCCTGACCGTCGTGCCGATCATCCATGCGGCTTGCAGGCCGGCCACGAGCATCAGCAATTTAAGTTTCACGGCGCGGCCTCTCTCATCCGGCGCAGGAGCGCGCGCCGCTTTTTTTCGAGGTAGATGCCGAACGCAATGAGGAACACGCCGGACAGGAGAAACATCCAGCCCGTCGTGGCCATCGAGCCGAACAGGTCGAGATAAGCCGTGATGATGAGCGCAGCGACCATCACCACGCCGAGATTCAGGAAAAACCGCGAGCGCAATTACACTCCGACCTGGATTTGCAGCAGGCTGAAAATGAACAGTGCGATGGACGCGGGCCAGCGAATCGGCAACAAGTCCTCGTAGTTCCACGCCGCCGATCCATCGGTCTGCGCAGCCCACCACCAGGCGGCCCACGCCAACCCGACACCGCCGGCGAACGCGCCCAGCCAGGTCCAGCGCCACTGCGTCGTGAGGCGCGTCTCGCCGCGGAGGGCGAGCGCGGCCAGCACGAGCGCGAGCACGCTCATCCCCGCGAACAGCGCCATCGCCTTGCTCGCCCACTCGGATTCGTGGCGGCCGAACCACGCCCACGTCAGCGGGTAAAGGCCGAGATTGAACGCGAGCAGGCCAAGTTTCTCCGTGACGCCGGCGAACCCGGCAAAACTCGTCCGACGCAGAAGACCACCCGCGCCCACGTAGCACAATCCGAGCATCGCAAAGAGCACCGTCTGCAATTCGCTGCCACCCCAGCCGTAGTGAAACAACCCGTCCGTCGAGTCCAACTCCATGCTGAACCATGCCCCGAAGGCGAGCAGACTCAGGACGTGTTGCGCCTTCGAGCGCAGAATCCACGCCAGCGGTGCGATCCCGATGAACCAGAACGCAATCGCGTTCGGGAGCCGCGAGGAAAGATTATAGATTTGACCCAGCAACGCGATGTTGGCGAGAAACAATCCCGAACCGATGAGGTGCAGCGCTTCGCTCGCTTTCGGGAAATCGCGCCGCACTTCGCGCAACCACCACCCGCCCGCGTGCGCGCCGAGCATCAGCCCCATCCCGGCGGCAACCTTCACCAGCCGCGGAACAGCCTCCCAGTTCGCCGAGATGAGCAGAACGATACCCGCCACCACCAGTACTGCGCCAATCCACGAGAGGATCGCGAGAAACCTGCCGCCCTCCTCGTGAAGCTGGAAGTGCTCAACGATGCGATCCCGCTGCTCACCGGAGATCAGACCGGCCGCCTGAATCCTTTCAATGTCGGAAATCTTCATGCGCTCGATTGCCCGCGGGTCGCGGCGGTTGACAGCCCGAAGGTTATCAGTCAACCCCGAAAAGGGAAGGTGATTTTCAACCGAATGAATCTTCACGGGTTCCAAATTGACAGTTTGCCTGCGGCTGGCAGAATTCGCTTCATGAACCCGCTTTCCCGCCGCGAGATGATCCGGGGCAGCGTCGCGGCTGCCGCGCTGGCTTTCGCTGAATTTCCGCTCGCAACCTTCGGCTTCGCCGGCCCCGAAGAAGGCGCCGTCCTGATTCCGTTCCTCGATGTCCAGCCCGTGGACCCCAAGCGGCCGATGCTCAAGTGGGAACAGTTGCAAAGCTGGATCACGCCCAACGAACAACTCTTCGCCGTCAACCATTACGGTCTGCCCCCGGCGGCCTCGGACAAGTGGCGTCTGGAAATCACCGGCCTGGTCAAACGCTCCAAAACAGTTTCACTCGAAGAAATCAAGGCGCGCCGCCGGAAGCAGGTCATCGCCACGCTCGAATGTTCCGGCAACAGTTCCAACGCCGGCTTCCGGGGCGCCGTGGGCAACGTCCGCTGGACCGGCACGCCCTTGGGCGCGCTCTTGAAGGAATGCGGGCCGCTCGCGCGCGGCATCGAAGTGGCGTTCTTCGGCGCGGACGAGAAGGTGGAAAAAATCCGTGAGACGGATTACCTGCAAAACTTTGCCCGCAGCCTCTCCGTGAAGGATGCGCTGCGCGACGACGTGCTGCTGGCCTACGAAATGAACGGTGAACCGCTGGCCCACAACCACGGCGCGCCGCTGCGGTTGGTCGTGCCGGGCTGGTTCGGCATCGCCTGGGTCAAATGGCTTGCGCGCATCGAGGTGCTCGACCGCCGTTACATGAGCAAATACATGGCGCGCGAATATGTGACGATTCGCGGCGAGGAGCGCGATGGCAAAACCATCTGGCGCGAGACCAGCGTCGGCCCCATGGATGTCAAGTCCGTCGTTG
>CAZIFU010000158.1:0-20262 GCA_964539075.1 uncultured Verrucomicrobiota bacterium | reverse complement strand
CCTGAACCGGAGAAAACCGAGCTTGGTCGCGTCAGCGTCTTGGACTGCGCCAGTCCTCTGGCGCTTTGGAAGTCGTGGGTTGTCGAAAGCGCCAGAGGACTGGCGCACTCCAAGACCTTGCGGTGGTACGAACGGTTCATGGGTAGGCCTGGGGTGCATTGCCATTGAATTAGCGACTGAGGGAACGCAGGCCCAGCCCCGTAGGGGCGACATCTTTGTATTCCTTCGCCCAACAAACCCAAAGCTCCGTCGGAGCGACATCGTCACGCCCCTGCCGCCCCTACGGGGCTTTGGCAATTCGATGGGCCGTTTCTATAAGGATGCCACTCCTACGGAGTTTCCTGAAGATCAGTCCTGCCAACGAAACGGGTTTCGCCCTAATTCAACGGCACTGGGGCCTGGGTGAAGGTCTGTCTAATCCCTTATTTACGAAAAAAAACTTGAAGCCCAAATGCCACGCGGTGTTGAGCGGCGCTGCCTTGCTGGCGCTTGCCGCGACGGTGGTCGCCGGCGCTGAAAGCGCGCCCCAAGCCTCGCCCGACGCCAAACCTGCGCCGTACGACCCGAAGGTTTTTCTGCGCGACCCCTCCTACGAAGACAAACCCTACGATGCCGCCGCGCAAGTAGACATTTACGGCGGCAAACGGCCCGTGCCCGCCACGCGCCCGTTTTTGGAGGAAGGCCGCGAGCTTTACAAGGAAGGCCCCTTCCGGGTCGCCCCCAGCCCGCTCGGCAAAAAAAACCTCGTTTTCGCGCACTTGATGGCCTACGGCGACTGGCGCACGGCGATTGCCTACAATGACGTCGGTGGGAAGGAGCTGGAAACGATCGCCACGCGGCTCAACCTCGACGTGGATTTGAAACTCACCGCCACCGAACGCATCCACGCCTTCTTCCGGCCGATGGACCACAACGGTCAGTTCACCCGGTACGATTTCAAAACCCACGGAGACAAGCACGCGCAACCTCACTTCGACGGCAATCTCGACGCGCTGTTCTTCGAAGGCGACGCGGGCGCGATCGCGGCGGGGTTGTCCGACCGATACAACCGCGTGGACCTGCCCTTCGCCGTCGGCCTCATGCCGCTGCTTTTTCAGAACGGCGTGTGGGTGGAGGACGCCTTCACCGGGTTCGCCTTCACCATTCCGTCGCGCAACAGCCGCGTGTTCGACATCAGCAACATGGACATCACGTTCTTCGCCGGCTTCGACAAGGTCACCACCGGTGCGCTGCGCGATGCCGCCGGGCGGCTGGCCGATCACAACGCGCGCATCTTTGGCGTGACGGCATTCATCGAGGCCAATCAGGGCTACTGGGAACTCGGCTACGGCTACACGCTGGCCACGGACGAATTCAAGGGGCTGGATTACCACAACGTCACGGCGGCGTTCACGCGGCGCTACCTCGGCAAAATCTCCAATACCCTGCGCGTCATCGGCAACTTCGGCCAGGACCCGAAGCCCGGCCAGACGCGCACGGCGGACGGCGTGTTGCTGCTGGTGGAAAACTCGTTGGTTTCACCGCTGCCGCTCACGCTGGTCCCGTATTTCAATTTGTTCGCCGGGTTCAACCACCCGCAATCGCTCGCGCGCGACGCCGGCGCTGGCGGCGTGTTGAAGAACACCGGCATCCTCTTTGAAACCGATGGCCTGACCGGCTACCCCACGCTGGACGCGACCGCCACGCGCACCTACGGCGGCGCGCTCGGCCTGGAATATCTGTTCAACCTCAACCAGCAAATCGTGGTGGAAGCGGCGGCGGTGCGGATCATGGGCGACGAGAACGAACCGAACCGCCCGGCCAAAGGCGATCAATACGGCGTGGGCATCCGGTATCAGATTCCGCTGACCCGCTCATGGATTCTGCGCGCCGACGCGATGCTGGGCTGGCGCAACCAGGAAGAGGACCTGGCCGGCGCACGATTGGAGTTCCGCTACAAGTTTTAACTGGTTTCATTTGCTCATTTTGGTGGGGCGAGCGTCCCCGCGAGCCGGATTCCAGGGACATTTACAAGACTCGCGAGGACGCCCGCCCCACCTTATGAAACCAGCTCGATGGGCTGCGTCTTGTTCAACAAGCCCTCAATCGTCAGCCGTTGGATTTTGGGATAATCCTTGATGAAAATTCGCAAGTCGGCCTTCATAACCCCATGATAAACGCTGGCCTTGCCGAAACCACCCGTGCACGCGCCCGTGCACGCCCTGCGGCATAATAATAGTTAGGCCACGCATCATGGAAAAGATTAACTGGACACGAGTTTTCCTGTGCGGGCTTGTGGCCGGAGGCGTTTGGACCTTGCTCTCTGTGGCTCTCCTTGCTTTCGCCGGGGGAGATTTCCTGGCAGCAGTGAGGGAGGACCACCATCGCACCCCGAGCGGCGGTTTGCACATTTTCCTGCTCTTCTCGAATCTCGCGGCGGGCGTCTGGGCGACGTGGCTTTATACGGCCATCCGCCCGCGTTACGGCCCAGGGCCGAAAACCGCAGTCTGGGCCGGACTCGCATGGTGGGTGATTGTCAGTATGCAGTCTGCCAAATGGGTGGCGCTCCTATCCATTCCTCCAGCGGCAGTTCTGATACCTCTGGCTGCAACCCTCCCCGCCATTATCGGGGCGACGTTGGCGGGTGCTTGGTTCTATGAGAAGTGACGCACGCGCAGTTCAACGCATGATCGAGCCCGGCAGCAAGAGGCGGCGGCTTGATTCAGTTCGACGGATTGCGGACTCTTTGACCAGACACTTTTGATTATGACGACACCGTGGCCTGACGATCCGCTGAGCTGAGCTCACCTTTAGGCGGCTCCCTCGCAACTCAATTTATGAAACAGATATTTTCTCCACCCGATAGCGCGGAGATGGGGCTGCTCAAGAGCCGGCTGGAAGAGGCCGGCATTCCCTGCCTCATCCGAAACGAAATGATCTCGCAAGCGATTCCCTCGGCGCCATTTTCTGCCGAGTTATGGGTCGTGAACGATGACGATTATCAGCGGGCGGTCGAGCTGTGCAAAGCCTGGCGACAGTCCGTGTTTGAGCCCGGGCCGGCCTGGACCTGCCCCAAGTGTGACGAGAAGCTTGAAGGCCAGTTTGGTGCGTGTTGGAAGTGTGGGACCAACCGGGACACGGCCGTTTAACACTGCGCGAACGGGCGTGAAAAAGTTTTGCCTGAGGTGGGGTTTCCCCGGACGCGTCATCCGTGTCTTAAACGTGCGGCCGTACAAACTGAAGCCTCAACTATTCAATGAGTTTTTAACGCAAAGGCGCAAAGGCGCAAAGGGAAATGAGCTTGGGAGTTTCCGATCCCTAAACGGTAACTGTACCTCACGTTGCGCAAATTCCCTCCTTGTTCCGTGTCTTTGCGACTTTGCAGTGTTATCCCGTGATATCGTTCCGTTCTGAGAAGATTTTTAACCACGGATGGACACGGATGGACACGGATGCAGACGAATCGGCATTTCCGAAAATTCCTTATCCGTGTTGATCCGTGTCCATCCGTGGTTAGTTCCTTTTGGTTGCGGCTTGGCCGCGTTGCGCCTTTGCGTCTTTGCGTTGAAATCGTCACGTCCAAATGAATCGTTCCGGCTTCAGCGTGCGCCCGGGCGAGTTAACATTTGAGCCTCGTCACCTCGTCTCCTACGAGTGTAGAGAAGCAGCCGACGTGAGCGGGCTTCTGAATATGTCAGGGCGACAGTGTGCAGGTGAGAAAGTCGGAACGTGAGAAATCGTTATGCGACGCCAGTTCCCACTTTCTCACTCACCCACTTTCCCACCTGCCATGCCAAACAGAGCCTCGTTACCTCGTCTCCTACCAGAGAACAGATTTTTAAACGCGCTGCTACCCGTCCAGCAGCTTGGAAGGCAGGTCGCGGTCGTGGCCCAGGCCGTAGCGCGGGAAGGCTTTCAGGGAGAACGTGATTGCCACCGTGAAGTCGGTCGGCCCCGTGCGGTTGTCGCGCACACGGAAGGTGAGCGCGCTCGTCCAACTGCGCAGGTCGCGGTAGATCGTGTAATACTGCTCCTCCATCGTGCCGTCGCGGGCCTCGAACCGGTGCGACATCCGCGCCGCCCAGTTTTCGTTGAAGCGGCAATAAACGCTGGTGGTGATCAGATTGTGCGCGGAGTTGGTGCCCAGCGCCGGGTCCTCGCGAAAATACCGGTGCCCCAGACCGACGCTCCACGCGTTGCCGGGTTGAATGACGGCGAAATGGTTGGCCTCACGAAACTGTTCATTCGCGACATCAAAGCGCGTTTCCGACCGGAGACTCAGCCAGGAGCGCGGCTTCATGTTGAGGTCGGAAAAAATATCGGCGAACGTGCTTTGCCCCGGACGCGGGCTGAGCCGCCAGTCGGTGTAGAGATCCCAGTCCACGAGGTTCTCCACGCCCTCGGCGCGTTTGGTCTGAAGCTTGTTGCGCAGCGCGATCCGCAACACATTCTGGCTGTCAATGGAGTCAATGGCGTTGTAGTCGGGAAATTCAATCGGCAACAAACGCAGGCTGGGGAGTTCGCTGTCGAATTGCGGCAGTTGCGGCGGCAGCTTGTTCGGTGACGGGACGTAGGCGTAATTCACCGCCGGTTCGATGATGTGGCGCAGCTCCTTTACTTCCCAGAACTCGCTGCGGGCGTCGCGCCACACTTTCGACGCCTTGAAGGAAACTTCCGCGCCGGTGTTGAAGACCCAGCGGTCCTCCGCCAAGGTGGTGGTGCCGAAGCCGTCCGCCTCGCTGTAATGAGTGTACCGCCCGCCGACGCGCGGCGTCACGTTGAGCCAGCCGAAGAGTGTCTGCGGCAGTGTCAGTTGATGGAAGCTGTCGCCGCGCCACGCCGAAATCTGGGGTTGGCCGTTGGTGGCGTGGCGAAAGTAGCCGATGGAATTTTCCCCTTCGTAAAATAGGGGCGAGACACCGAGTTGCTGCCGGATGGCGCTGAGTTTCACATCGGGCAGGCGCTCGACGGTTTCGAAGAAGTCGTTGACCTGCGGCTGGGCGAACACGTTGAGGCTGAAATTTGGCCAGAGCTGGTTGACTTCGAGGAACGAGTTGGGCTGGATGTTTCGCTGGTATTCGCTTTCGAAAAAATCGCGGATGACCTGCGCGTCGCTTTGATAGCGGACGACGGCCTTGACGGTGAGGTTGGAGCGCAAGGTGGCCTGATGGATGAAACTGACCCGCTGCCGGTCTTCCTTGATCGGCACACCGGACGGATCGAGGCCCGGCTCCTGGTCCTTGATGTAATAGTAGCGGAAGGTCCCCGAACCGGGCGGGCCGGCGTCATAATGCACGTCCGGGCCGATGCCGAAACCGCGCTTGACGCGGGTATCCAGATGCAACGCGGTAGCCAGATTGGTGTTCCAGGAGGAATTGTAAGTGCTCAGCAGAAAGGCGCCGTAGAGGCTGCGGTAGCCGGGCGTGAACACCAGATTGTTCGGGTGCCGCTCCAGGCTGCGGCGGTAATAGGGAAAATAAAACACCGGCACGTCGCCCAGATAAAGCGTGGCGTCGCGGGCTTCAAGATATTTGCCCGGCACAACGGTCAGACTCCGGCCCCGGATTTTGTAACCCGGCACGGTCACGTCGTCCGTGGTGATCATGGCGTTCGTGGCGGAGTAGGTGCGGTTCGATTTATCGCCGGCCAATCCCATTCCCGTGGCAAAAAACGGGGCCATGCCGGCGCGGAAACGGTTCGCTCCGGTTTGCCCCGTCTTGAAATTGTATTCCACCTGGTCGCCGCGCCAGATCTGACCCTCGTGTTGCAGGACCACATTGCCTTCCGCCGTCACGACGCCGGTTTCCTGGTTGAGGGAGGCCGAGTCGGCCGTGAGCGTGGCCCCGGAATATTTGATCACGATGCCGTTGGTCGCGGTGGCCACGCCGGTGCCGGGTTCGAAGGTGAATTGGCCCTGGAGAGATTCGATTTCCCACACCGGCTCCGGCGCCGCGCCCCAGGAAAAACCCGCGGAGAGCAGCAGCAGGATGAGCGGGCGAATCAGGCGCGATGGGTTCATCAAGCGCGGACAGCTAACCAAAACGACCCTGAACTGCCAAGCGGGATTCTTTCCCGCAAGCGACCGCGGCGTGCGGCGCGCGCTTTGGTCGGCGTCCAGATAGCGGAGGGCGCATCTCAGGGGCGTGTTGCCCAAATTGCTGGAAGGCGTTTTGTTCGGAGGGACGAGCTGCGCGAGTCCCCGATTTCCCAGGAAAGGTGGAAGAAGTTTGGGACTCGCGTCGCTCGTCCCTCCGAAGTCAGATTTGGGCAACACGCCCTCAGTTTCTTGCGACGCATCTGGCCCCGGAAAACCCTCTCATTAACACCCAGCTTTAGCCGGGTGTGGACGCTCGGAAGACACTCCAGCCGCCTTAGCGGTTTATCGAGCGCCCAAAACCGCTAAGAGCCTGTTTGGAAACCGGCTTTGCCGGCCGTGCCAGCCCCGGACGGAGTGCGCCCGTCCCCGGGCGCAGCCACGTTGGCAGGCCAATGGGCGTGGGCTTTCTGATCGCGCCCAGTAGACTCACCCTGCTGCGCCCGAGGACGGGCGCACTCCGACGAGGACTTTCCAAACAGGCGCCAAAGCGGTTCCGCCGTTCCAAGCCCGTCCTTCACCCAGCTCAAGCTGGGTGTTAATGAGACCGGTTCCGCGCGGACACGCTCGAATTCCTACCTTGCAAGAAAGTGAGAGGCGCACGGTAGCAGGCCGTGTGGCGATTTCGTCTGCGGGTGGCACACGACCTGCGGTGCGGTTTCAGAATTGAGAATGATGCGAACGATCATGAGCGACAAAGACCAAACGAGCGCGCCCAACGGCCAACCCGTCCCGGCCAAAGCGGAAAAACCGTCGGCGCTTTACCTCATTCAGCTTCGCTCACTGGTCTGGAGTTCCAAGCCCGCCCACGAAAAATTCCTCTCGACCGCTCCGAAAACCTTAAAGGACAGCGTCCCGCTGCCGCCGAGGAAGTTTCGCCCCTGATTTCCGGCCGGCCCGCCATTTCTTCCCGGCGCGATCCGCCCGCTCCGCAAGCGGCACACCCGCCTCGCAGCACAAGACCTGAAAACGGGACAGCGTTGTCTGCAATCCGGGCAGCCGCGGTCAGCGGGAACGAAATTCGACCTGTTCGAATTTGAGTTGCCGGAAAAAGCCGGTCAGTTGCTCGCGCGCCCGTTCGTCGGCCTCTTTCAAAATTCCGCCGTTGCGGGCGGCACGCCGCAAATCATCCACGGCATTGCGCCGGGCGGTCTGCTCGAGGTTTTTGTCAAACGCGCGCAGCAGGCCGGTGGTGTGGTCAATCACCTGGGTTTTTTGCTCGTCCAGGAAGGCGTCGGTGATTTGCGACGGCGGGAGGGCCAGCACGATTTTTTTGTCCTCCACCCGCAAGTCGCCGGCGGCGAGTTGTTGCAGGTCCACGCCCGCCTTGACGACGCCGTGCGCCAGGAGCAGCACGCGGCTCTGTCCGGAAAACATTTTCCCCAGCGTGCTCTCCGACACGTCTTCCAGCACGACGACTTTCTCCATGACGTACTTCACCGTGACGAGCTGGGAAAGGGTCTGCACCTGCGTAAGCAGGGTCGAGGTGTTGAGCGCCTGGGGCTGGGATTTGAAACTCAGCAGGCGCGGCAGAAAAAGTCCGAACAGCAGCCCCAATCCAAACAGGATGGTCACCAGCAATCCCCAAATGGTCAATCGCGTGGTCCACATGCCCGCCAGCGTGGACTCTTTTGCGGCCTTTGCAAAGACGGAAAGCAGAATCGCGATTCGCGCCGGTTTTCCGCCGGCCAAACCTGGAATTGCGTTGGCCAGGGATTTTTTATACATTCCTGCGCATGACTTTTTGGGAGATCATCCGGCCGGCGCTGGGGTTGCCGCCGCTGCCGCCGCCGCTTGAATACGAGACGCCGGACAAGGCCCGTAGCCGGTGGAAATCCGTCCTGCTGACGTGCCTGGGTTCGGTGGCCATTTTGGGCGCCATTGTCTTTGGGGTGTTCCGCTTGACCCTCTCGCCCACCGGGACCCCGTCGTCGTCGCCGCCAACGCCGCCGGTAACCTTCAACCCGGGACAAGTCAAGCAACCTGCGAAGGAATTTCTCCAGCTCAAGCAAGCGGCGGAGCAAGGCGACATGTTTGCCCAAAGCCGGCTCGGTTACCTGCTGGCCGACGGCAAGGAGGCGAAACAGGACCTGGTGGAGGCCTACAAATGGCTCGTCATCGCCGCCGCCCAGGGCGCCACCAACGCCGCCAGGAACCGCGACACAATCGAACAAATTTTGACTCCGGAACAAAAAGCCGAAGCGCAGAAGCGGATCAAGGCCTTCGCGGCGTCGAAGGCGGCCGGGAAATCCAAATGAGGCCGCCGGCTTGTCACGCGCCAACCCATCGCGCGGGTATCAGATTGCTCCGGGCATGGGTTCAACAGTTGGCGCCGGCGCGAACACAGGACGGGGCACGAAATGTTTTTCGAATGACCGCAGGTCGAAATTATGGAGCCCATGGTTGAACTGGTGGGCGTCACCAAACGGTTCGGGAACGTTGAGGCCGTCAGCCAGGTCCATCTGCGCATCCAGTCCGGCGAATTCATCACCCTGTTAGGCCCCTCCGGCTGCGGGAAAACCACGCTGCTGCGCTTGATCGCCGGGTTTGAAACACCCGATTCCGGCGCGGTGCGCCTCAGCGGTGAAGACGTCACGCATCGGCCGCCCTACCGGCGCGATGTCAACCAGGTCTTCCAAAGCTACGCGCTCTTTCCGCACCTGACCGTCGGTGAGAACATCGCCTTCGGCCTGCGCATGAAAAAACTGCCCGCCGTGGATATCACCGCGCGCGTGGCCGCCGTGACGGAAATGGTGGCTCTGGGCGGCTTGGAAGCGCGCCGGCCCCACCAGCTTTCCGGCGGGCAACGGCAGCGGGTGGCGCTGGCCCGCGCGCTGGTCTGCCGCCCCAAGGTGTTGCTGCTCGATGAACCGCTTTCGGCGCTGGACGCCAGACTGCGCCGCGCGATGCAGCTTGAGTTGAAACAAATCCAGAAAAAACTCGGCATTACGTTTGTCTTCGTCACGCACGACCAGGAGGAGGCCCTGACGATGTCCGACCGCGTCGCGGTCATCTACCAGGGACGCCTCGAACAGCTCGGTACGGCCCGGGAAATTTACCACCGCCCCCGGACCGCATTTGTCGCGAATTTTCTCGGCCAGGCCAACATCCTGGAAGTGCGCCTCGCGCCGCCCGGCCAACCGCCCGCCAAAGCGCGGTTGGTCACGCACGACATGGAATTAACCGTCTCACCAGACGAACTGCCGCGCGACGCCGGGCGGATTTTTCTTTCCATCCGCCCGGAAAAAGTCCGGGTGACCCGGCAGCGCCCGTCCGGGGAGAATGTTTTTCCGGGCGTGGTCCGGGAAACGCATTTTCAGGGAGCGCACGACCGTTTGAAACTGCAATTGGAAAGCGGACTGGAACTGACGGTGATGATGGATCACGACCACGCGGAAGGCGAATCGGCGGCCGTGGGCGCGCCGCTTTTTTGTCAGCTTCCCTCGAACCACCTCGTGCTTGTGCGGGACGGCTGACAGGCCGTTGAAAAATTGCATTGCGCTCGTAGCCGCCGACGTAAGGAGGCGGAACCAATAGAAGAGAACTGGGCCAAAATCCGCCTCCTTACGTCGGCGGCTACTTTTTCAACAGCCGGCTGATGGCCAGCGTGCGGTCATTTGTCCGCCGCCGAAAAAGTCGCGAGCACAGGCCGGTGATCGGAAGCGATGCCCCAGCCGGGCAAAGCGAGCACGTAGCTGTTGGCAGCCTCCCACTCGCGCGCCATGCCGCGACTGAGCAGGATGTAGTCAATGCGCGAGTAGGTGTCATTCTTGCCGTAGAAGTAGGTCCAGGTGATGTTCATCGGCGCGTAGCGGGGCTTGGGGCTGTCGTGGGAGTCGCCGTTGCACTCGGCGGGCCGGGTGTCCACCAGCGCGTCCTTGCCATGACCGATCACGGCCTTGACCGGCTTGGAATCCTTGGTGTCGTTCAAGTCGCCGATCACCACGAGGTTGGCATCCGGGCGGGCGGCCAGGCGGGCGTTGATTTTTTCGCGCAACAGCAGCGCTTCCTGTTCGCGCCAATCCGCCTCGTCGGCTTCCGGCACGGGGCGTTTGGATTTGAGGTGGACGACCAGCAGTGTGAACGAGTATTGCGGATTGACCTGCACCTCGACTTCGGCAAAGCCGCGGCTGACCTGAAAACGGCGGCCCGTGAGCAAAAAATAATCGTTTGTGTGCGGGCGGCGCGCGGCAAAGGGAAAACGGCTGAGAACGGCGACGTGAATGTCGGGATCGCGACTGGTGAGGTGCTCCCAATACGGATAATCCAGCCCTTCGGCCCGCAGCGAAGCGCGCAGTTCGAGCAGCGCGTTGGTGCCGCCCATTTCCTGCAGGCCCAGCACGTCGGCTTTAAGCGCGCGGAGGGATTCGCGCACCTTGGCCTTCGCCGCGTCGGTTTTGGCCGGCCGGGTGGCCGTGGCCGCGTCGAGAAAATTTTCCAGATTGTAGGTGGCCACGGTAAACGTATCGGCAGCGCACAAGCGGGCGGCACACGCGAGCCAGAGCAGGTGAAAAACCGGCCGCCCGCCGCAAGGTTCTCGTTGCATCACCCACTTAATAGGTGCCCCAGCCGGGGGAGTCAAAGGGCAAACGCAACGCGCCCGGCGCCCGCCAAATACATTTGGCAAGAGGTCCGGGGGCTGCTAGTTTTGGGCCATGTTCAGAGCTACCGAACCGGGCGCCGCTACGGCGTTGGACCAACACACCGCGAAAGCCAAAGCCCATCTCCACGACAAGCAAAGCGAGCGCGACCACCGCGAATTGCGCATCGACAAAGTGGGCGTGCGCGGCCTGCAGTTTCCCATTCAAATTCGCGACAAGGCCCATTCGATCCAGAACACCGTGGCCACCATCGGCATGTACGTGGACCTGCCCAAGGAATTCAAAGGGACCCACATGAGCCGGTTCATCGAGGTCCTCAACGCCCACGGCAACGTGGTGCACGTGGAAAACATCACCGACATTCTTTACGCGATGCAGCAGAAGCTGCGTGCGGCCTCCGCCCATCTGGAAATGGAATTCCCCTTTTTCCTGATCAAGCAGGCGCCCGTCTCCGGGCAGGAAAGCGTGATGAATTACACCGCCCGCTTCGACGCCACCGCCTGCGGCAAGGAAATTGATTTCGTTCTGACCGTGATCGCCGGGGTGACGACGCTTTGCCCCTGTTCCAAGGCCATCAGCAAATACGGCGCGCACAATCAGCGCGGCACCGTCACCGTCCAGGTCCGCTCCCGGCAGGCGGTCTGGATCGAGGACTTGATCGCCCTGGTGGAAGGCTCGGCCAGCAGCGAATTGTATTCGTTGTTGAAACGGCAGGACGAGAAAGTGGTCACCGAACGGGCTTACGAGAACCCCGTATTTGTCGAAGACCTGGTGCGCAACGTGGCCCTCAAACTCAACGCCCATCCGGATGTCACCCGGTACAAAGTGGAGGCGGAGAACTACGAAAGCATCCACAATCACAACGCTTATGCCTGCATCGAAAAGGGGTGAACGCCAGGCCCGCCGCCCGAAACCCTCCCCGCACAGGGGCGGACGCCACCGGCTCCGGTCAGCCGGTCGAAAATAATCTAACATTTTTGTGGCGCATTTGCTTTCCTTTGCTACATTCACGCACTCTTGAATGGAGTCGAGGTTTGAGTTTGCTGGAGCAACACCCGATTCCGGGAAGAAAAACTGAATTTGCAACACGCCGTGACGACAAAAAAGAACACCGCGAAAAGGCCCGCTGCCGCCCACGCCCCCAAAGGCAAGCCGGTCGGCTCTGCGACGGCGGCCGCCATCCTGGGCAGGACCTCCGCCCGGTCCAATCCCAATGGCCAGTTCAAAATCAAGCCGGAATGGCAGAAATATTACCGAAACCTGCTCGAATTGCGCGAACGCCTGCTCAGTCAAATGAGCGGCCTGGCCAAGGAATCCGCCGAGGAAATGGCCGGTTACAGCCTCCACATGGCCGATTCCGGCACGGACAACTTCGACCGCGACTTCGCTTTGAGCCTGCTTTCCTCAGACCAGGACGCGATCTATGAAATCGAGGAAGCCTTGAAGCGGATTGAAAAAAACATTTACGGCGTTTGCGAGTTGACCGGCAAAAACATTCCCAAGGCCCGGCTCGATGCCATCCCCTGGACCCGCTTCACCGTCGAAGCGCAGGCCCAGTTGGAACGCGAAGGCGCGTTGCGCCAGAAACGGCTCGGCGCTCTCGGTTCGCTCGAGAGCACCACCGGGGTGGAAGTTGAAGAAGACGAAGAAGCCGAGGAAAAACCGGCCAAGGAAAAGGAGTGATTTATGCCCCGGGAAATTGTGACCATCGAATGCACCGTGGCGCGCAAGGAAGGCAAATCGCCTTCGCGCTACGTGACCACGCGCAATAAAAAACTGAAGCCGGAAAAACTGGAGTTGAAGAAATACAATCCGGCCCTGCGCCGCCACACCCTTCACCGCGAAATCAAATAACAGTCATGCCGCGCAAAACCCACACCGAAAAATCCACCGACCGCGGCGGCCGCGGGCGCCGGGGCGCCGGGGAAATGCGCATCGTGCGCCCCAAGCCCAAAATTGATTTCACCGTGGACGCCCTGGATTTCAAGAATGTCAATCTACTCAAGCAATTTGTCACCGATCAAGGCCGGATTTTACCCCGCAAATACACCGGCCTGCCCGCGCACTACCAGCGGATGCTCAACCGCTCGATCAAACGCGCGCGGCAGATGCTGCTGATGAAATAAACCGGCCCCCGTGCCCGCTCCGGGGACTTTTTCCCGGCCAATGCAAATGCGTTGCCACTCCGCGCGAAGCCGGCGGCTTTGCGGGCGCGCTTTTTGGCCACCCGTCTGAACGGAGTTCCGCCATGGATTACCTGATCCTGCTTTCCAGCATCGCCCTCGGAGCGCTCACCGTCTTCGGGTTCAAGCTGCAGGACCCGAAACACGTCAAGTTGCTCAACGCCTTCACCGGCGCCTACCTCTTGAGCCTCACGTTGCTCCATTTGCTGCCGGAGCTGTATCGCGTTCACGGCGCCGTCGAGGTTCATCCTCTTCGGATCGGAGCGCTCATTTTGGCCGGGTTCTTTACGCAAGTTGCGCTGGATGTTTTTTCGATGGGCGTCGAACATGGCCATACGCATCCCATGCATGGCCGATTGCCGGTGGGCGTGGTGGCCGGACTTTGTCTGCATGCCTTGGTGGAGGCGATGGCGCTGGGGGACGCCCAAACCCACCACGACCCGGCTTCACGCCGCCTGCTGCTGTGGAGCATTGTGCTGCATAATTATCCGGTCTCGATCGCGCTGCTGGGAATGTTGCTGCAAAGCGGCGCGCGCCGGAACGGGGCGCTGGGCTGGCTGGGGCTGTTCGCGGCGATGGCACCGCTGGGCATGTTTCTCAGCGCGCACACCGCGTTGGCCGCCCACTCGCGCGAACTGATGGCCATCGTCATCGGCATCTTCATGCACATCGCCACCACGATCCTCTTTGAAAGCAGCGACATTCACCGGTTCAACCTGCAAAAAATGGCGGCGATCATTCTGGGAACCGGCCTGGGCATTCTGAGCGTCGTGTGGCATTGAATCGGCGGCAGCTTCGACCATCGCCTCACCCCGATTTCATCGGGAGCACCCCCCTCTTCGCAAGGGATAAGGACAAGGTGAAGGCGGACGTAAAGATGTTACACGTGTAACATGTTTTCGTCTCTTCTCCTCGGAGGGTGAGGGGGCGTTTTATCGTTCGAACGTAGTATCACCAGGAAATAGTCTGCTTAACGCCCGGCCACGGCCAATCACTCTTTCGAGGAGGATTGCGGGGAGTCGCTCTCCGGGGTCCAATCGCCCAGGCGCAGATACTCCCTGATCTTTCTGCGTTCGTATCGGCTTTTGTGGGCTTTATCGGGCTGGGCTTCGACCTGGCGGAAGGGATGTTTGGGGTTGCGAATGGCGTCGGTGATCAGATCCTGCGTTTTTATCATAAATGCCATGTCCTTTCCTGACCTGCCTCAAGCGAAATGAATGCCAAACTTCTTTTCATGGCGGAAATTCAGGCAAACTTTTTGACGATGTGAGGTTTTCACAGGCGGTTCATTCGTTTCGACCGGACAACCGGAGTGCCGTTCAAGATTCGCTCAGATTTTTCCAGACCGCTCGAAAAGGAACAGCCTGAACCAACCTCATCACCGGACCGAAGCATAAACGAACACGCCGGACCGCCACTCCTTCTCCCGCCGGCTGGCCGCCAGCCGCAGGCCCAGTTTTTCGAACGCCGTTCGGACACCGGAAAATTGCTTTGCCAAAATTCCGGCCAGGATGAGCGTCCCCGTTTTTTTAAGACGATTCACAATCCGCCGCGATTCCGCCACCAACAGATCATCCGTCAGGTTGGCGCAAATGAGGTCGAACCGGACCGTGCTCCGCGACGGCAACCGGCTCAGGTCCTGCCGGGTGATTTTCACCTGCTGTGCAACGGCGTTGAGCTTCGCATTGGCCTGGGCAATCCGAACCGCCTCCCGATCAAAATCGAAGCCGGCCACAGGCGCATATCCCAGTTTCGCGGCCGCGATGGCCAGGATGCCGGAGCCGGAGCCGATGTCCAAAAACGACTGGCCTGCTCCACGCCTCCGACAGGTGGCCAGTTGCTTCAAGCAAAAAGCCGTCGTGGCATGTTGGCCGGTGCCGAAGCTCAATCCCGGATCGAGGATCACGACCGCCTGATTTTTTCGCGGCCGGCGCCTGCTCCAGCCCGGCTTGATCAGCAACGCCGGGGTGATTTCCAAAGGCCGGAAATGGCGCTTCCAGGACTCCGCCCAATCCTGGCGGCGCAACCGCGTCGCGGAGATTTTTCCCGGACCCGTTTGCAGTCCGCTGTCGCGAATGCGCCGAAGTCCGGCCAACAGCCGGGCGCGCACGGACGCCGACCATTCCGAACGCCGCGAACAATAAACGGACGCCGTCGTTTTTCCGTCCGCCTCGTTGATGAAGACCGGAACCGTCCGGCGAAACAACGCCTCGAGCATCGCCACGACCGCCTCCTCCGCTTCCGGCGCGATGGCCACGGAGATTTGCCACAGCCCCGGCGGCTTCATGACAGGTCGCGCCAGGGGGCGAAGTTGAGCATCTGCACCTCCGTCTTCCGCGGCCGGTAATCCACGCGCGTGAGGCTGGCGTAATCAATTTCAAAGAGCGCCGTTTTGGGCAACGGCAGGTCCAGCAAAATGGCCAGCAGCATCCGGATGACGCCGCCGTGGCAGACCACCGCCACCGATTGGCCTGGGCTGTCGGCCAGAATTTGCCGCAGGCACGGCTCCACGCGCGCGCGGAACTGCCGCTCGGTTTCGCCGTTGGGGATGGCGGCCGCCTGCAACTGGTCGAGCCACTCAAACGCGCTCACCCCGAAACGCGCGTGCACCTGTTCCCAGCTCAAGCCCGTCCAATCGCCGAAATCCACCTCGCGCAAGTCCGGCAGCGTCACGGGCGTCAAGTGCCGTTTTACCGCCAGCGGGGCCAGCGTCTGCTGCGCGCGGACCATCGGGCTGGCGTAAATCGCCTCCAGCGGCGTGCGGCGCAGATACTCCGCCAGCGCGCGTGCCTGGTCCCGTCCGCGCGGTGACAACTCCATGTCAATCCGCCCGCCGAAGATGCGATGATAGCGTTCCTCCACTTCGCCATGGCGCAACAAATACAACCGGGTGGGAAGCGACATGGGATGGACCAGTGACAGCCGGCATTGAAACTCAAGACTCGAAACTCAAGCCAGCGCGGCGCGTTGCGTTTCCAGCAACTGGCGCACGCCGGACTTGCCGATTTCGAGCATCGCGGCCAGTTGACCTTCATTGAAATTGGCCTTCTCGCCCGTGCCCTGCAACTCGATGAATTCCCCGGCGGAGGTCATTACGATGTTCATGTCCACTTCCGCCGCAAAATCCTCCGCGTAGCACAGATCGAGCAGCGCCTGCTGGTTCACCATGCCCACACTGACCGCCGCCACCGCGTCGAGCAGCGGGTTCTCCACGAGCTTGCCGCCGGCCAGCAACTTTTTCACGGCCAGACACAGGGCCACGTAGGCGCCCGTGATGGCCGCCGTGCGCGTGCCGCCGTCCGCCTGCAACACATCGCAATCCACCCAGATGGTGCGCGGGCCGATTTTTTCCAGATCCACCGCAGCGCGCATCGCGCGGCCGATCAGCCGCTGGATTTCCTGCGAACGGCCGTCAATGCGCCCCTTGGAACTGTCCCGCTGCTTGCGCTGCAACGTCGAGTAGGGCAGCATCGAATATTCCGCCGTGATCCAGCCGCCGGCCACGTTCTGTTCCTTCATCCACCGCGGGACGGAATCCTCGATGGTCACGCCGCAGATGACGCGCGTGTTGCCCCATTCGATCAATGTGGAGCCGGTGGCGTACGGGGCGAAATGGTTTTGAAAGCGCACGGGCCGCAATTGGCCGGCGTGGCGGCCATCGGCGCGTGGGACGATGGCAACGGGTGTTTCGCTTGTCATGGCGGGCGCGATGCTAGTGGGCCGGCCAGATGAGGGCAATCGTGAAAGTGCCCGCGCACCTTCCGGCAACGCCCGGCAGGCGCCCCGCCGGCCCGGCGGCCAGAGGAAACGGCCGGCCTACTTTTTTACCACGGCGACGCCGTCAAAGAGGTTTTCGAGACTGTTGAGCGGCGTGTCCTTTTTCAGGGCGGGGTTCAGCATCTTGCGCAGGTATTCGACGGCATCGGGAATGGTTTGCACGGACCGCGGCAGCGTGGCGCCTGCGGCGTTGGCGTGTCCCCCACCCTGCAACTGCCCGGCCACCTGGAGCGCCTGGCCGTTGCGGCTGCGCAGGCTGAGAATGATCGTGCCGTTGGCCTTGCGGAACATCGTGAGCAGGACCGGATAAGGGACGGCCTTCTGGTCGAGCAGTTGATACACGATGAGGTTGTTGTTGCCGACCACCGTTTCGACAAACCCGACGCCGGGGCTGATCTCGTTGATGTTCGCCTTGCTCCAGGCAAAGCCCAGCGGGTCTTCCACGCGCCGCTTGACCGCCATCACCTCCAGCAACGGATGGTCGAGCAAGCGCTCCAGTTCGCCGTCAATCAACGCGTGCAGGTTCCAGAAATTGTAGGTCTTGACCAGGTTGGCGTAATCGTTGGCGGCGACAAAATCCGGATCATCCTCCAGAAACAAGTCCGCGACGTTGCTCAAGCGGACCAGCCGGTCCAGCGCGGGCGAGCCGAGGCCGTGCTCGCGGCAAAGCTCATAACACAGGAGGCCGGCGGATTTGTTGAGGTCGTGGATCAGCGTGGCGCACTTGGGCCGTGCTTCGGTGGCGTGGTGGTCAATGACCACCCAGTCGGTTTTGTCCAGCCGCGCTTCGAAAGTGAAATCACACACCCAGGCGCTTTTTTCCGGAAAGCTGCGTTGCCGCCAGCCGTTGTAATTGTAGGCGGCCAGCGGAATATCCGCACCGTAAAGCTTGCGCGCCAGCCGTTCCAGCAGCAACCCGGAAACCAGACCATCCAGGTCGCTCTCGTGCGTCAGAATCGCTTCCGGCTGGGGTGAGGAAAACATTCTCGACACAGACTAAAGCGCGCCCGCCCAGGAAACCAGCAGAGAATTCAAACTGGCGGACCGCGGGACGCATCATGACACCGCTTGGGTTTGGTGTTCCGTCCCGCTTTGCGGGCCGGTCAGAGGGGCGAATAGCAGATTGCCGTCCCGCAAGGCGGGGCGGAACTCCAAACGGCATGGACCCGTCCGGAAAAACAGTTCCCAAATGCGCCGGCATGAACGGCAACTTCGATTTTTTACTTTCGCCGCCTTCCCTGCTCGCCCACACTGCCAGGCATCCGATTATGAGGTTATATGAGCTTATTTGATTTGAGCGGTGACGTGGCGGTGGTCATCGGGGCGACGGGCGTCCTGGGCGGCGGGCTGGCCGAGGGGCTGGCGCAGGCGGGAGCCAGGGTCGCGGTGCTCGGACGCAACACCGAACGTGGCGAAGCACGGGTGAAAGCCATCGCCGCCCAGGGCGGCCAGGCCCGATTTTTTCCCGCCGACGCCATGCAGCGCGAGAGTTTGCATGCCGCGCATCTGGCCCTCGAAAAATCGCTCGGCGCGCCGACCATCCTCGTCAACGCCGCCGGCGGCAACGATCCGAAAGTCACGGTGACGGGCGAGCGCAAGTTTGAAGACATCGCGCTGGCCGACTGGCAGGCAAATTTCGATCTGAACCTCGTCGGCGGCGTGCTCCTGCCCTGTCAGGAATTTGCGCCGGCGATGGCGGCGCGGGGCAAAGGAAGCATCATCAACATCGCCAGTGTTTCCGCCCACGTCCCCTTGTCGCGCGTGGTGGCCTATTCTGCCGCCAAGGCCGCCGTGCTCAGTCTGACGCAGTTTCTGGCGCGCGAGTGGGCCGCCAAAGGCGTGCGGGTCAATTCCATCACGCCCGGCTTTTTCCCGGCGGAACAAAACCGGCGCCTGTTGTATAATGAGGACGGAACCCCGACAGCGCGGGCGCAGGCGATCCTCGGCCACACGCCGATGGGGCGCTTTGGCGAAGCGCACGAACTGGTGGGCGCGGCCCTGTTTCTGGCCAGCCACCAGGCGAGCAGCTTCGTCACCGGCGCCGACCTCCGCGTGGACGGCGGGTTCCTGGCGCAGACGATCTGAATGATGGGCACCAACACGCTGCTTTCGCACACGGCCCCGCCCGGCGGCACGCTGACCAACGCGCAAGTCCAGGAGCTGGTGGCGCGCGCCTGCCCGGCGGAAATGTACCGCGGCAAAAAAGTGCTGCTCATCGTGCCGGACGCCACACGGACGGCGCCGGTGGGGTTGTTGTTTCAGACCTTGCACCGCCAGATCGCACAGGTGACCAAAGCGTTGGATGTCCTGATCGCCCTCGGCACACACCAGCCGATGAGCGAAGCGGCAATCTGCCAACGGCTCGCCATCTCCGCCGCCGAGCGGACCGGCCAATACGGGCAGGTGCGATTTTTCAACCACGCCTGGAACCAGCCGGAGTCCCTCAGACAAATCGGCGTGATCCCGGCCGCCGACATCGAGGAACTGTCCGCGGGCCTCTTTGCGATGGATGTGCCGGTGGAAGTCAACAGGCTGGTCTTCGACTACGACCAGATCATCATCGTCGGCCCGGTTTTCCCGCACGAAGTGGTCGGGTTTTCCGGCGGCAACAAATATCTGTTTCCAGGCGTGGCCGGGCCAAAGATTTTGAATTTTTTCCATTGGCTGGGCGCCGTCATCACCACGCCGAAAATCATCGGCAGCAAATGGACGCCCGTCCGCAAGGTGGTGGACCGCGCCGGAGCGATGGTTCACGTCAACAAGCTGTGCTTCTGCATGGTCGTGGCCGGCAAGGAACTGGCCGGGCTGTTTGTGGGCACGCCGGAAACCGCCTGGGACGCGGCCAGCGAACTTTCCGCGCAAGTCAACATCACCTGCAAGGACAAACCCTTTCACACCATTCTCTCCTGCGCGCCGCCGATGTATGAGGAGATTTGGACGGCCGGCAAGGCGATGTACAAGCTGGAACCGGTGCTGGCTGACGGCGGCGAGTTGATCATTTATGCGCCGCACGTGAAGGAAGTCTGCGTCACGCACCGCGAAACGATCATGGCGGTGGGCTACCATTGCCGCGATTACTTCCTCAAGCAATGGGACCAGTTCAAACATTACCCGTGGGGTGTGCTTGCGCACTCAGCGCACGTTCACGGCCTGGGCACGTATGAGAACGGCGTCGAAACGCCGCGCGCCCGCGTGACGCTTGCCACGGCCATCCCGCCCGAAGTCTGCCGCCAAATCAACCTCGGCTACCGCGACCCCGCGAGCATCCACGTGGAGGCTTACATGAACCGCGAAGACGAAGGCATTCTGTACGTGCCCAAAGCGGGTGAAATGCTTTTCCAATTGAAAAATCCACCGGCTTGGGCGGGTGGAAAGTGACTGTTCAGAAACGGACTAATCCGGCACGGCGAAGTTTGCGCCAAAGGACACACCACGGCAGAGCCGCAACCAAACACTCCCTCTTCTCCATGCAATGGAGGGCCGGGGAGCACTTCCATTTAGTTAAGAAGACAAAAAATTTCCGGAGCAACCCCTCACCTTGAT
Organism: uncultured Verrucomicrobiota bacterium; assembly: GCA_964539075.1. Classification (GTDB taxonomy): domain Bacteria; phylum Verrucomicrobiota; class Verrucomicrobiia; order Limisphaerales; family CAZIFU01; genus CAZIFU01. The sequence continues at coordinate 85 of CAZIFU010000158.1, read as the reverse complement.
CCTCTCCCCTTCCGAAGGGGAGAGGAATGCGCGCGCTGCGTTCGCAGACGCAGACCGGGGTGCGCTTGACGGACCCCGCCGGATT
>CAZIFU010000157.1:0-2472 GCA_964539075.1 uncultured Verrucomicrobiota bacterium | reverse complement strand
CGGTCGCGGGCGATCCAGTAGCTCGCCGCGCCAGGCTGCGGTTTGCGGTTGAGAAAATCTTTCCCGACGAGCCGCGCCAGCAAACCGACCGGCGTGACCACGAGGTAGAAGAACAGGATGAGCAGAACCGTGGAAACAACATGGCCGAGGATGAAGGCCAGCGTCATCCAGCCAAGGTAAATCCAGCGCAGCGCCGCCGGCCAGACCAGTCCGAGCAGCACCAGCGGCGCGCCGATGCCCAGCAGCCACGGGTGAACCGGTTTGTGGCGAAACCAGGTCCACGCGCCGAGCAACAGAAAGACGACGCCAACCGTCAGGCCGAACTTGCGCAGTTCGCGCGGACCGGTTTTGAGTTCCTTGATTTCTTTGAGCAGGTTCATGCCGCTTGGGCGCCCGGCTGGGAGGAAACCACGAATGGACACGAATGGACACGAATCTGCCGCGGCGTCACGGCGCATCGTCCCCATTGGTGTTCGTTAGAAGCGGTTTCATAATGCCAACCTCGGTGGGGCGAGACTCCGTCGAGCCAATGAACTCCGCGTCTGTCACGGCTCGACGGAGTCTCGCCCCACCTTGTGAGACCGCTTCTGGTGTTCATTTGTGGTTCAACCGTCACGTTTCAATCGAGTTCGAATTCCTTGAGCCAGTCAATGTCCTTGTCGAGCGGCTTCTGGTCTTTCTTTTCAAGCAGGAAATTGCCGATGATCAAATAGTCCATGTTCGTGCGCATGAAACAGCGGTAGGCGTCCGCCGGGGAGCCGACGATCGGCTCGCCCCGCACGTTGAATGAAGTGTTGATGATCACCGGGCAGCCGTGCTTCTCCTCGAAGCGTTTGATCGTCCGGTAATAGAGCGGGCTGTGTTCCTCGGTGACGGTCTGCACGCGCGCCGAATAATCCACGTGCGTCACCGCCGGGAGCGTCGAGCGCAGGCAGAGCAGTTTGTGCAGGCCGAAAAGTTTCTGCTCCCCGGCGGTCATCTCGCGCCGGATGGATTTCGCCACCGGCGCGACCAGCAGCATGTAAGGACTCTCGCGGTCCAGTTCGAAGTAATCGGACACGCGCTCGCGCAACACCGACGGCGCGAAGGGCCGGAAGCTTTCACGGAACTTTATCTTCAGGTTCATCGTTTCCTGCATCTTCGGCGATCGCGCGTCGCCGAGAATCGAGCGCCCGCCCAGTGCGCGCGGGCCGAACTCCATCCGGCCCTCGAACCACCCGATGACTTTGTCCTGCGCGATGAGGTCGGCGATCACGTCGGGAATTTCTCCGTCTGTCAATTCGCGGAACGGCGCGCTCTCCGACTGGAGGAACGCCCGGATTTCGTCGCGCGAAAACTCCGGGCCGAGATACGAGCCGCGCTGGGAATCATTGACCCCGTCGGCCGTGCGCGGCTTGTCCAGATAATGGTGCCAGACCACGAGCGCCGCGCCGAGCGCCCCGCCCGCGTCACCGGCGGCCGGCTGGATCCAGATGCGGTCGAAGATGCCCTCGCGCAGGATGCGGCCGTTGGCGACGCAATTGAGCGCAACGCCGCCGGCGAGGCAGAGGTCGCGCAGGCCGGTCTGCCGGCGGACGTGGCGCGCCATGCGGAACATGATTTCCTCGGTCACGTCCTGGATGGAGCGCGCGAGGTCCATGTCGTCCTGCGTGAGTTTCGTTTCCGGCTTGCGGGCGGAGCGGCCGAACAGTTCGTCGAACCGGCCGTTGGTCATCTTCAGGCCGACCGCGTAATCGAAGTAGCGCAAGTTCAGTTTGAAGGAGCCGTCCTCTTTGAGGTCCACCAGTTCGCGCAGGATGAGGTCCTTGTATTTCGGCTCGCCGTAGGGCGCGAGGCCCATGAGCTTGTATTCGCCGGAGTTGACCCTGAAACCCGTGAAGTAGGTGAACGCCGAGTAAAGCAAGCCGAGGGAGTGCGGGAAGTGCAGTTCGCCGTGCAGTTCCACGCGGTTCCCGCGCCCGATGCCATAGCTCGTCGTGGTCCATTCGCCCACCCCGTCCACGGTGAGGAACGCGGCCTCCGGATACGGCGATGGAAAAAATGCTGACGCCGCGTGCGACTCATGGTGCTCCGGGAAAATGATCGGCCCCTCGAAGTTCAACTCGCGGCGCAGCTCGGACTTCATCCAGATTTTGTCCTTGATCCAAAGCGGAATCGCCATGAGGAACGAACGGATGCCCGCCGGCGCGCAGGCGAGGTAGGAGTGCAGGATACGGTCGAATTTAAGGAACGGCTTCTCGTAGAACGCGACGTAATCCACATCGCCGATGGCGAGGCCGCCCTCGCGCAGGCAGTAGTCCACGGCGTGCCGGGGGAAATTCGCGTCGTGTTTTTTACGCGTGAACCGCTCCTCCTGCGCTGCCGCGATGATCACGCCGTCGCGCACCAGGCATGCCGCGCTGTCGTGGTAATAGGCGGAGAGGCCGAGGATGTTCACGGGCCTGGCGGTGTTTGAAACAGTGCGGTTCATCT
>CAZIFU010000156.1:0-4780 GCA_964539075.1 uncultured Verrucomicrobiota bacterium | reverse complement strand
GCGTGCTCGATGAGGAAGCGCGGGTCTTTGACATCCTTCTTTCCACCTTCGCCGCTCATGCGCTCCAGGTCGCTCTTCCAGCTTTTGCCGTAGGGCGGATTGGCGAGCATGAAGTCGAACGTGCGGGAGCGGAACTGGTCGTTCGACAGGGTGGAGAAGGCGGGGCCGCCGACGATGTTGTCCGCCGCGTCGCCGTCGCCTTTGAGCAGGAGGTCGGCTTTGCAGATGGCGTAGGTCTCGGCGTTGATCTCCTGTCCGTAAAGGTGGGTGGCGACCTGCTTGCCGTGCGCGGTGGCGATTTGCTGGAGGGTTTCCTCCGCGACGGTCAACATGCCGCCGGTGCCGCAGGCGCAGTCGTAGAGCAAGTAGGTGCCGGACTCGATCTTGTCGGCCACGGGCAGGAACATGAGGCTGGCCATGAGCTTGACGGCATCACGCGGCGTCCAGTGCTGGCCGGCTTCCTCGTTGTTGTCCTCGTTGAACATGCGCACCAAGTCCTCGAAGACGGTGCCCATGGAGTGATTGTCGAGACCGGGCAGTTCGCCCACGGGGCGGGGGCTGAGGTTGATGTCCTTGTCGAGGAACTTCTCGATGAGCTGGCCGAGGCCATCGGACTCGGAGAGCCGGGGGATTTGATTGCGAAACTCGAAGTTCTTGAGGATGTCCTGCACGTTCGGCGAAAAGCCGTCGAGGTAGGCCATGAAGTCGTCTTTGAGCGTCTGCTGTGTCTTGCGGGACTTGAGGTCGCGCAGGAGGAAGGGCGAGGTGTTGTAGAAGGCCTGACCGGAGGCGGAGCGCAGGGCGTCGTCCTGGTTGGTGATCTTTTCCTTATCGAGCGCGGCCTTCATTTCGAGCACGGCGGCCTTGGTCGGCTCCAGCACGGCATCGAGGCGGCGGAGGACGGTCATCGGCAGGATGACGTCGCGGTATTTACCCCGGACGAAGACATCGCGGAGGGTGTCGTCGGCGATGCCCCAGATGAAGTTGGTGATCCAGTTGAGTTGGGCTTGGTCCATTGAAAGGTTTTTTTAGGCGGCTATAATCAACAACGCAAAGGTCAGCTCCCGGTGTGGCCAAGCGGCGAATCATCTTCTCCGGGGGAGTTGGGATGTTCAAAAAGTGTTTTTGCCTCGGCAAACTCTTGCGACAAATCAATCCCCGCATCAGCACTCGGATCGATGAGCTTCATCCCCGTATACATCAACGAGACCAGTTGAAGTCCCGAGAAACTGCCGGGAAGACTGCGCAGTGTATACTTCTTGGCAGGATCATTGATGTCCAAGCCGCTTTGACCGAGCAGGGCGATCTCAAACACGATGGCGCGGGTCTCGGTGTCCCCCAAGTCACGGAATTTCCGCAGTCCAGACAGACAACACATAACGGCGTCGGGATGCGCTCCACCGCCGACGGCAGAGCGCATGGATTGGTTGGCGATTGAAGTTCGGGCGGTGCGGGCCAACTCAGCGATATCGCTGAGAGGACTGAGTTGAATGGCCTTTACGAAGACTGGGTCGGCGTCGCCGGTTCTTCCAAGCTGCAGCAAACATTGCGCATATCCGTATTGGGCCGCCTGATCTTCCGGCATGAGACGGGCGGCCTGTTCGAGAATCGGCAGCGCTTGTTGCGACGACTCCTTGCCCAGAAGTGCGCCCAGGTTTCGCAGGGCATGGGCATTCTGCGGATCGATTTCCAAAGCTCTCCCCAATGAAGTCGTCGCACCTCGGACGTCTCCCTCCCGCGATTGCGCCACGCCCAGAGCGGTCCAACCGTGCGAACTGTCTGGCACCAGATCAACGAACCTGCGCAAGAGTGCTGCCGCCTCAGTCAGATTTCGCTGGTCGCTCAACATCATGCCGAGATTGAGCAGGGCGCCGGTATGGTTGGCATCCCGGGCGAGCAAGGCGCGCAAGAGCGGCTCGGCGGTCCGGTAGTCGCCTGCGCGCAGCAGGCTCGACGCGTGTTGGAACACCTGCTCCGCGGCATTGCCTGCCTTTGGAAGCCAGGACACTGAAACAACGCCATCCTTGACCAAGATGTTGGCGGTGCCGCCCAGTTTGCGGAAGCAGTCCTGATAGAATGTCTGGACGGCGGAGACCAGCATCGCCGGGTTCTCACGGAGCAGTGCGAGGTCGACAGGCAACTTCGTCAGGTCGAAGTCGACGATTGGATATTGGAATGAAAACGGTTCTGGCTTCATTGGCGGCGGTTTGAAAGTTCCCATCGGTATAGAGTTCTCAGCAAAAGCTGCTCGGCCCAAGCATCGACGGTTCGCATGTGGTTCTCAGACGTCTGCGCAGGTGCGGCATCGACTCCATCCAGCAACTTCTGGCCAGCGCCGACATGCCCGGTGCTTTCGTAAGGCAGGAGGCACAATCTACTCCCGGAAAGCCGTGCCCAGTTTAGTGCCAGGGCCGCGCTCATCGCCACGTTCTTCTGAAAGACTTCAAGGGGGGCACGATCCTTGATCTTCGGCGAGAAGGCTTCGGAAATGCCGCGCAGATGAGCGTTGAACGACTCCGCCTGCATGTCACGCAAGCTGGGGCACGACTCAAAGCAGAGATTGGCCACACGAATCTCGAGCGGTGTTGAGTTTAGCTGCTTGAGCAGGCCCTCCACGTAGAAGTTGGCCGTCGTCGCGGCAGTCTCGGCAGGTAGATTGGCCAGTTGCTTCGTCTTCGCCCACTTGCCAGCCAGGTAATCGCACTTCGACTTTTCAAACGCCATCCCAGGAACTTTTGTCGGGTCCGACCACAACACCAGAAGCATCCCGCACTGGACGGCGACGATGTAATCGGCGTGTTGGCGGCGGTCAGCATTGACCCGGATGATGTGCGCAGGAGCTTCGGGCCGAGCTGAGATCATCTGGGCGTGCTCGTAAATGCCCGAGACGACATCGACCGTGACGCGATACCCCGTTTGCCGCTCAACGAGGTCGATCATGTGTTGTGTGTCGGCGTTGCTCATCAGGTCAGTTGGAAGTTTGAATGTGCCTTGCCCATAGCGTCGTTGTATTGAATCTGAGCCGTTTTGAATGCCGAGCGTTTAGCCGACGCGTTTCCATTTTTCTCAATGAACCAGAGGCAGACGGGGATCTGCGTGCTGTAGAAGAGCTGGCCGGGGAGCGCGACCATGCAGTCCACGAGGTCGGCCTCGATGAGGGCGCGGCGGATGTCGCGTTGGCTTCCCAAGCCCTGCGAGTTAGTGGCCCATTCTCGACGGGCGCTTCGCGCATTGCAGTCACCGGACTGGTTGGAGGACATGCTGCCATTGGCGAGGTCCTTGCGGACGGCGTTCAAGCCGGCCATGCCCTGGGGCGCGAGGTGGTGGATGAAGTGCTGCACCCAGGCGAAGTTGGCGTTGCCCTTGGGCGGGACGGGGCAAATTCCGAATGCAGAATTTCGAATGTCGAATAATGCACTCATGATTTCGACGGTTTGGGTTTCTTCGGCTTTGGGAGCTTCTTCAATTCTGAGGCTGCCCTCTCAAAATCCAGATCCACGGTCCGCGGCTGCGAATCCAGGAACACCCGGTAGCGGTCGTATTCCAGCTCCGCTTTCATCTTCGCCTGCCCGGCGGAAATCTTCCCCGCGTGGTCCAGCAGCTCGTGCTCGGAGAGTTTCAGGAACTCATCCAGCTTCGCGATCCAGTCCCGCATGGTCATCACCTTGCGTTGCAGCGCCCGCAGCTCGGCGAATTCGATGTAGGCGTTCACGATCCGGTTCAGCGTGCCGAGTTCTTCGCCATCGAGGTAGTTCTTGGCGATGGACACGTCCTCCTTGCGGATGATGCCGCCGGGCCGCGTCGTCTTCAGGCCCATGAAGGGCTGGCTTGCGTCCACCCGCGTATGGATCACCTCCGCCGCCGTCTGCCCGTGCGCCGCCCAGTGCATTTTGTTTTGCACGGTGGCGAAGAACTGCTGCGACATCTCGGTGTCCGGCGTGTAGTCCACGCTCGTCGCGTAAATATCGAGCACCTTCTGGTAGAACCGCCGCTCCGACGAGCGGATGTCGCGGATGCGCTCCAGTTGCTCGTCGAAATAATCCTTCTGCCCCTTGCCCGGCGGGTTCTTGAGCCGCTCGTCGTCCATGGTGAAGCCCTTCACCAGATACTCGTTCAAGCGTCCGATGGCCCACTGCCGGAACTGCGTGCCGCGATGGCTGCGCACGCGGAACCCGACGGCGAGCACAGTGTCCAAGTTGTAGTGCTCGATCTCCCGCGTCACCTCCCGTTTGCCCTCGGTCCGAACTATTCGGAATTTCCGAATAGTTGCGCCTGCCGCCAGTTCCCCCTCGGCGTAAATGCCTTTCAAATGCTCATTCACGGTCGGCACCGTGACTTGGAACAGCTCGGAAATGAGCGCCTGCGTCAGCCAGACGGTCTCGTTTTCAAACCGACACTGGATGCGCGTGCGGCCATCCTCTGTCTGGTAGAGGATGATTTCGGAACTGGGCAAGGGTTCGCCGCTCATGGCTTGTTTTCGTTCCACATTCGCACTTCGGGACTCGAAATTTGCCAGTCGCGCTCGAGGGCGACCATGGCGTCGTCCACGGTCTTGCCGATGGTGGGCTGCTTGGCGCTGGCCTGGAGGTGGGACCAGCGGGCATCGGCGGGCACCCAGAAGACGTTCTCGGCTTTGTATTGCTCAGCGCCTCCGCGCTGCCCCTTCGGGCTGCCTGCGGCAGTCTGTTTGCCGTGCGCTGCCGCGCTCGCCCTTGCGGGCTGCACTCCGTGCAGGCTATCTCGTTCCACTCGGTTCGCTGCGCTCGGCTCCGCCGCGTCC
>CAZIFU010000155.1:0-78941 GCA_964539075.1 uncultured Verrucomicrobiota bacterium | reverse complement strand
CACCTTGATCCTCTCCCCTCATCGGATGAGGGGAGAGGAAATCCGGCGGGGTCCGTCAAGCGCATCCCGGTTTGCGTCTGTGAACGCAGCGCGCATTCCTCTCCCCTTCGGAAGGGGAGAGGATCAAGGTGAGGGGTTGCTCCGGAAATTTTTTGTCTTCTTAACTAAATGGAAGTGGGGCCGGGGGGAGGGTGCCCGCGCTTCCCCGTTCCAAAATCCATCCCGCCTTTCATTCGACGTTGAGGCGCACGTTCAGGATCTTTCCGCTGAACTCGTTGGCGCCTTCATACTCGCCGACGAGGGAAGCAGCGTCGTTTCCCACGCTCAGTCCGTCGTTGGGCTGCGCCGGGATCAGGCCGGGCGCCTGGCCGGCAGCGACCTGCCGCTCATTGATCGCCAGCCCCGTCGCTCCGGTGCTGGCCAGGTGCGCCTGGGCGGTGAAACGGCCGGCGGGTGTTTCGCTCGCAACAATGGTCGTGGCCTTGCCATTGACGCGCACGGTGAAAGCAAGCTTCCCGTCTTTCAGGTAGAGCGCGTAGCCGTTCACATTGCCGCCTTGCGCGACGATGACGCCGTCAGGCCCGCTGGGTTCAACTTCGGCGGTGAGGGTCAGCGGCTTGCCGGCGATCTGAGGTGAGTCCTCATTGCTGAAAACATCCCCGGCCTTTAGCGCGCCGGACGGTCTGGCGGACGCTTGCTTCACAGCTTTCGCTGCGCTCTTCGTTTGCTCCGGACCGGGAAACTCGCCGGTGTCAGGGAGCAGTCTGGTTTCCACGTTCACTTTCGGCAGCCACTTCGCAAGGTCCGTTTTCACCGCCGCGAATGTCGGATCGCCTGCGAGGCTGTTCCATTCGCCTTCGTCGCCGGCGTGGTCGTAAAGTTCCTCGTCGCCGTTGGCATAACGGATGTAGTGGAAGCGTTCACTGCGCACGGAGTGATTGTTGCGCTCGTGCGTGCAGAGGGCCGGTTCGTCGCGCGGCGCTTGTGGTTCGCGCAATTGGGAGACGAGGCTGCGGCCTTCAAGTTCTTTGCGCGGCGCGTGGCCCGCCAGTTCCACGAGCGTGGGATAAATGTCCAGCAAACTCGCGGGCCGCGCGCAGCGTGCGCCGGGCCGGGTGACGCCGGGCGCGACGAAGATCAGCGGCACACGCGTCGCTTCCTCCCACAACGTGAATTTTTCCCACGTCTCCTTGTCGCCGGCGTGGAAACCGTGGTCGGTCCAGAGCACGATGATCGTGTGGGCCGCCTTGCCGCTGGCGTCGAGCGCGTCGAGGAGCCGGCCGACCTGCGCGTCGCAGAATGAGATCGAGGCGAGGTAGCCTTGCACCGCCTTTTCCCATTCGTGGTTTTCCAGGACCCACTGGTGCCACTTGCGGCGCACGGCGCCGGATTGCTGCGCGGCGGGCGGAAGTTTTTCGAGCCAGCCCGGCTTCACGTAGGGAACCTTGATCTGGTCGAGCGGGTAGAGATCGTAATACTTTTTCGGCACGTACCACGGGATGTGCGGACGGAAAAGGCCGACGGCCAGAAACAGCGGTTTGTCCTGCGTTTTCTTCAGCTCACCGATGGCCCAGTCCACGACCTTGTAGTCCGGCATGTCGGAATCGGGATTCGGCAGCGGCTGCCAGTCGAAATAAGGAATCACGCCGTATTGCTTGCGGTCGGGCTTTCCGTCCTTCGGCGGGTTCGGCGGCAGGACGCGCGGCGGCATCTGGCGCAATTTCGTCGGGAAATATTCATCCCAGCATTTCGGGTCGTTCCAGCCGTCCACGTCGCCATCGAACCATTCGAGCGCGTGGAAAATTTTGCCACCGCCTTTCGCCGCGTAGCCGTGTTGGCGGAAATGTTCGGGGATGGTGACGGCCTGGTTGAGCACGGGCGAGAGGCGCCATTTCTGGTTGTTGTTGTAGATGCCGGAGGTCGAGGGGCGGATGCCGGTCATCGTGGCGGTGCGCGAAGGATTGCAGACGGGCGCGGCGCAATTGGCATTGAGGAAGAGCGTGCCGCGCGCGGCCAGGCGGTCAATGTTCGGCGTCAACACACCGGGCCGGCCGCCCAGGCAGTTGGCCCAGTCGTTCAGGTCGTCAATGGCGATGAAGAGGATGTCGGGCGGGCGTGTGGCCGCCCGGGCCGACGGCAGCAGCAGGCCGACCGTGGCAAGCAACGCCGCGCCACGAAAGCGGACGGATACCAACCTTATCCAAGACATGCCACGGACAATAGCCGCCGCGAGGATGGACCGCCATGAGAAGTTGTGGGTTAACAGGAAAGCCTTTCGAAACGCGCCTGGCTGCGGCCGCTGGTTTCTCGACGTTTTTCGTGGGTGCAACAGGAACAGCGAAGCACCAAGCACCAAGCACCAAGCTCCAGAGAAGATCCAAATCCCAAGCACCAAACATCCGTTGCTGAGCGCATGTCTGCCGGGCCTGCCTGGTTCAGCCGCGCGCGGGCCGCTGTCCTGCCCGCGGCTTTTGGGATTTGGTGCTTGGAATTTCTCTGGAACTTGGAGCTTGGAATTTGGAGCTTCCCTCGCGCCTGGCTGCGGTCGCTTCAAGCCGCGCGTCCACAGACGTATCCATTCTGCGCGCTGCCCAAAGGCTCGGACACCGGACCTGCTCCGTGCGGATGGAACTGATCCAGCCAATTATCTCAGACGGCTTCCATGAACAAACCGAGCAGGCGAGGGTGTTTCAATAATATCTTTAATCCTTCGCGCAGCATCTGAGCCGTGAGTTTAAGATGATCCTTGTCCTCCTTCCTTTTTGGTTGGTGATTATTGGTTACATCATCGGTTTTCAATTAAGCGAATTGTGGACGACGCGATTGCGGCCTAACATTAGTATTAAGCCACAGGGCGTGCAAGGCCGCGTACACGGCACACCGGCGAATTTATGTGAAGAATTATTCCCGGAACAAATCACTGGTTGCCGTTTTTTCCGGAGGGAAGAGCTACGCGAGTCCCCAATCATCGGCCCGTTCAAGGAAATCATGCCAGGTTGGAATGAGAATGGGCGAATTGCGCACAGGAAATTCCCCTCACCCTGGCCCTCTCCATGAACGGGCGTTTGGTGTCCACCCTTCAGGGTGCTCGGCGACCGGGGACACGCTGAAGCGTGAACTCCAAACGCCGCAGGTTCATGGTCCCAATGCGCGATCCTCGAATCGTGGAGGCTACCCATGAATCGTTCATACCGCCGCAAGGTCTTGGAGTGCGCCAGTCCTCTGGCGCTTTGGAAGTCGTGGGTGGTCGAAAGCGCCAGAGGACTGGCGCACTCCAAGACGCTGGCGCGACAACGGAAGCGCAAACCGATTCATGGCCCCGATGCGCGTCCAAAGTTGGAGGTCGAAGCTGCCCATGAACCCACCGAAAACGCCCAACATTCAACATTCAACATTCAACTTCGAACGTTTTCGGCGACTCGCATTGGTGCGTTCCTTGGATGTTGAGCGTTGGAAGTTGAATGTTGAATGTTTCCTCGGGGTTCATGGAGAGGGCCGGGGTGAGGGCACCGCCTTATCGTTTGCACCGACTGTTACGGAGAAATGGGATCAGGGACTCGCGTAGCTCGTCCCTCCGAAAAATGGGGGCGCAGGCCGCTACTCCACCTGAAGCCGGTAGAAGACGCTGGCCTGGTTCAACACCTGTGCGTCGGTGAGCGGGTCGGTGTAGCTCATCGTCGCCCCATTGCCGGTGGTCGAAAAAATCTGCTGCCAATTCGGCGGCGTCAGGCTCGTCGTGCGGAAGATTTTGTAGATTTTGCCGCTGACCGTCGGCCATTGGAGGTTGAACCCGCCACCGCCCGGCTGGCCGGCCGACGTGACGCGGAGATACGATTTGCTGTCCTTCGCGTCGGTGCCGGCGATGAGGATTTCCTCGCCGTCGCTGACGCCGTCCCCGTCGGTATCGGCTTTGTTCGGATTCGTGCCGAAGACGTTCAGTTCGGCGTCGTCGCTGAGGCCGTCGCCGTCGGTGTCCTTGAGGCGGACGATTTTCAACTGCGGGCCGGGGTTCGGGCCGCTGGCTCCTTCGATCGAGGTGATTTCAATGGCGTCGGGCTGATTATCGCCGGGCATGAGCGACGGGAGCGTCACGTCCCAGCGCGGGTCCTGGGAAATTATAAACGTCGCGTCGTAGTTCGTCTTCGTGCGGAGAAAGTCGGTCACGTCAATGGGCCGGTCGCTTTTGCTGGTCGAGGAGACCACGAGTTGGCCGAGCAGGTGCGCGTTGGTGCCGAAGCCCTGGAGCCAGTTGTTGGTGATCACGGAACCGGCGGGCCGGTTCTGGCGGAGGTTCGGCGCGTTGGCCCACGTGATCGTGCTTTGCGACCAGTTGTTGCTGTCCAGTCCGTAAACGTGCGCCTGCACGGGGACGTTGCTGCTGACGGTCGAGGTGCGCAGCGACAGCACGGCGAGTTGGATGTCGGGCAGGTAAATCGCGGGCAGGCGAAATTTCAAGAATGCGACACTGCGGTTGGCGGTGTTCGCCGGGTCGTTGCGCACGAGAAGCGTCGCGGCGGAGCCGTAGTTCGTTGTCTTGTTCGCGCCGTCCTTCACCTGCGCGTCGTCGGTGGCGGTGAGGACTTGCTCCACTTGCTGGGTCGGGTTGGGGAGGGTGAAGAGCCACACGGTATTGGCGGGCTGGAAAAGCTGGTTGTCGGCGCCGTCGAACACCGTGTTGTCGGCGGCGACGCTGCCCCAGGTGCGTCCGCCGCCGTGGCGATTCTCGCTGACTTCTTCGATGAGGAGCTTGTTGCCCACGGGCAGGTTCCACGCCGCCACGTTGACCGTGTAGGTGAGGCCGGTGGAGGCATCGTTGGCGGAAAAAAGATAATAACACTTCGTCGCCGGGTCGTAGCCGGCACGAAGGTCGAGCGCGTCCATGCCGGCGCCGCGGGTGTAATCCTTCTGGTCGCGACCGGGCGCGAAGCCCTTGTTAAACAGCCGCCAGACTTCGGCCGCCTTGGTGATGCCGCCGGTGTTGTATGGCGAGTTGGTGTAGTCCACGTAATGCATCCCGTTCTTGGCGACGGGATAGGCGCTGCCGCCGCTGCTTGCCGTCTGGCCAAATTTGAAAGCGTACAGCTCCTTTTCAAAGTTCTTCACCAGCTCCACCACAATGGCGCCGAAGCGCGAATACTTCGACGGCGTGTCGAGCGATTCGGCGAGGGCGTCGAAATCCGCGCCGGTGTGGACGTTGAACTCGGAAATGGCCACCGGAAAGCGCGGCTCCGGGGCCATGCCGGTCGTGAGCAGGTTCCGGAGATTGGCCAGGTCGGAGCCGAAGCTCGACGGCGAGGAATTATACTGGTGGTAATCATACTTGTTGAGGAGCCAGAAATTGGTGTCGGTCTGCCCGAGAAAATTCACATGGCGATTGCTGACGACCAAATCACCCCAGCCGGGGTAGGAACCATCCGCTGATCCGGAAGTGACGGGGGCGAGCACCAGTGGCGTGAGCGACTTGCCGTAGAGCATGTTCACGTCGGCCAGCGCGGACTGGACGGCGTCGGAGATGAGTTGGAGCCGCTGGAGGTAATCCGACGGTGTGAGGCCGTTGGCGTTGGAGTGGTTCGGCTCGTTATACATCTGGTAACGCTGCACGTCGAACTCGCGGCCAAGATAAAACGCCTGCGCGTAGTAGTGTTGCCAGAGTTCCCACTTGCCCGCCCAGTCGTTGGTGTCAGTAATCGTGAGGAAACTCTGGCTGGCGGTGATTTGTGCGCAGATCTGGATGCCGAGCGAGCGCAACTCGCGGCAGGCATGGTTGACACGGATTTTATTGTTGCCGGTCAACGTGTGCGTCTCGTAGCGGTTGGTGAAGTAGGGCCAGTTGATGTAATTCGTGTTGAGCGGGTCGGCGCGCAGCGCGGCCTTGCGCGCCAGGAAACCGGCCTGATCAGTCACGCCATCGCCGCGACCGGTGATGTCGTCCGTGGCTTCAATTTCGCCCGGGCTGATGAACATGCGCGCTCCCGTGAGCGCCGCTGTAACGCCACCATTCCTTGGTGTTGGAGCCGGGGTAGAAGTGCGCCAGGTTGAAAGCGAGAATGTCCGGCGTGCCGGCGAAGCGCGTGGATTCGACGGTCAGCGTGCCGGCCGGGGCGGTCCTCAAACCGATGACAACAAGCAATGCCACCGCGAAGATCAAGCGTTTCACGCTACGGTGAAACGGATGCCGGGTTGAAATGCGGGCAGGCATTTTCCGCCAGCATACATGACCGGGCGAATCTTACAAGCCCTCTCCCGCACGGCGCGGCGCTCGCGGTCGGAAACCAGAATCAGGCTTGGCAAGCCAGCCGCCGGCTCCTAGTCTCGCCGCGGTCCTCAAGCCAGATGAGTTATTCGTGGCCCGACAAAGCCAGCATCGCGTCTGCCGCTCAAGCCCGCAGGAAAAAGAAATAATTTGAGCCAATCGATTCTCGATCCATGTAAATGAACGCCGAAATCACCCTGATCGAAACGTTCCCGGTGGTTTATCCGGTCGCCGGACGCTTCAAATTTTTCGAGACCACAGCCGGCCGGCCGGTGGGCCGGCCCGCGGTCGCGATCAAAATTACCGCGGATGATGGCACGGTGGGTTGGGGAGAAAGCGTGCCGACGCCGCGCTGGAGCTATGAAACACTGGAGGGCGTCCAATCGACGATACAACAGTACCTCGCGCCAGAGTTGCTTGGCAGCGATCCGCTCGACCTCGACTCACTGCACGCGGCGATGGATCGCGCCATCGCGCCGTCGTTTTCCACCGGCCAGCCGATTTGCAAGGCGGGCCTGGACCTCGCGCTCTTTGACCTGACCGGGAAGTTGTTGAAAAAATCCGCCACCGAACGCTGGGGCCGTCGCGACCGCGACACGGTTGAACTGAGTTGGACGCTCAATCCGCGAACGCTCGACGAAGTGGAAGGCCTGCTCGCCCAGGCGCACGCGCGCGGCTATCGCCACTTCAACATCAAGATCGCGCCCGATCCCAAGTTCGATCTTGAACTGCTGGGCCTCGTCCGCAGGCTGGCGCCCGACGCGGAATTGTGGGTGGACGCCAACGGCGGCTATTCCGAGGCCGACGCGCTGGCCGTCGCGCCGAAACTGGCCGGCCTCGGCGTCGCGTTTTTCGAACAGCCCGTCGCCGCCAACCGCCTGAGCGGTTTCGCGAAACTCAAACAACAAGGCGCGCTGCCCATCATCATGGACGAAGGCATTGTTTCGTGTGTCGAACTCGAGGAGTTTCACCGGCTGCGGCTGCTCGACGGTGTGGCGATCAAGGTCGCGCGCTGTGGCAGTCTGGCCGAGGCGCGCCGGCAGGTTCAGTTCCTTGAACAGAACGGCTTGATCTTTCTCGGCAGCGGGTTGACCGACCCCGACTTGTCGCTCTCCGCCTCACTCGCGTTGTTCGCCGCGCACGGGCTGAAGCACGCGGCGGCGCTGAATGGTCCTCAGTTTCTGGCCGCCAGCATTTTGAAGAAACCGTTTGTGGTGACAGGCGGCGAATTGACCGCGCGCACCGGCTTTGGTCTGGGCGTGGAGGTGGACGAAGAGAAGTTGACCGCGTTGGTTCGCTCCGGTCTTTGAGGATGAGTTATACCAAATCCAAATAATAGTCAGTACAAACGACAAAGCGGCCCCTCTCCATGAACCGGCTGTTTGGAGTTCAAGCTTCAGCTTGTCCGGGCGCACGCTGAAGCGTGAACTCCAAACGCCGCCAGTTCATGGCCCCCATGCGCGGTCGCAAAACCGTGGCGGCTACCCATGAACCTGTGGTTTGGAGTCCAGTCCCGCACACGGGACTGTTCCCGGAACACGCTGAAGCGTGAACTCCAAACGCCGCCAGTTCATGGCCCCGCTGCGCGTCCAAATTTTGGAGGTTCTCCCTACCCATGAACCGTCCGAAAGCCCCGCAAGGTTTTGGACTGCGCCAGTCCTCTGGCGCTTTGAGAACGTGCAGCGGCCCACCCAAAGCGCCAGAGGACTGGCGCAGTCCAAGACGCTGGCGCGACAACGGAAGCGCCAACGGGTTCATGGCCCCGCTGCGCGTCCAAAGTTGGAGGTCGCAACTCCCCATGAATCCCCCGGTCCTTCTGAGAAGATTTTTTGACCACGGTTGACGCGGATGAACACAGATGCGGAAGAATCAGCTTTTTAGAAATCTTATCCGTCCCGCTGAGCGGGATCCGCGTCATCCGTGGTCAATTCGTTTTGGAATGACTCCAGGGCAACCCGCCCTTTGAAATTGGCGTGGCGGGCGATGCGCGGGCTGGCGCTCAGATTTCCTCCCAGTCGGAGATGATGAAGCCGCGGAAGGGCGGCACATCGAACAGCGCCTCGTCGTAATGGAAGTTGCAGGAGCCCATCAAGCGCGCGGATTTGACGCAAAAGGCACCGTAATAATGCACGCCGCCTTTGATCTCGAACGTGGCTTGCGGCGCATAGATCAGGCCGTAAAAATTCCTCGATCCGGAAAGTTTCATCTCGGTGTTCGTGGGCAGCCCGAAAATCTTGAGGTCGGTGGCGACAGTCACCGGGGTCTCGACAGCGCCAAACCTTCCGTACTGTCCGCCGATATAAATCTCCAGGCTGCTCCCGGGCGTGAATTCGAGAACATCATTATTACCACTGAGATCCACGGAGCCGGTGACATAGAGCACCACCTTGCCGGCGATCAATACTTTTCCGCCAGCCACGCTCGACAGCATGTAATTGCCGCCTGGCAAAATATAATTGTAGTTGGTGCCGTTGACGATTCCGCCCGAGGGCGCGGGGGCGACCGCAAAGGGCGCCTTCACGGACGGCAGCGCGGAGTTGTAATCATTTTGCCACCAACCGATCTCGACTCCGCTCTTGATGCTGTCGTCCTGCTGGAAGGCGACGCTGCCCACCTTGCCTTGTGCGCCGTACGTCAATTTGCCGGTGGGTCCCGTGAACACGTGGCCCCAGAGTTTGGCGTTGCCGATGTTGACACTATCAAGGAGGCCGTCGGTGCAGTGAACGTCAGCCTTGTCGCCGGCCTTGAGGGGGTCGTAGAAGCCGCCGGTGCTCTTGGCGGGATCCCGCGAATCATAACTGTCGGCGTAAACCGGGTTGCCATTCATGTCCAGCGAATCGCGGATCGAAAGAATGCCCGTAAAGACGCCTTCCTTGACGGTGCTGATCCTGACCGTGCGGGAGATCCAGTGGCCGGTCGCATTGTCGTACATGTAGCCCGTGGCTGTGATCACGTAAGGAAACGTCAAAGAGATATTGACCTGGTAATAGCCTTCATTCTTTCCCTGCGCGCTGTTGGCGTCGCCCCTGGTGAGGTAGCCTGTTTTCGTGTAACCGTTGGTGCCCAGTTCCCAATCCGCGGTGGTCATCGTGCCGTTCCAGTTGTAGTAACAGTGGGTGAGGGCCTCTTCAATGCCGGCTTCGAGGACCGGCATGCAAAGGTTCCATTCCTGCGAACGGGTGGTCAGCCGGATGTCATGGTTGGCCAGGGCGAGGAAGCCGGCGAGGGCCATGCCCAGAATGCCGGAAAAAACCACGGCCGTCAGCAATATTGAACCGGTCAACCGGCCGTTATGAATCTGGATTCTCATGTCGTTAGGCCTTTCGCAGGGAGACTTTGGCGCTTTGCGTATGTTGTGTATTGGTGTTCTTGCCCAAAACCTTCTTGGTGCAGGTCCACTCGACCGTCACCACCTTGCACGTTGTTTTGTCGGCCACGGGATATTGGTCGTAGCTGCCCGCGACCGGCGTGCGCTGATACATCGCGAAGGTCACCTTGTCGCAGTCTGGCAACAGCACCCGTGACGTGGTCCCGTCCGAGCGCGTCAGCGTGCGGTTCGTTGACGAATAGGAGTAACTCAGTGTGGGTTTGCCCGCCCCCATGTTGAAGGTGATCTGATTGGTGGTGAAGGAGGCCACGCTGCTGGCGCCGCGGACATCCCGGGTCAGGTAGTCCAGGGCTTTAAGGCTGGAACGGTTGAGGTCCGAATAGTTGGCCAGCGCGGCAAAACTGCGCGAGGTGTAGCTGATCAGGGCGGCCAGAGCCGCCCCGGCAATCGAGGCGATCATGGTCGCCACCATCAGCTCCACCAGAGCGAAGCCACCGACACGGACGCCCGGACGCTTATTTGAGTTTGAGGATGTAATTCTGCAATCCATAGCGCGAAACGTAGGTGTAGACCTCACGAGTGCGGTCAACTCCACCCGAGGTCCAATCGACGGTGACATACACCCGCCGCATATCGTTGCTGTATTGCGCCGGCAGCAAGCCGACGGGCGCGGTCCTGACCAAAATCTTGCCTTGAAAGGCCAGCGCGTTGGTCGGGCCACCGGGTTCGTACGGCGCCTTGAATTTGGCCGGCAGGAAGCCGTTCGAGTTGACCTGCTCCCAGGTGCACAACCGGACAACTTCGATTTTTTCGGTCAGGATCTGGGTGGCCCGCAGATTTTCCCGCGCGAGGCGGATGCCCGCGAAACTGTAGGAGATGCCGGCATAAAGTGACATGAACAAGACGCCGACGATGACTACTGCGGTGATGACTTCCACCATCGTGAAGGCGGCCGTGGAGTGAGGTTGGGCACAAGGCAGGACGCGACCGCCGACCGAGGTCCGCCATCCTCGCCAATCCGTTGTTGGTCGCATGTCCATTGAATCTGCCTGGCGATGAGAGCAGAGGCGCTGCCAACTTGCGCAGCGCACCACCACGGCAGCCCGGGCCAACCGGTTGCGCCCGTAAGTGCTTATAGCATAGACGAAGCAGCACGACCGTGCCGGCGTCGTTCAAATTCGGCCCGCGTCCAGCCCTCGACGAATCGGACCAGAGCTGTCTGGTTACCAGACAACGCGTATCGTTTTGGGACGGACAAGTTGGACATAGACCCGTCCCCTTTGGAGCGCCGAGTGCCGGCAAATAGAGACTGTCTCAAACCCTTCGATTCGGAGGGATGAGTTACACGAGTCCCTGGCTTTTCGATCCCTTTTGAAGGTTTTGGGACTCGTGAAACTCGTCCCTCCAAAAGCCCATCTTGAAACCACGTTCCCCGAGCGGTATTCTTTCGCCATGAGCACAGCGGAGAAAATCTTTCAACAGACTCAGGCGTTGCCCGAGGCGGCACAAAAGGCCGTGCTCGAAATCGTCGAGCAACTCGCCCTCAAGTATCCGTCGCCGCCCTCCGAGCCGCTGACGCTTCGCGAAACGGCCGAGTTGCGCGCCAAACTGGCGACCTGGGAGGAGGATTGGAACGCCCCCGGAATGGAGACGTATGACCAGCCTTAGACGCGGCGATGTGGTTTTGGTCCTCTTTCCCAACGCCGACCTGGTCACGATCAAACGCCGACCGGCCCTGGTGGTTGAAGCCGATCATCTGGAGACGGGCCTGCCGCAAGTGATTGTCGCGATGATCACGAGCAATCTCGTGCGCCGCGGTCATCCCAGCCGCGTGTTTATCCCCCTCAGTTCACCCGCTGCCCAGGTCGCGGGCTTGCGCACCGATTCCGTCGTCATGATGGACAACCTGACCACGGTGCTCGACAAAGCCGTTGTCAGCCGGCTCGGACACCTGGCGGACCTGGCCCCAGTGGACGCCGCGCTCCGCGCGACGCTGGCGTTGTAATCCCCCGCAACGACGGCGTGCGCTGGGTGTGGCTGGGGGAGTGAACTTGCGTTTCGGAGGGACGAGGTGCAGAGCGCGGCGCAACCGCAACCAAAGGAGCGCGGACAGCCTTGTCCGCGTGTTTCATCCTCAACGCCACTTTCTCGCGGACAAGGCTGTCCGCGCTCCTGAAAAATCTTCGCAGGGCGCGACGATGTTGGGAGATAGCCCTGCGAGTCCCCACTCGTCTGTCGGCACGCCGAATTCCGTTTCGGCGACAGGGAGATCAACGTAACCTTCTGGCAGTCTGGAACGTCGTATCAGGGGTATCCGTACCTGGGCCAGCGCAGAGGAACCTTCTGTGGCGGTGTGAAAAGAGTTGAAGTAGCCGCCACTTTTCATGAAGTTTCAGGCCAATTAAGCGTCAATCAAAGCATGTTGAGAATTATTCAGCGGAACATCCATTGGTTTTCAGATCGCGGAGTTTTTGTGCTGGCTTTGGGTTTGATTGCCCAAGGCGGCGCGCCGTCGGGCTTCGCCGCGGACGCCGCGCCCAAACTGGCCGGCCTGGAAAAACCGCCCGACGCTTCGCAACTCGCCTTTTTTGAAAAGAAAATCCGCCCGGTCCTGGTCCAGAAATGTTACAAATGTCATGCGGCGGATGCGGAGAAAATCAAAGGCGGACTGGTGCTGGACACCCGCGAGGGCACGCGCGCCAGCGGCGATACCGGCCACGCGGTGGTGCCGGGCAACCTGGCGGAAAGCCGGCTCATCGAGGCCATCCGCTACAATAACGACGACCTCCGGATGCCGCCGGCCAAAAATGGCGGAAAACTTCCCGACGACGTCATCGCCGATTTCGAGAAATGGGTGTTGATGGGCGCGCCCGACCCGCGCAGCGGCGCGGCGAAGGTCGTCCGCAAGGAGATTGACGTGGAAAAGGGGCGGCAGTTCTGGGCGTTTCAACCGCCGAAAAAATCCCCGGCGCCAAAAGTGGCGGACGCCCATTGGCCCAAAAGCGACATTGACCGTTTCGTCCTCGCCTCCCTCGAAGCCGGGGGACTCAAGCCAGTGGGAGACGCCGACCGGCGGACGCTGATTCGCCGCGTGTACTTCGATTTGATTGGCTTGCCGCCCTCGCCCGAAGCGGTGGAGTCGTTTGTCAACGACAAGACGCCGACGGCCTTTGAGAAGATCGTGGACAAGCTGCTGGGGTCGCCGCAATTCGGCGAGCGCTGGGGCCGGCACTGGCTGGACGTGGCGCGCTACGCGGAATCCAGCGGCAAGGAACGCAACATTCTTTATCCCGAGGCGTGGCATTACCGCGACTACGTCATCGCGTCGTTTAACGCCGACAAGCCGTACGACCAGTTCATTCGCGAACAGATCGCCGGCGACCTGTTGCCCGCGGCGAATGACCGGCTGCGCGCCGAACAAATCATCGCCACCGGCTTTCTCGCCATCGGACCAAAGTCGCTCAACGAAAGAAATTCGACGCAGTTCAAGCTCGACGTGATTGATGAACAGGTGGACGTGCTCGGCCAGGCGGTGCTCGGCCTGACCGTTGCGTGCGCGCGCTGCCACGACCACAAGTTCGACCCGATCCCCTCGCGCGATTATTACTCACTGGCCGGTATTTTCCATAGCACCGAGACCTGCTTCGGCGTCGAGCGCACCAAGGGCGTGCGCCAGGGGTCCAGCCTCTTGAGCATCTCGCCCGGCGGCGATCAGCCAAAGTCCGCGAACACGTCCGCGAAGCCCGAAGCTGCCCAAGCCGCCCGGCTGCGCGCCGAACTGGAAAAAGCCAGGGCCGAGCGCGCCGGGTTGCTCGCGAAGATTCAGCAGGCCAAGAAAGGCGGCAGCCAGGAGGACATTGTCAAATTGCTCAAGCAGAAAGGCGGGCGCGGTTACCTCCAGGAAATGAATGGGAAGATTGAACGGCTCGAAGCCCAGCTCAACGGCAGCGGCTCATCGGATTCCGCCGGCGCTTCGCTCCAGGTCATGGGCGTGAAGGACAGCCGTGCGCCCGGCGACATGACGACCTACATCCGCGGCGAGGCGGACCAACCCGGTGAGCGCGTCCCGCGCGGCTTCGTGCAGGTCCTCGCCTCGACCGGGACACCCGAAATCAAGCGCGACACCAGCGGCCGGCTGGAACTCGCGCAATGGCTCACGCGTGACGACAACCCGCTTACCGCGCGCGTGATGGTCAATCGCATCTGGCACCACCTGTTCGACCGCGGCATCGTGCTGACCGTGGATAACTTCGGGACCAACGGCGAGCGGCCCGCCAACCAGCCGTTGCTGGATCACCTCGCGGTGCGTTTGATCGAGAACGGCTGGTCGCTCAAGAAGAGCATCCGCGAAGTCGTCCTCAGCCGCGCCTACCAGCTTGCTTCCGACTTCAACGCGAAGAACTACGAGGCCGACCCCGACAACACACTCGTCTGGCGCATGAGCGCGCGCCGCCTCGACGCCGAGTCGATCCGCGACGCAATGCTCGCCGTCAGCGGCCAGATCAACCTCACGCCGCCACAGGGGTCCAGCCTGTCCAAGGCCCGCAGCAGCTATGTCGGCAGAGGCTTCAGCGCGGACGACCTCGACGTCAACAATCCGCACCGCTCCGTCTATCTCACCGTGGTGCGCGAACTCGTGCCCGACGCGCTCGGGCTGTTCGACTTCGCGGAGCCGAGTCTCGTTATCGGCGACCGCGACGAGACCACCGTTCCGGCGCAGGCGCTGTTCATGTTGAACAGCCCGTTTGTCTTCGCGCAGTCCGAGCAGATGGCCAGGCGCCTGTTGGCGATGCCAGGCCTCGATGACCGAAAGCGCATCCACACGGCCTATCTGCAGGCGTTGTCCCGCCCGCCCGCGGACGCCGAGCGCGCCCGTGCCGAGGCTTACCTCAGCCGGGGCGCCGGGGAATTCAAGGCCTCGCCGGAGAAGGCGTGGACGACTTTCTGCCAGGCGCTTTTCGCCTGCGCGGAGTTCCGCTATTTGAAATAAACGTGAAACCAGACGAACACCTGACTCACCAGACTATGCAAAACACAAACAAACCTTACGAGTGCCGCCAGGTACAACCGATGGTCATGACGCGCCGCGACCTGCTGAAGACCGCTTCCGCCGGCTTCGGCTACCTCGCCTTCGCGGGCCTTTGCGCCGAAGCCGCCGCGCCTTATCAAAGCCCGCTGTTGCCCAAGGCGCCCCATTTTGCGGCGCGGGCCAAGCGCGTCATTTTCCTCTGCATGCAGGGCGGGCCATCGCACCTCGACACATTCGATTACAAACCCAAGCTCGCGGCCGACGCCGGCCAGCCCGGTCCGGCCAAAGGCAAACTGGTCGCGCCCATCTCCACGTTCCGTCAGCGCGGACAAAGCGGGCTGTGGATTTCGGATTTGTTCCCGAAGGTGGCGGAACACGCCGATGATCTGTGCCTGATCCGGAGCATGCAGACTGACATCCCAAACCACCCGCAGGCCTTCGTGCAATTGCACACCGGCAGCTCGCGCTTTATCCGCCCGTCCATGGGCGCGTGGACGCTCTATGGCCTGGGCACCGAGAACCAGAATCTGCCCGGCTTCATCACCATCGCCCCGCCCGCGGCGCAGGGCGGCGCGCAAAACTACGGCAGCGCGTTTCTGCCGGCGGTTTACCAGGGCACTCGTGTCGGCGAGGGCAGCAAGGGCGGCGGCAAACGGGCCGAGTCGATGGACAAAGAAACCATCGGCAACATTCACAACTCACACCTCTCCCCGGAGTTGCAGCGCGAGCAATTGGACCTCGTGCAGGCGATGAACCGCGACCTGCTGGCCGGCACCGCCGCAAACCAGGACGTCGAAGGCGTCATCCAGTCCTACGAACTTGCCTTCCGCATGCAGAGTGAAGTGCCGAAGGTGATGGATTTTTCCAAGGAATCCGCCGCCACGCTTCAATTGTATGGCATCGGCCGGGGCGCCGCCGACGATTTCGGCCGGCAATGCCTGATGGCCCGGCGTTTCGCCGAGGCCGGCGTGCGTTACATCGAGGTCTGCCACCTCGGCTGGGATCAGCACACCAGCCTGCGCCAAAAGATCACCGCCAACTGCCAGGCGACCGACCAGCCGATCGCAGCGCTGTTGACCGATCTCCAGCAGCGCGGGTTGCTGAAGGACACGCTGGTGATCTGGGGCGGCGAGTTCGGCCGCACGCCCGACAACGGCGGATCGGATGGCCGCGGCCATAATGCCAAGGGCTACACCATGTGGATGGCCGGCGGCGGTTTGAAGGGCGGTCTCACCTACGGCAACACCGACGATTACGGCTATCAGGCGGTGGAAAACAAAGTCCACGTCCACGACCTGCACGCGACGATTCTTCATCTGCTCGGCCTGGACCACGAAAAACTCACCTACCGCTACGCCGGCCGGGATTTCCGGCTCACCGACGTGCACGGGAATGTCGTGAAGGACATCATCGCCTGACAGCGAACGCTCAACGCTCACAGCGACAAAACAAGTTTCCAGCCCCAGGCTCCGAAGACGAAGACCTGGGGCCTGGTGTTTTTGGAATTGAAACACCCTTTGACCTTTGAGCTTTAAGCTCGAAAACCGGGATGGAGAACCACGGATGGCAGGGATGAAGAGGAACTTCTGCACGGAACTCCCCGAACCGATCCGTACAGAGCCTCACGAACGGAATGCTTTCATTATCCGTGTCATCCGCGAAATCCGTGGTTTCAGCTTCGGAACTCGGGTCAAGCTTTGAACTTCGCGCCGCGCCTCAGCAGGGAAGCACGCAAAAGGAATCCGGTGATAATCGCCGTAACCCTGCGACCGTCTCGAACGTCGTACCGCAGTATCCGCGCCGCAGGCCGGTGCAGGAGAACAGTTGAAGTGGCGGCCACTTTTCGGGAAGAGTCAGCTCAATCAAATTTCAATTAATCCATGTTGAGCAATTATCAGCGGGTGAGCCTGCCGTTTCCAAGTCGGGCAGTCTGTGCGTTGGCTTTGGGTTTGGTTGCCCCGGGCAGCGCGCCATCGCTCTTCGCGGCGGACGCCGCGCCCCAGGCGACCGTTCTGGAAAAGCCGACCACGACCGGACAGCTTGCCTTCTTTGAGAAGAAAATCCGGCCCGTGCTCGCCGATAAATGTTACAAGTGCCACTCTGCCCAGGCCGAGAAAGTCAAGGGCGGCCTGCTGCTCGACACCCGCGCGGGCGCGCGCGCCGGCGGCGATACCGGCCGCGCAGTCGTGCCTGGCAATCCCGCCGGGAGCCTGCTCCTCAAGGCGCTCCGTTGGGACGACAAAGACCTCCAGATGCCGCCCGAAAAGGAAGGTGGCAAGCTGCCGGAGGCGGTGATTCGTGATTTCGAGCAGTGGGTGAAGATGGGCGCGCCCGACCCGCGCGAGGGTGCCGCGGCGCCGGTCGCGAAGAAATACGACACGTCAGGGGCGAAAAACTGGTGGTCGTTCCAGCCATTGCAGAAAGTGAGCGTGCCGCAGCCGAAGAATTCCGCGTGGGCCAGATCGGACGTTGACCGTTTCCTCATGGCCGGCCTGGAAGCCCAAGGGTTGAAGCCGGTGGGCGATGCGGACAAGCCCACGTTGCTGCGCCGGATTTATTTCGACCTGACCGGTTTGCCGCCGTCGCCGGAGCAGGAGCGGACGTTTCTGAACGACACCGGTCCGAAAGCCTTTGAGAAGCTCGTGGACGCGTTGCTCGCCTCGCCGCAATTCGGCGAACGCTGGGGACGGCATTGGCTCGACGTCGCGCGTTATGCGGAGTCCAGCGGCCGGGATGAAAACGTGACCTTCCCCAACGCCTGGCGCTATCGCGATTACGTCGTCGCGGCGTTCAACCAGGACAAGCCCTTCGACCGTTTCATCCAGGAACAGATTGCCGGCGACCTGTTGCCGGCGAAAAACGCCGCGGAACGCGCGGAAAACCTCATCGCGACGGGCTTTCTCGCCGTGGGCGCGAAGTCGCTCAACGAAACCGACCCGCGCCAGTTCGCCGTGGACCTGGCCGACGAGCAGATTTCCTCCGTGTCGGAGGCGGTGCTCGGGCTGACCGTCGGTTGCGCGCGGTGTCACGACCACAAGTTCGACCCGATTTCGCAGCGCGACTACGCGGCCCTCGCCGGGATTTTCCTCTCGACCGATACGCGTTACGGCACGCCCGGCGGCGTGCAGGGGCGCAATCTTGGCTCGCTCGTCGAACTTCCCGCTGACGCGAGCCTGCCCGTCGTGGCCCGGGCGATGCCTCTCGCCGAGCGACAGCGCAAGGAGTCGCGCATCGAGGACCTTCGCGCGCAGCTCCGGCAAATTCTCGCGGACCGTGCGCCCGACAATCTGAACCGCCTGAAGACGACCAGCGAGATGAGTGCGTTCGACATCGTCCGCCTCTTCACCCAGTCGGCGCAGTTGGAGGCGGAACTGGCCAACTACGACGCCAACGGCCGGCCGAAGACGCTCGCGATGGGTGCGCTCGACAAGCCCGTGACCGCGCCGGCGCGTCCGGCGCGCCTGGCGGCCCCGAATCCCGGGCGCGGCCGGCGTTCCAGCGGTTTTGAAACCATCGGCAACGCGCCGCTCTTCGCGCGCGGCGACATCAACAAGGCCGGCGAGCCTGTTACGCGCGGTCTGCCGCCCCTGCCGGCCTCCGTGCCCGCGCCGGTGATTCCGAAAACCTCCAGCGGCCGGTTCGAACTCGCGCAGTGGCTCGCGTCGCCGCACAACCCGCTTGCTTCACGCGTCATGGTGAACCGCGTCTGGTATTGGCTTTTCGGGCGCGGCCTGGTCGCCAGTCTCGACAACTTCGGCACGGCCGGCGAGAAGCCGAGCCATCCTGAATTGCTCGATTATCTCGCCGCCCGCTTCGTCGCCGATGGCTGGTCGGTGCAGAAACTCATTCGCCACCTCGTGCTCAGCCGCGCGTATCAACTGGGCGGCGCGCCCGACGCGGCCGGCTTCGCCGCCGACCCGGACAACACGCTGCTCTGGCGGCACAGCCCACGCCGGCTCGACGCCGAATCCATTCGCGACGCGATGCTCTACGCCGCCGGCGCGCTCGACCTGAAACCGCCGGCCGGCTCGCTCATCGGCCGCGCGGGCGACGGTCCGATTGGCGGCCCGCGCAACATGGCCCTCACCGAAGAGCAGGTCGCGCGGGCCGACACCGACGCCCGCTCGATTTACCTGCCCATCGGGCGCAACGTGCCGCCCGACGTGCTCACGGTATTTGATTTTCCCGACGGCGCAACGGTCCACGGCGCGCGCGAAGTGACCAGCGTCCCCACGCAATCGCTCTTCCTGATGAACAGCGATTTCGCCGCGAAACAATCGCGCCGCCTCGCCGAGCGGCTGTTGCAGACGTATCCCGGCGGGGCCGCGGAGAGATTCGGCGAACGTTACGCGCTCGCCTGCCGGCTCGTTTTCAACCGCCCGCCCGACGCCGCCGAATGCGACGCCGCGCGGTCGCTCGTGAAACGGCACGCGAACGACGCAACCGCGGCGTGGACCGGCATCGCCCGCGCGCTGTTTGCCAGTGCGGAGTTCCGTTACGTGAATTGAGGACAATGACGAATGACGAAAGACCCAATGACGAAAGAAGCTCCAATGACGAATGACCAAATTGCACGATCAGGCACGGTATATTTTGGCGAAGATGAGGTGCAATTCTTTCGCCTCCTGCCAGAGAGGCCGCGCCGCGTCGCGGCGTTCAGGGAAGGCTTTTACGATCATCCGAAGGAAGAACTTGGTCTCACGCGCCTCCTTTTTGCAGTAACCGATTTTTTGTTTGAACTCCTTGCGGGAAACCGCGTCGTCGGCCTCGCAGTAGTTTGCGCCGACGCTCGTGCCAGCGCCGACCAATTGGTCAATCAGCCTTCGCGTCACTGCGTTCTCCGGGATGGTTTTTGCGAACGCAATAATGGCCTCGCCGAACAGGGCAGTCCGCTCCTCCAAGTCGTAGGGCTTGTCCGGTTTGCCTTCAGCCATGCCACGAAGACTATTTGGAACTTGGGATTTTGTCATTCCTTCGTCATTGGGTCTTTCGTCATTCGTCATTTATCACTATGGACACCCCGCTCTGCAACAACGTAACGCCGTTCTTCACTCGTCGCGACGCGCTGCGGCTCATGGGCTGCGGGTTCGGCTACATGGCGTTTGCCGGACTCGCGACGGAGCTTTCCGCCGCCGGTTCCCTTGCGCCCAAGCCCGCGCCGTTTCCCGCCCGCGCCCGGCGCGTCATCTTCCTGTGCATGCGGGGCGGTCCGTCACACGTGGACACGTTCGATTACAAACCAAAGCTCGCCGCCGACACGGGCCAGCCCGGCCCGCGGGCCGGCACGAAGTTGCTCGGCTCGCGGTGGCAGTTCGCGCAGCACGGCCAGAGCGGCCTGTGGATTTCCGGGCTGTTCCCGCAACTGTCGAAACGCGCCGACGACCTGTGCGTGATTCGCTCGATGCAGACGGACCTGCCCGCGCATCCGCAGGCGTTCATCAAGCTGCACACCGGCACCTCGCAGTTCGTGCGTCCGTCGCTCGGCGCATGGACGCTCTACGGGCTGGGTTCACTGAACCAGAACCTGCCCGGCTTTGTGAGCATCACGCCGCCCAGCGGCTTTGGCGGCGCGCAGAATTACGGCAGTTCGTTTCTGCCGGCCATCCACCAGGGCACGCGCCTCGGCAACGACGGCCGGCCCATCGCCGGCGCCGAGATGGCGAACCTGCGCCCGAAACTTGACCCTGCCGACCAGCGCGCCGAACTCGACCTCGTGCAGGCGCTCAACCGACGCAAGCTGTCGCGCGAGCCGGCGAACGCCGAAGTCGAGGGCGTCATCGAATCGTTCGAGCTGGCGTTCAAGATGCAGAGCGAAATGCCCGCCGTGATGGATCTCGGCCGCGAAAGCGAGGCGACGAAAAAACTTTACGGCATCGGCGAGAAAACGACCGACGACTTCGGCCGCAAATGCCTGCTCGCCCGGCGCATGGTCGAGGCCGGCGTGCGGTTCGTCGAAGTCACGCACGGCAACTGGGACCATCACTTCAATCTCAACTCCAGCCTTCAACAAAGCGCCGCCGAGGTGGATCAGCCGGTGGCCGCGTTGCTTGCCGACTTGCAGGGGCGCGGCCTGCTCCAGGACACGCTCGTCATCTGGACGGGCGAATTTGGCCGCACGCCGCATGCCGAGGGCGTGGAAGGCCGCGACCACAACGTCGCGGCGTTTTCAATGTGGCTGGCCGGCGGCGGTGTGAAAAGCGGCCTCGCCTACGGCCGCAGCGATGACTACGGCTACGAAGCGGTCGAGAACAAAGTCCCCATCCACGATTTGCACGCGACCCTGCTTTACCTCCTCGGCCTCGATCACGAGCAGCTCACCTACCGCCACGCGGGGCGCGACTTCCGCCTCACGGACGTTTACGGCCACGTCGTCAAGGGCATCGTCGCATGATGGCCAACGGCCCTCACGCCGGCTTTTTCCAAGTAGCTGAAGAAACATTCAACATTCAACTTCCAACGCTCAACATCCAAGCAACGCACCAATGCGAGACTCCCGAAGCGTTCGAGGTTGAATGTTGAAAGTTGAATGTTGGGCGCTTTCCGTGTGTTCAGGGGGAGCTTCGACCTCCAACTTTGGACGCGTATCGGGGCCATGAACCGGTTAGCAGCCCGTTGAAAAACCCTTCAATTGTAGCCGCCGACGTTAGTCGGCGCTGATTCCCTGAGAGTTTCGAAGACTTTTTGCGCCGACTAACGTCGGCGGCTACTTTTTTAACGGGCTGTTAGCGCTTCTGTTGTCGCGCCAGCGTCTTGGAGTGCGCCAGTCCTCTGGCGCTTTGGAAGTCGTGGGTGGTCGAAAGCGCCAGAGGACTGGCGCACTCCAAGACCTTGCGGCGGTACGAACGATTCATGGGTCGGGCCGGGGTGAGGGAATTTCTTGTGCGTCCCGCCCTGCGGGATGCCGATGCTCATCCCAACCTGATATTATAGCCCAAAGCTCTGATAACGCAGACGCGAGGTCAGCTGTCTTGGAAGTTGGAGCTTTCATTGAGCTTTGAGCTTTGAACTTGGAGCGTCGCGCCGCATCCGCCACAATGCAGCCATGAAATTTATTTGCGCATTGCTTCTTCTCGCATTGACCGTTTTCACCGCGCACGCGGCGCGCCCTTTCCTCTGCTGCGATTACGGCGGGGGCAAGGTGTGCGTCGTTTCCGCCAACGGCAGGATCGAGTGGGAGTATCCGTGCAAGAACCCGCAGGACTGCTGGCGGCTGCCCAACGGCAACTACCTCTTCTGTTTCATCAGCGGCGCGCTCGAAGTGACGCCGGACAAAAAAACCGTCTGGGAATACCAGGCGCCGGAGAAAACCGAGGTGCACGCCTGCCAGCCGCTGCCTGACGGGCGCGTGATGATCGTCGAGTGCGGTGCGAGCCGCATCATCGAAGTGGACCGCGCGGGCAAAATCACGAAGGAGATCAAGCTCGCCACCGCGCCGGAAGTGAAGTTGCACAATCAATTCCGCGGCACGCGCAAGCTGGCCAACGGCCACTACCTCGTCTGTTTCAAGGGCGAAGGCAAAGTGGTCGAACTCGACGGCGCCGGCAAAGTGCTCCGCGAAATCAAAGTTCCCGGCGACCCGCACGAAGTCGTGCCGCTGCCTCAGGGCCACCTGCTCATCACCTGCGGCGACGGCCACAAGGTCATCGAACTTGACGCGAAGGAGAAGGTGGTGTGGGAACTCAACGAGAACGACCTGCCGGGAAACACGCTCCGCCTGATGGCCGGCTGTCAGCGCCTGCCGAACGGGAACACGGTGTTCTGCAATTTCCTTGGGCACGGCCACATCGGCGAGCAGCCGCAATTCTTCGAGCTGACGCGTGACAAAAAAGTCGTCTGGCAGTTCGACGACCACGCTCACTTCAAGACCATCAACCAGATCCAGGTGCTCGACGTGACGGGCGACGTGGCCAGGGGAGAGATTCTGCGCTAACTCATGTCGTGCGCCGGCCAGGGTGAGATCGCAAGCCGGGTTCAAAGACAGAAACAAAGCAAGATGCGATTGACTGATCCGTTTCCACGTTGGAGGCGACCGCGTCAGCGGCTTTCGCATCCTGCACGCGAAGCGGGAGCACCGTAGCGTCGGGCGTCCGCGCCTGACGGAGAGGGCGGGCGTCTCGCCGCCCGGAACCAACGCACAAACCTTCTGCGACCCACGCCATTTCCAACGTCTCACTCGTAACGCACGTTCTTTCCGCCGGGCGGGACGCGCCGGCTCTACGGCAGGCGAGACGCCCGCCGCTACAGCCGCCGACGCGACCAGCGGGTCGTCTCCTACAGCTTTTAGAAAGTGGCGCTTCATTCTGCCTTCGCCTTTGAAACCAGCGGGAGCACCGGCGGCAGCTTCAAAGCGGATCACGGTCGAAGCATCACCGCGCGAGATGGGCCGCAAGTTCATCCGGCTGTGCGGGGACACGAGAACTTCGGAAATGTGACAAAGTCAGGAACGGACCCGTTTCAAAACTCTTTTTCGTTGTAGGAGCCGACGCAAGGAGGCTCAAATCTTTTCGGAAACCAAAGAGAGTTCAGAGCCTCCTCACGTCGGCTCCTGCTATTTCAACGAGCTGCTCACACACACCGAACCCCAAGGTTGTGGTTGCGATTGTCCGGGGTGTTGTTGTTTGCGCCAGCGTTTGAAAGCGCCAGAGGACTGGCGCAGTCCAAGACGCTTCGCGGCGGATGAGGGCGTCGGTGTTTGCGCCAGCTTTTGGAGTGCGCCAGTCCTCTGGCGCTTTGGGGGGGGCGTGGCAGGCGGCGCGCGGGGGAAAGCGGAGGAGGAAAAGCGGCGGCGGACCGCCGCACTCCAAGACGCTTCGCGCGGTTCCAGAGCTTCCGGCATGCGCGCCAGCGTCTTGGAGTGCGGTGGCTGGCGGGGAATGGGGCTGACACCGCTTTCCATAAGCAGGTCCGAGGTCGCCGACAGCCTGAGCGACCGTTGCCTCATTGTCAATTCTTAAGCTTCGCCGGGCGGCAACGCGGAGTTTGGTGTCCACGCTTTAGCGTGTCCCCGCTCGCCGAGCACCCTGAAGGGTGGACACCCAACGCCCGGTTCATGGGTAGAATCCACGAGCTGCCAAAGCTTGCGAATGGTGCCCGTGAACCCGGCGACCACTCCTCTCCCTTCCCTGATACGTCTGCCAAAGTTATTTACCAGCGCGGGAAGTCGCCCCGCAAAGCGGCTTCGACGCTGGAGGTTGGGCTTTGAATGTTGAATGTTTTCCCCGTCCTCCCTCCAAAAGCGGTGTCCGTCCTGTTCCCCGCCCGCCACCGCACTCCAAAACCTGGCGGCGGATCGGAAGGTTCCTGGAAATCATCGCCGTGCTCGAAGCGCTGAATCGCCTGCGGGAAAGCCCCGATTACGAGCTTTGCCAGTTGAGCGAGCGGAAGCCCGGCGTGCTGGAGGAACTGGCGGCAGAAAGGAAGAAGCTGCCCGAAAAGGAAAGCGCGGAACTGGAAACGCAGTCCAGCCAGCTTGCAACGGAAATCGCTGAGTTGTCCGGGCAGACACCGTCTCGTATCAGATAGGCGGGTGCGCGTTTCAGCTTTTGCACACCTTGCCGAGGCCGCCGAATCGTTTTTGCTTCCCCACCAGGCGCCGTATCACTGATACTCGTAACCGATCTGGAAGGTGATCCGGCCGTCGGCGAGCTGGCGGATGTTCGTGATGAACACCGGCAGGCCGCCGCCCAGCAGGGAGCGGCTCGAGGGCGTGGTGTAGGGCGTGTAAGCGGCGTTGGCCGCGCTCGGATAGGGCACCGACCGCACGAACACGCGCGGCCCGGATGGGCCGTCCACGCCGTGGGACTCTTCGAGGATGGGCCGGTTGCCGATCACGCGCCAGATGAGCAGGCCCTCGGCGGACAGGCTTTGGTCGAACCCCAGCCGGCGGCGGTTTTCCAGCAGCAAATACTCGCTGCCATCCGGGCGCAGGAGGACCTTGAAACATTCGCTGGTGGTGGCCTCGATGGGTGAGAGCACGAGTTTCTGTTTCACCATCGGGTCGAGGACGGCCGGTTTGAGCCAGCCGAGTTGCTCCTTGCACCAGGCGCAGAAATGTTGCGGACGGCCGCCGCGCACTTCGTTGGACATCGCGCACCAGGCGCCCAAGCCCTCCGAGCCGGGGCTTTCCGGCCGCGCGTAAAGATCGGGCAGGCCGAGCATGTGGCCAAACTCATGGCAGAAGACGCTGATGTTGCCCATGCGCTGGCTGCCCTCGGCGCAGATGAAATACGGCCAGCGTTTGCCCTGGTGCGTGACGCTGCCGCGATGCGGCCAGTAGAGACTGCCGCGATTGGCCGTGGGAAACCGTTCGCCGGCATAAATGAATTGCAGCCCGTCAAAGTCCTTGAGCGCCGCCCGGCCCTCGCGCGCCAGCAACGCGTCAACGGCTTCATTGAGAAATGCAGCCTTGCTGGTCGTGCTGGTGCCTTGCGAGTAATCCGCCCGCTTCTTCGCCACTTCAACCCAATCGAACACCTTGCCTTCGACCCGCAACGCGCCACAGGATTGCTCGAGGTAATAGTCGCGCAAGCTGCCGAAGACCGGCTGGCCGGTGGCGTTGGTGGTGTTGACATAGACGCCCTGGCTGAAAAAGGCGTCGGCCCAGCGCCCGGCGGTGATGTTGGTGTTGTGCCGGATGTCGGGATACTCCACGCAAATGACCGCGAGCCGGTAAGTGTCTTTTTTCCACAGCGTGCGCGGTTCGGTGCCGGTGCGGTTGTCCACCTCACGGTCGGCCGCCAGTTCGATCTTCTTTTCAAATTCCTTTTCTTTGCGGCGCACCAACAAGCTCACGGAGTCTCCGGGTTTTTTCTCGGCCAGGATATCGGTCAGCCCGGAGGAACTCGTCAGCGCCACGCCGTCCACCTTGAGGATGAGATCGTTCGTCCGCAGGCCGGCCTTGGCGGCGGGCAACCCGCTGGTCAACCGCCGGATGGGCACGCCCTCGCCTTCGTCGGGTTCGCCCATTTGCACGCCCATCACCGCGCGTTCGGTGGTGATTTTCATCGGCCGGCTGGTGGCGCCCAGCGTCGCGGCCACTTCCAGCGATTTGCCTTTGCGCGTCACGGCGAGCTTGATCGTGTCGCCGGGTGATTTGGACTGGAGCAGGTCGCGCGAAGCCTCGGCGGACTTCACCGTCTGGCCCGCCAGTTTCACGAGCGCGTCGCCCGGTCGCAAGCCCGCCTGCGCGGCGGGCGAACCAGCCTCCACGTCGGCGATGAACAGTTTGCCGCGCGCGTCGTTCGTGAGCTGGACACCGAGATAGCCGGATTGTCCGGCTGCGGGCGCGGCGGCCTTCCCGATCTGGGTCGTGATGGCAGTGCGCACGGTGCGGAATTCGGACAAGTCCGGTGGCTGGGCCGGAGCCAGTTGCGCTGCGTGGCCCGGATTCAACGCGACGGCGATTGCGCCGAAAGCTATCATACCATTTCCCAGTAAAAATCGGTACAAACGGAAGAGCGGCTCCCTCACCCCGGCCCAACCCATGAACCGTTCGTACCACCGCAAGGTCTTGGAGTGCGCCAGCCCTCTGGCGCTTTCGACAACCCACGACTTCCAAAGCGCCAGAGGACTGGCGCAGTCCAAGACGCTGACGCGACCAAGCTCGGTTTTCTCCAGTTCAGGGGCACAATTCGCGGCTTTGAGCGGGCCGTGGAATCTCTCCCGGCGGGAGAGGGAGAACGGTATCCAGTCACCACGCAGTCCGACGCGCCTATCTTGCGAACGCACTGGCGACGATTCCCCCTCTCCCACCGGGAGAAGGCCGGGGTGAGGGGATTTCCTGTGCGCAATGTTCCGATTTTCATTCCGAATTGGTACCAGCCACGAGACCGGGGAGGTCGCAGCAACCGAAGCCCATTTGCAGGATGAAAAGAAAACTGGCTGTTTCATTTTTCGCACGTGTTTGCCACCCGCAGCACCGGTCAATTCATTTTCAGCACGCCGAGCGTCCGCAGCCATTCCTCCGCGCGTTGCGGCCAGTGGGAGACAGCGTGCCCGGACGGCCGGAGTCCGTAACCGTGG
This sequence comes from uncultured Verrucomicrobiota bacterium, assembly GCA_964539075.1. Classification (GTDB taxonomy): domain Bacteria; phylum Verrucomicrobiota; class Verrucomicrobiia; order Limisphaerales; family CAZIFU01; genus CAZIFU01. The sequence continues at coordinate 52,310 of CAZIFU010000155.1, read as the reverse complement.
CCGCCGGTCGGATAGAGGTGCATCTCCGCGGGCACCTTGGCGGTTTTCAAAGCGGTGTAGTAGGCGAGGCTGCACTCGACGCGCGCGTTGTCGTCCTCCGCCTGCGCCAGAAAAGTCGGCGGCGCGTCCGCGCTCACCTTCAGTTCCGGCGACAGCTTGTCGCCCTCCGATTTGATTGTGAAACCGCCGGGGTAGATCAGCAACGCAAAGTCCGGACGGCAATTCACCTGGTCGGCGGCGTCAATCGGATCATAAGTGCGCTTCTCGAAATTCGTGCTCAACGCGGCGGTGAGATGCGCGCCGGCGGAGAAGCCCATCATCCCGATGCGCCGCGGGTCCAGGCTCCATTCCTTCGCGCGGTGTCGCGCCAAGCCGAGCGCGCGTTGCGCGTCCTGCAACGGCAGCGTGTATTTCTCCAGGCCCGGCCGCTTGGGCACGCGATATTTCAGCAGCGCGCCGGTGACGCCAATGGAATTGAGCCACGTGCAGATTTCCGTGCCTTCGAGGTCCCAAGCCAGGATACTGTATCCGCCGCCGGGGCACACGAGGACCGCCGCGCCGGTGTCCTTGTCCCTGGGCGGGCGAAAAACGGTGAGGGTCGGTTGGGTGATATTGCCGAGCCGGATGACCGGTTTGCCGGAAATCAATTTGTCGGTCGGCTTGGTCATGTCCTGCTCGGCGCCGATGCTGCCCGTCTCGCCCGGCGCGCCCTTGGGCCACAGCAGAATCGCCTCGGGCGTGCTGGCGCATAAAGTGAATTGGGCCAAGAGGGTGAAAACTGAAACCAGCACAACGACGAAACAGGCTTTCATGACTGGATTCAAACTGAACTTGCCGTCGTCTGCAATACCCAACCGTCAACGGGCCGGAAGGGGCGCATAAAAAATTCATCGGAGGGACGAGTGACACGAGTTCCCATTCTTCCGGTCGGAGGGGCGAGCCACGCGAGATCCACTTCAATCCTGCGCCAGCGGGGCCCGCAATTTTTCCTCCAAGTCTGGGATTCGCGAAACTCGTCCGTCCGATTCCAATTTGGGACTCGCGCAGCTCGTCCTTCCGAAGATTGAATGGGGACTCGTGCAATTCGTCCCTCCGGTTGATGAAATAGCTTTTGGCATTTGATTGGAGAATCGCTACCATCCGCCCATGATCACACGTTTGCTTGCAGTGTCGTTGCGGGCGGGGTTGTTCGTTGGTCTCGTCTTCGCGTCGGCCGCGCCTCTGCGGTCACAAGAAAAACTGCCCTCGTTGGATGAGGTGGTGAAGGCCAAACTGGACTTGTGGGGCGAGGCCGCGATGCGCCAGCCCAACGGCCCCAGCTGCGAGTTCTTCGAGAACCTGCTGCCGCCGCCGCGTTACGTGAACGCGGATTTCCACTATTACCCCATTGTGTTGAGCGCACCCAACGCCAAAGTGAAGGCGCGGCTCATCTCCAACGGCAGCGGCATCAATCTGCGCGGCGGAGCGCGCAGTTGGAACGACAATGGCACGCCAGTCACCTTCCGCGTCGGGCCGGACGAATTTGTTTTTGGCAGCCTGCGCGACCGCCTCACGCATCCGACCCTGGCGGAAGGCTATTTGCCGATTGCCGAGGTGCGCTACCTGCACGGCTCGCCCGCGCAAGCCGAGGGCAACGTGCCGCTGAACCAGAAGCGCGTGGACCGCGCGCCGGAGATTTACCGGCTCGAAGCTTTCGCCAGCAGCGATCCCGCGCTCGCGGAAAACGGCGTGGCGCTGGTGAAATTTTCCCTCGCACAAGGCTCGAAGGGATTCGTCGCGGTGCAACTGGACTCCCTCTCGCCGGTCAAGTTTGCCAACGGCAAAGTCACCGACGACCAGGGCCGGGTACTCGCCTGGTTTGACAAGGCCTGGAAATGGGAACGCCAGCGCGCCACCACCCGGTTGACGGACAAGAGTGTTGCCACGCTCGCCGTGGCCACCAAACCGCTCGACGCGGCGGGCATCTTCAATTTCACCGCTTCAACTTACGACGCGCAGCGCGAAACCTGCGCGCGAACGTGGCGCCAGATTCTGGCCCAAGGCATGAACGTCGAGACGCCGGAGCCGTACGTGAACGACGCCTGGCGGCATCTTCTCATCCAAAATTTCGAGCTGATCAACGGCGACCGCATCCACTACAGCGCCGGCAACCAGTATGATAAACTTTACGAATCCGAGGGCAGCGACGCGGCGCTGGCGATGATGTGGTGGGGTTACGAGCGCGATATGCGCCGTCTGCTCGTTCCGCTGCTGGATTTCACGCGCAAAGGACTGGAGTTCCATCAAGCCGGTTTCAAGTTGAATGACCTTTGCCGCTATTACTGGCAGACCCGCGACGCCGCGGTCGTCCGGGAGCTGCGCCCGCGTTGGGAAAGAGAAGCCAAACGGCTCACCGAGAATCGCACCGGCGACCACGGCCTGTTTCCCAAAGAGCAATATTGCGGCGACATCAGCACGCCGGTTCAGAGCCTCAACGCCAACGCGAAGGCCTGGCGCGCGCTGCGCGACCTGAGCGCCGTGCTGGACGAAACGGGCGAGCGCGCCGAAGCCGATCACTACGCCGGCATCGCCGCCGATTTCAAAAAGGCCGTCCTCACCGCCATCGAAAAGAGCGTGCGCCGCGACACCTCGCCGCCGTTCATCCCGGTGGCGCTTTACGCCGACGAACCGCCGCACGATCCCATCTGCGACGTGCGCATCGGGAGTTATTGGAACATCATCATCGGTTACACCATCGGCAGCGGGATTTTTCCGCCCGGCAGCGAGGAGGAGACATGGATCCCGCGCTACCAGGAACAGCACGGCGGGTTGTGCATGGGCATGGTGCGCTCGGGCGGCTCGGAATTCAACTTCTGGTCGAGCGAACATCGCGTCAACCCGCTCTACGGCACGCGCTACGCTCTTGACACGTTGCGTCGCGACGACCCCGAACGCGCGCTGGTGAGTTTCTACGGCATGCTCGCGCAAGGCTTCACCCGCAACACGTTCGTCTGCGGCGAAGGCTGCACGCTCACGCCGGTGGACGAGGGCGGGCGCTTTTTCTACTGCCCGCCCAACAGCGCGGCCAACGCGCACTTTCTCTCCATGCTCCGCCACCTGCTGGTGCAGGACTTCGATCTCGACAACGATGGCCGGCCGGAAACTTTGCGCCTGTTATACGGCGCCTCGCGCCGCTGGCTGGAAGATGGCAAGACCCTCAAGGTCGAGCGCGCACCCACGGCCTTCGGGCAGGTGTCCGTTTTGGTGCGCTCGGAGTTGAGCGCCGGCCGCGTGCTGGTTGACCTGGACCTGCCGACGCGCCATCCGCCTTCGCGCGCTTGGTTGCGCCTGCGCCTGCCGGAGGGTTGGCGCGTGGACTCCGCCCGGTCCAGGGCCGCCACCCTCAGCGTTGACGCGCAAGGCAGCGTGGACATTTCTGTGCTGAAGGGAAAAAACAGCGTCGTCGCCCAGGTCGTGAAATCAAAATAAAACCAAGTGTCCGGCGGGCAACCGGCGCTTTCGCGGGGTGGGGGCGCGTCTCAGTTTCTTGCAACCGATCTGGGCCTCTGATTAACACCCAACTTTAGTTGGGTGACAAGCGCCGCCCGATGACCCAACCGCTTTAGCGGTTTTGCGGCCTGGAAACCGCTAAAGCGGTTAAGCTCTGTTTCGCAGGCCTCACACCCAACTAAAGCTGGGTGTTAATGAGAGACCTGTTTCTGCGTTGCAATAAACTGAGATGCGCCTTCGCGTGGCAGCAATCTGAAGATTGACTGGCCCGCCACAAGAGTCAGACTGTTCCAACCGAAAACCCATCAACCTGTGAAACGAACGTTTCTCACCTCACTCGCGGCCCTCTGCCTCGCGGCGCCCGCCGTGTTCGCCGCGGACAAGCCCAATTTCCTTTTCATCCTCGCCGATGACCTCGGTTACGGCGACCTCGGCTGCTACAAGAAGGACTCAAAGATCCCCACGCCCAACCTCGACCGGCTGGCCTTGGAAGGGATGCGCTTCACCGACTCGCACGCGCCCACCTCCGTCTGCACGCCGACGCGCTACGCGATTCTCACGGGCCGCTATTCGTGGCGCTCGCGGCTCCCGCGCGGCGTGCTCGGGCCGTGGGGCGAGACGCTCATCGCGGCGGATCGGCTCACCGTCGCCTCGCTGCTCAAGCAGCAGGGTTACGCCACCGCGTGCATCGGCAAGTGGCACCTTGGCTGGCAATGGCCGACGAAGGACGGCCAGCCTCCCGCCAGCGGACCTGATCGCCTCAGCAATGTGGACTTCTCCAAATCCATCGGCGAAGGGCCGGTCACGCGCGGCTTCGATTACTATTTCGGCGTGGACCTGCCGAATTACCCTCCCTATTGCTTCATTGAGAACGACCGCACCGTCGGCATTCCCAGCGTGCCCGATGCCGGGCGTGAGGAGCTGTTCAACCGGCCCGGCCCGATGGTCCCCGGGTGGAAGCTGGTGAACATCCTGCCCGAGATCACCCGCCGCGCCGTTCGCTACGTTGAGGATGCCGCGAAAAAATCGCAGCCGTTTTTTCTCTACTTCACGCTCACCTCGCCGCATTACCCCGTCGTGCCGGCGCCGGAGTTCAAAGGCAAAAGCAAGGCCGGCGACTTCGGCGATTACGTGTTTCAAACCGACTGGTCCGTCGGCCAGGTGCTCGAAGCCCTCAAACGCGCCGGTCTCGCGGACAACACGCTTGTCATCTTTACCAGCGATAACGGTCCGGAAATCACCGGCGAAGTGAACCCCGGCGCCTACGACCGCGCGCAGCAATATCGTCACTTCAGCATGGACGGTTTGCGCGGGGCCAAACGCGACGCGTGGGAAGGCGGCCACCGCGTGCCGTTCTTTGCGCGCTGGCCGGGCAAAATCAGACCCGGGACCGTGAACAGCGAAACCATCTGCCACGTGGACTTCATGGCCACCGTGGCCGCAGTGCTCGGCGCCAAACTGCCCGACGCGGCCGGCGTGGACAGCTACAACCTCCTCCCGGCGCTGTTGGGACAGAAACTCGACAAGCCCATCCGTGAAGCGACCGTTCATCATGCCGCCTCCGGCCGGTTCGCCATCCGCCGGGGCGACTGGGTGTTGATTGACGGCCCCACCGGCGACGACAACGGCCCGCGCGGCGAGCCGCCCTGGTTCAAGCAGGAGCGCGGCTACACGCCGCACAACCTTCCCGGCGAACTCTTCGACGTGCGCCAGGATTTGTCCGAACGCCGCAACCTCTACGCCGAGCATCCCGACACGGTCAGCGAGTTGAAAACGCTTTTGGAGAAATACAAACGTGACGGCCGCAGCACGCCGGGCGCGCCTCAGAAAAATGACGCGCCTGGTCCAGATGACGCGCCCGCCAAGAGTGCCAAGAAGGGCAAAGGCAAGGGTGCCTCGAAGGATTGATTTGAAACCATGAGGCCGCCATTTCCTCTATTTGTCTCGTGCGGCCGGGGTGTTGTGCTTTTCCTGGCCTGCTGTGCCACCCACCACGCCGCCGCGCTTTCGGACTCGATGACGCTCGACGAAGTGGATCGCGCGCTGGCCGCCCACCCACCGTCATGGCAGGCCGCCGAGGCGCGCGCCCACATCGCCGCTTCGCTCGACCGCCTCGTGAACGTCCGGGTGACCGACGCGATGACGGACGAAGAGCGGGCGCGCTTGAAACCGCTCGCGGAGTTTTACCGCCGCCAGGTGGACCGCGGGTTGGACGCGCTCGAACGCACCGTCGTCAACGAGGGCGTGCACGTCTTCAAGTTTTATTCCTCCTCCACCCTGCTCAAAAGCGCGGCGGGCGTTGTGGCGGTGGATTTCGCGCAAGGCCCGATCAACAACGGCGGCGAACCCGAGCTGCGGGACGCGCGACGGACGGGGTTCTATATGACCCCCGCGCAGCGCGACCGCCTGGCGCGCCAGGTGGACGTGAGCCTCATCACCCACCGCCACCACGACCACGCGGATTACTCGTTGTCGAAGCGATTGCTCGCGCGCGGCAAGACGGTCGTTGGCCCGGCGCAGCTCAAGACACTATGGCCGGACCTCGCGCCGCAACTCACGGTGCCCGACTACACACAGCCGCAACGCCTCGGGCCGGTGGAGTTTTTCGCTTTTGACGGCAGTCAATATTCGCGCAACCAGACCGGCCCCGACGGCCAGCGCATTGGCTATCCGAACGAAACCGATTCGAACGCGGACTCCGAAACCGTCGTGTATCTCTTCCGCGTCGGCGGTCTGGTCTTCCTGCAAGGCGGCGAAAACCACGTGCCGGCGGGCGAGTGGTTGCGTCGCGGCGTGGCACTCGGTTTCTGGCCCGACGTGCGCATGTCCACGGGCCAGTTCCAGGGCGCGCGTTCGGTGAAGGCCGTGTTGGAGGAACTCGGTCCGGGGCTGCTGTTGCCGCGCCACGAGTACGAAATGACCCACGAAGGCGGCGGCAACCGGATGACGCCATTGTTCACCGGCAACGGCGGCAAGGCGCTGGCGCAGCGGCAATCGCTCGTGCTTTTTTGGGGCGAACATTTCCCGCTGACGCGCGCCGACCTGCCGGCCAGGCGGTAGGCGCCGGCTGCGGGTTAGATTATGACCATGACTCTTCATCACCACAGTCGTCTCGCCTGCGGAATGCCACTCCGAACACCGAAACATTTTTCGATAACGGCTTCTCTTCTGGCCGCCTTCGCGCTCCAGGCCCAGCAGAACCCACCGGCGTTGCCCCTGCCCGCGGGGGTCGAGAAACGCGCTGTCACCATCTGGAGCGACGGCACGCGGATGGTGGGCGACCTCTATTTGCCCGCAAATCTTAAAGCCGGTGAGAAGCTGCCCGTCGTCGTCTTTTGCAACGGCACCGGCGGCACGCGTAAAGGCCCCCCCGAACGGCTCGGCCCCATCTTCGCCACCAACGGCTACGTGTTCCTCGCGTTCGACTACCGCGGCTGGGGTGAGAGCGACAGCAAATTGATGGTGCTCGAAAAAATGCCCAAACCCGACGCGAAAAATGAAGTCACCGTGAAAGCCCGCGCCATTCGCTGGCAGATGGATTTCGCCGACCAGACCGGGGACATTCGCAACGCGATCAGTTTCATCGCCGGCGAACCGAACGTGGACGCCGAACGCATCGGCATTCTCGGGACCAGTTACGGAGGCGGGCTGGTCACCTGGGTCGCCGGCAATGACCCGCGCGTGAAATGCGTTGCCGCGCAAGTGCCCGGCATGGGCGGCGGGCGCACGCCGGCGGCGGTGGCGCAAGCCTACGCGCTCTCGACGAAGCAGGCGCGCGGCGAGACGGAGCCGGTGCCGTTCGAGACCGGCAAGATGACCGGCACGATGGCGGCCTACGCTCAAATGCGTGTGAACCCGGCCAAGAGCATCGGCTACAGCGCCATCGAAGCCGCCGAAAAAATCAAAGTGCCGACCCTCATCATTGACGCCGAGAACGAGGAATTGATGGACCGCCACCAGAACGGCGAGAAGGTCGCCGGGATTCTGAAGGCCAAGGGTGTGCCGGGCGCCTACAACGTCATCAAGGGCATCACGCATTACGGCATCTACCGGGAGGCTTTTGAAGAAGCGACGAAACTCGAACTGACGTGGTTCAACGAACACCTGAAAAGTCCGCCGTTCAAGACCGTGGAGAAATCACATTGAACCGTAACGTTGCAGTTGGAAATGGGAGCGCGACCGTCCCGGTCGCTACCATCGGCGTCCCGCGCCGAACCGCAGGGCCTGCTGGTGGCCGGCGACGGCAGCGCATGTTTCGTTGTCCAGTCGCCGGGAGGGTGGCGATTGGTTCACGGCGGAAAGCCGCTGGACATCCAGATCAACCCTTCACCCGCCGGGCCGCCGCCCGGTTACGCTCACGTGCCGCGCGCCACCGCCACGCCATGATTTCCCGCGACAACGGCAATTCGCCAGATCCTTGTAACTGCCTGGCTCTCTGTGGCGTCATACTCTCTGATAGACAAGTTCATAGCGCGATATGAAAACAACGCAACGCATCCACCTCACTCAGCTTCGCCATTGGGGGCTGGTTCTCGCCTTCACATTGGTCACGAGTCTCGTTGGGACAGCAGCGCTGGCGGCCACCCAGGCGCCCGCGCCCGCCGACATCCAGAAACGGCAGGCGGACTTCTTTCAGGTGCTCGACGCGAACCACGATGGGAAGCTTGACCGGAAGGAGTTTCTCAAAATCACCGAGTATTCCGCCCGGTTGAAGGATGAGCCCGACCGGGCCGACTCCCTTTTCGGAGTGCTAGATAAAAATGGGGACGACAAGCTGACTCGTGAGGAATACCTGGTCATCATCGCGCTCTCCGCCCGGCAGAACCAGCCGAACAGTCCTGCGCCCAAGCCCGCCGCCGCGGTCGCCGCCAGCAAGGCCGCCGAGAAACCGCCTACGCCACAGGAGATAGACTTTTTCGAGAAGAAAATCCGCCCGGTGCTGGCCGACCATTGTTACAAATGCCACTCCGCCGACGCCGAGAAGCTCAAGGGCAGCCTGCTGGTGGACACGCGCGAAGGCATCCGCAGCAGCGGCGATTCCGGCCACGCGGTCGTGCCGGGCGATGTCGAGGGCAGTTTGCTCATCAAGGCGATTCGTTACACCGATTCCGAATTGCAGATGCCGCCCAAGAAAGACGGCGCCAAGTTGCCGGATGAAGTCATCGCCAACTTCGAGCAATGGGTGAAGATGGGCGCGCCCGATCCGCGCGACGGCAAGGTTGTGGCGAAGAAAACCTGGGACATGGAGAAAGGCCGCGAGCACTGGTCCTTTCAACCGCCGCAAAAGTCCGCGCCCCCCGCCGTCAAGGACACGGCCTGGGCGAAGAGCGACATTGACCGGTTTGTGCTCGCCGGACTGGAGCAGCACGAGTTGAAGCCGGTCGGCGACGCGGACGCGCGCACCTTGCTGCGCCGTGTTTATTTTGACCTCATCGGCCTGCCGCCATCGCCGGAGGAAGTCGAAACGTTCGCGAAGGACAAAAATCCGAAAGCGTTCGAGAAGGTCGTGGACAAACTGCTCGCGTCGCCGCAATACGGCGAGCGCTGGAGCCGGCACTGGCTGGATGTGGCGCGTTACGCCGAGTCCAGCGGCAAGGAAATCAACATCGCCTATCCGCACGCCTGGCGTTATCGCGACTACGTCATCAAGGCGTTCAACGACGACAAACCCTACGATCGCTTCCTCAAGGAGCAGATCGCCGGCGATTTGTTGCCGATCAAAGACGACACCCAGTGGGCCGAGCACCTGGTGGCCACCGGCTTCCTCGCCATCGGGCCGAAATCGCACAATACGCGCGACTCGCGCCAGTTCGCGCTCGACGTGGCGGACGAGCAAATTGACGCCGTGTCGCAGGGCATGCTCGGCCTCACCGTCGCCTGCGCGCGCTGCCACGACCACAAGTTCGATCCGGTTCCGCAGGCCGATTATTACGCGCTGGCGGGGATTTTCTTGAGCACCGAGACGCGTTTTGGCACGCCGCGGTACATCCAGAACAACCAGGTCGCGCCGCTCATCGCGCTGCCCGAAACCGCGAAGGTGGCCCCCGCGCTGGCGTTCTCGCCGCAAGAGATCGAAGGGATGGAACGTCGGCTCGCGCAGTTCGAGAAGCAGCGCGACGACGCGCTTGAGGAAGCGCGCGCCAAGGGCGAACGCAGCTTCGGCAATCCGCGCGTCCAGGGTGCGACCATCCAGATTGCGATTCTCGAAAAGCTGCTCGACCGCTACGATGAGACGGGCAAGCCCAACAAGCATCTCGCGATGGGCGTGCAGGAAAAAACCTACACGCGCGACACAGCGCTGCTCCAGCGCGGTGAAATGGACAAGCCGCTGGATACCGTCCCGCGCGGCTTCGTGCAGGTGCTCAGCAGGAAGGAACCCGCAAAAATCAGCAACGGCAGCGGCCGCCTCGAACTCGCCAACTGGATCGCCTCGCGCGACAATCCCCTCACCGCGCGCGTCATGGCCAACCGCGTCTGGCTCCATCTCTTCGACAAGGGCATCGTTCCCACGCCCGACAATTTCGGCACCACCGGCCAGGCCCCGACCGACCAGAAATTGCTCGACACCCTCGCGGTGAAGTTCATGGACAACGGCTGGTCGGTGAAGAAGCTCGTGCGCGAGATGGTCCTCAGCCGCACGTATCAACTCGCCTCAGATTATAGCGAGGCCAGTTACGCTGTTGACCCCGACAACGCCTGGCATTGGCGGATGAGTAAGCGCCGCCTCGACGCCGAATCCATCCGCGACGCGATGCTTTCCATCGCCGGCAAGCTCGATCTGGCCCCGCCGCAAGCCTCGCCCGTCGCAAAAGTTGAGGGATCGGTGCTGCTGGCCCTTCGCCCGCAGGGCGGCGGCGGGCGACCCGGCATGCGCAGCATGGGCGCAGGCGCACCCCCGCCGGATCCGACCTACCGCTCGGTGTATCTGCCCATCGTCCGCGACCAGGCGCCCGAGGCGCTGGCCACTTTTGATTTCGCCGAATCGAGCCTCGTCGTCGGCGACCGCGAGGACACCACGGTGCCGTCCCAGGCGCTCTACTTGATGAACAACGCCACGGTGCAAAAACTCAGCGAGGCCATGGCCGACCGGCTGCTCGCCAAAAAACTGCGCGGCGCCGAACTGGGCAAGGCCGCCTTTTCCACCGCGTATTCCCGTCCGCCCACCCAAGGGGAATTGAAAGCGACGACCGATTTCTTCGCGAAGTTCAACGCCGCCGAGGCGAAGAACTTTGGCAACCAGGACCAGCTTGGCCGCGCAGGACTGGTGGCCTTCTGCCAGGCGTTGCTCGGCAGCGCGGAGTTTCGCTATCTCAACTAAAAAAGGAACTAATCCTATGCAAACGAAAGCTCAATTCGCCTCGGGGCTACAGCAGTTGGAGTCCGCCATTCCGCACTCCGCACTCCGCACTCCGCATTCCAACTTCACCCGGCGCGAAATGCTCAAAACCATGTGGAGCGGCTTCGGCTACATGGCGTTTGCCGGCCTCGCCTCGCAAGTCGCCGCCAAGGAAACTGCCGCGAAAGCCGCCGGTCCACTCGCGCCCAGGACCCCGGGCCTGCCCGCGCGTGCCAAACGCGTCATCTTCCTGTGCATGAGCGGCGGGCCGTCGCACGTGGACACCTTCGACTACAAGCCCAAGCTCCAGGCCGACACCGGCAAGTCCACAACCAACAGAGGCCGCGGTGGCAGCGCCACGTTGCTCGGCTCGCCGTGGAAATTCTCACAGCATGGCAAGAGTGGCCTGTGGGTTTCCGAATTGTTTCCCGAAGTCGCCAAGCATGTTGACGACCTCTGCGTCATCCGCAGCATGAAGACCGATTTGCCGGCGCATCCGCAGGCTTATTTGCAGATGCACACCGGCAGCTTCCAGTTCGTGCGGCCCTCGCTCGGCGCGTGGACGCTTTACGGCCTCGGCACCGAAAACGAAAACCTGCCCGGCTTCATCACGCTCAACCCACCGCTCAACAACGGCGGCTCGCAAAACTACGGCAGCGCGTTCCTCCCCGCGATTTATCAGGGCACGCGCATCGGCTCGGAAGGCGGCCCCGGCGGGCGCCCCATTGGTCCAACTCCGGAAGCCAAGTTGCCGAACATTTCCAATTCGAAGCTCTCGCCTGAAGGCCAGCGCGCGCAGATTGATTTCATCCAGGCGCTCAATCGCGAGCGGCTCGCGCGCGACCAGTTCAATCCGCAGGTCGAGGGCGTCATTGAGTCCTACGAACTCGCCTTCCGCATGCAAAGCGCGGTGCCCGACGTGATGGACCTCTCCAAGGAATCCGAGGCGACGAAAACGATGTACGGCCTCAGCGGCCCGACCGGCAACTTCGCCCGCCAATGCCTGCTCGCGCGCCGTTTCATCGAGGCGGGCGTGCGCTTTGTCGAGGTCGGCAGCGGCGGCTGGGACCAGCACCGCAATCTGAAGAACGATCACGAGCGCAACGCCAGATCCGTGGACCAGCCCATCGCCGCGCTCCTCACCGATCTCAAGCAACGCGGCCTGCTCAAGGACACACTGGTCGTCTGGGGCGGCGAATTCGGCCGCACGCCTTACTCGCAAAACGGCAACGATGGCCGCGACCACAACAACAAAGGCTACTCGATCTGGATGGCCGGCGGCGGCGTCAAAGGCGGTCTCGCCTACGGCCAGACCGACGAGTACGGCGCCGAAGCCATCGAGAACAAAGTCCATATCCACGACTGGCACGCGACGATGCTCCACCTCCTGGGCCTCGACCACGAGAAGCTGACTTACAAATACGCCGGCCGCGACTTCCGCCTCACCGACGTGAGCGGCAACGTGGTGAAGGATATTCTGAGTTGAACAGCCGGCGTCGGGAGCCTTACCCTTTGACCCGGGGGCGTTCGCCCCAGCACACGTATCCGTAACCCACACATAAACGTCATCCCAACCATGAGATTGCGACTTCCAATCCTGTTCGCCACAACGCTGGCCGGCTTTTACGTTTTCGCCGCCGATGCCCCCCAGCGCAGCCCTGGCCTCGAGAATATTTTCCAGTGGCTCGACAAGGACGGCGACGGCAAAATCACCCGCGAGGAAGCCGGCAACCCGGAATGGTTCTCGCGCCTCGACCGCAACGGCGACGGCGTCATCACGCCCGACGAACTCCGCACGGTCGCCGGTCGTCTCGGCGGAGCGCGCGCGGGCGGCATTGTGGGCGGCTTCCAGTCGTTGCCCGGCCAGCCGGAAAGTTCGCCGTCCACGGCCGCGGAAGAATCCCCGCGCCAGGGGCCGAAGGCGGTCAAGCCCGCCGATGCGGGTGTGGGCCGCCTTGTGCCTGACGTGAAGTTCACGGACATCCATGGCAAGACCGGCAAGTTGTCCGATTTCAAGTCCGCCCGCGCGCTCGTCATCGCGTTTACCTCCACCAGTTGTCCGGTCACGAAGAAATATGCGCCGTCCCTCGCGCGGTTGGAAAAGGAATTCGCGGCCAAAGGCGTCAAGTTTCTGTTCGTCAACCCGATCGCCAGCGATGCGCCGGCCGGCCTCCGGGCCGACATCAAGGAACACGGCTTCACCGGCCCCTACATTCACGACAAGAACGGCGTCCTCGCCCGCGCCTTGGGCGCGCAGACGACCGCCGAGATGTTCGTGCTCGACGCCGCGCGTACGCTTGTTTTCCGCGGCGCGGTGGACGACCAGTACGGCCTGGGCTACGCGCTCGACGCCCCGCGCCGCAACTACCTGAAAGATGCGCTCGTCGCCGTGCTCGCCGGCCAGGCGCCCCGGATCGCCGCCACCCTGGCACCCGGTTGCGCGCTCGACGTGAAACCGGCCGCCACGCTGACGAAAGACATCAATTATCACAACCGCATTTCGCGCATCCTCCAGCAGAATTGCCTCGAATGTCACCACGCGGGCGGCGTCGCGCCGTTCAGCTTGGAAACGTACGAGGACGTGAAGTCGCACGCCGGCATGATGAGCAAGCAAGTGAACCGCGCCGCGATGCCGCCGTGGTTCGCCGCGCCGACGCCGGACGGGGCGCACACGCCGTGGATCAACGACCGTTCCCTCGCCGCGCAGGACAAGGCCGACCTGCTGGCGTGGCTCGCGAGTGACAAACCGGTGGGCAAGCCCGCCGACGCGCCGCTCGCGCGCGTGTTTCCGACGGACTGGCAGATCGGCAAACCCGATTTGGTGGTTCAGCTTCCGCGCGCCGTGCCCATCAAGGCCGAGGGTGTGATGCCCTACCAGTTTCTCACGGTGGAAACCACGTTGAGCGAGGACAAGTGGGTGCAGGCTTTCGAGGTCCGGCCCACCGCCCGCGAAGTCGTCCACCACGTCATTATCAAAGTCCGGGAGAAGGGCACGATACTTCCCGCCGGCCGCGGCGGCGAAGGAGCGGACGAGCGCGAAGGTTTCTTCGCCGCCTACGTGCCAGGCAACAGTTACTCGATCTTTCGCGAAGGCTTCGCGAAAAAACTCGCCGCCGGCGCGACGGTGATTTTCCAGATTCACTACACACCCAATGGACAAGCGACGACCGACCGGCTCCAACTCGGCCTCGTCTTCGCCAAGGAACCGCCGCGCCACACGCTGCACGTCGCGGGCATCGCCAATCCGCTGCTCCGCATCCCGCCCGGCGCGCCCGACCACCGCGAGATGGCGAGTGTCACCCTGCCGTACGACACGACGGTGCTGGGTTTCATGCCGCACATGCATTTGCGCGGCAAGGCGGCGCGCTACGAGGCGACACTGCCCGACGGCACGAAGAAACTGCTGCTCGACGTGCCGCGCTACGATTTCAACTGGCAGCTTCAGTACCAATTGGCCGAGCCGCTCACGCTGCCGCGCGGCACGACCATCACGTTCAGCGCGTGGTTCGATAACAGCGCCAACAACCCGGCCAACCCCGATCCCTCGAAGCTCGTGCACTGGGGCCCGCAGACCTACGACGAAATGCACCTCGGTTACATTGAGTATTATGTAGCCAACACGGAGTTCACCCGCGGTAATCCCCAAACGCCGCGCACCGGCGCGGACGAGTAGCGACAGGCGCGCAGCGGGAGCGCAATTTTCAGGAAGTCCGACGCATGGGGTTGAAAAGCTCCAAATTCCAAGCTCCAACCTCCAGAGAAACACCAAATACCAAGCCTCAAGGGGCGCCCGACGCGTTGTTTGGTGTTTGAGGTTTGCAGTTTCTCTGGTGCTTGGAGGTTGGAGCTTGGTGCTTCGCTGATCAGCGTTATTGCCAAGGGCCCGTCCTTTGGGGCAAAGTGGAGGCATGAACCCGCTTGCCAACCGGGGCCTGAGCCGACTGCCGCTCAAGCGCCTGTTCCTGCTTTGCTTTCTGAGCGTTTTCGCAGCCGGGTTGCAGGCGGCCAGTCGTTCAAACATTCTCCTTATCCTTTCCGACGACCACAGCGTGCCGCACGTCGGGTGTTACGGGAACAAGGACATTCGCACACCCAACCTCGACAAGTTCGCCGCGCAGGGGATGCGTTTCGACCGCGCCTACGTCGCCTGCCCGCAATGCGTGCCCTCGCGCGCGGCGATCATGACGGGCCGCTCGCCGGTCGCCATCGGCATGACGCGCTTCTCCGCGCCGCTGGCGCGCGACGTGAAGATTTATCCGGAGGCGTTGCGCGCGGCGGGTTGGTTTACCGGCGTCTGCGGGCGGACCTATCACCTCGACGGCTCGAATGGCCAGCCCGAAGAAACCCGGGCGGTGTTCGAGAAATATCATCTGCGAACGTTTCCCGACCGGCTCGATTATGTGCGCTCCTCCAGCCAGGCCAGGGCTTTCGAGGAATTGCAGGAATTCCTTGGACTGGCGAAGGACAAACCCTGGTTCCTGCAACTGTGCTTCAACGACCCGCACCGGCCGCTGGACCGCAATGAATATTCCGCCTCCTACGACCCGGCGAAGCTCACGCTGCCAGCGCATTATCCCGACACAAAACTGGTGCGCGACGACTTCGCCCGTTACTACGGCGAAATCACGCGGCTCGACGAACTCTTCGGGAAAATCATGGCGGAGCTGGAGCGGCGCGGTCTCGCGGAAAGCACCCTCGTCGCATTCATGGGCGACAACGGGTGCTCGCAATTCCTCGGCAAAGGGACACTCCACGAATACGGCATCCACGTGCCGTTGCTCGTGCGCTGGCCGGGCCAGGTGAAGCCGGGCACGAGCACGGCCGAACTCATCAGCGGCGAAGACCTCGCACCGACCTTCCTCGAAGCCGCGGGCGTTCCCGTGCCGCCGGAGATGACGGGGAAAAGTTTTATCAAACTGCTGCGCGGCGAGCCGTTCACAGGACGCAAGTTCATCTTTGCCGAGCGCGGTGCGCACGGGTCAGGTCTGCCGATGGGCACGTCGCCGTTCGATTTGGGGCGCGTGGTGGTGACCCGCACGCACAAGCTCATCTACAACGCGCTTTGGCAGTTGCCCTACCAACCGGTGGACTTCGCCGGCGACGCGTTCTGGAAGGAGCTTCAGCAGATGCATCAGGACGGCAAGCTCCCGGCTGAATTGGATGGCGTTTATTTCTCGGCGACGCGCCCGATGTTCGAGATGTTCGACCTGGGCGCCGACCCGCGCGAGTTCAACAACCTGGCCGGCACCAAGGAATCCGCCGCTGTCGAACGGGAACTCAAAGCCGCGCTCCAGGAGTGGATGATTTTGCAACGCGACTTTGTGCCGTTGCCGGTTCCGAAATAGCCCCCTAAAAGGGCGCATGATGAAACTCAAAACATCCGCACTCCTGTTGCTTCTCTCGCTAGTGCCCAGCTGGGCAACCTTCACAGTTCAGGCCGCCCCGGCGAAATCCAAACCCAACTTCGTCGTCCTGCTTTGCGACGATCTGGGCGGCGGCGACTTGAGTTGTTTCGCCCACCCGACGATCAAGACCCCGCACCTCGACCAGTTCGAACTCTACAACGTGGCCGACGACCTCGGCGAGGCGAAGAACCTCGCAGCCGAGCAACCGGGCGCGTCAAACAAATGGCCGCCGTGATGAAAAAGCTCCACGCCGAAATCGACGCCGAAGGCGCGAAATCCGGCAATCCGCCGCCGCGGCGGGGCCAGCAAAAGAAAAAATGAAAATGATGCGTCCACTTCTTCTCCTTGGCGCGGTCCTCCTCGGTGCGCCTTTCAACACTGGCCGCGCTGCCGAGGCGAACAAACCGCGCGTCTTTCGGGCGGGCGCGGCGACCAGCAACATTACGCCGCCGTTGGGCGCGCTCATCATTGGCGGATGGAACACGCCCGCCTCGACGCACATTCACGACGAGTTGCACGCCCGCTGCCTGGCGCTGGACGACGGCCAGACGCGGCTGGTGTTCGCTGTCTGCGACAGCGTCTCCATCAACCGCGAGGTCTTCGACGAGGCCAAACGGCTCGTCCACGAGGCCACCGGCCTGCCGCGCGAGAACCTGCTGATGTCCGCCACCCACACCCATTCCGGACCCAGCGCGCGCGGCACGGATCCCTTTATTTTCGGGCCGCCGCTGGACGATTACCAGCGCTTCCTCGCCGTGCGCATCGCCGACGGGGTGCGCCGCGCCCTTAACAATCTGGAACCCGCTCGTATCGGCTGGGGCGCCGGACGCGAGCCGCGCCACGTGTTCAATCGCCGCTGGAAAATGAAACCCGGCACGCCCATGCCCAATCCGTTCGGCGGCCAGGACCAGGTGGTGATGAATCCTGGCATCGCCAATCCCAACCTGCTGGAACCCGCAGGCCCCACCGACCCGGAAATCTTTTTCCTCTCCGTCCAGGCGACCAACGGACGGCCCATCGCACTGCTGGCCGACTATTCGCTCCACTACGTCGGCGGCGTGGGCAACAATCACATTTCCGCCGATTACTTCGCCGTGTTCGCCGACCGCATTCAGCAACTGCTTCGCGCGGACCGGCAGGACCCGCCCTTCGTCGGCATCATGGCCAATGGCACCAGCGGCGACGTGAACAACATCAACTTCCGCGGCCCGAGCGAGAAAATGGCGCCCTACGAAAAAATGCGGCGGGTGGCCGGCGACGTGGCCGCCGAGGTTTTCCGGATTTATCAAACCCTCAAACACCAGGATTGGGTGCCGCTGGGGGCGCAGCAGACCGAGCTTTCTTTGGCCGTCCGTCATCCGACGCCGGAAATGTTGGCCCGTGCGAAAGAAATCCTCACGCGCCCGCCCGGTGTCAAACCCGCAGGGCCGCACGAGGCGGACTACGCGCGCCGGGCCATTTCGATGAGCCAGGCACCGGCGCAGATCAACGTGGTTCTGCAAACCTTCCGCATCGGCGACCTTGGCATCGCGGCGATTCCGTTCGAGGTGTTCGCGGAGAGCGGTCTGGAAATCAAAAAGAGAAGCCCCTTCCAGCCCTCCTTCACCATCGAGCTGGCCAACGGCGGCTACGGCTACCTGCCGACGCCCGAGCAGCATCAACTGGGCGGTTACGAAACCTGGCTGGGCACCAACCGCGTCGAGCCGGAGGCCTCGCGAAAAATTGTTGCTGCACTGATGGACCTGTTCGCGCGGTTGAAGTAAGCCGCGCGGTTCGGAGTTCACGCTTCCGCGTGTCCCCGGTTTGGAGTTCACGCTTCAAAGGCTGTGTGGAAAACCCGTTGTGCCGGCTCGTCCTCGTCCTCGTCCTCGATTTTTTCTTTGGATTTCGAGGACGAGAACGAGGACGAGGACGAGAAGGAGAAGAGAATCAGCTGCGGGTGTTTTTCAAACAACTACTTCAGCGTGTCCCCGCTCAAACCGGGACCAGCACGCTCTTGGCCGATTGCCAGTTCGCCGTCATCGCCAACGCTTCATTGGCGCGTTCGAGCGGAAAACGGTGCGACACCATCGCGGCGAATGGAAAACGCTCCGGGTTTGCCCGAAGAAATTCAATCGCCTGCTTCAAGTGGCGCGGCTCGCTCGACCAGGAGCCGAAGACCTGGAGCTGCTTGCGCGTGATGACGTGCGGATTGAACGACACCGGACCGGCGTCGCAGTAATGGCCGAGCACGAGATATTTCCCGCCGTCGCGGCAAAGCTCCACGCCTTCAACGACCGCGCCCGGAAGGCCGACACATTCGAGCACCACGTCGGCGCCGTGGCCACCGGTGAGCTGCCGGACCGCTTCAAGGCGTTCCTTCGGTTCGCGCACTTCTTCGATGTTGATGACCTGATCGGCACCAAAACGCCTCGCCATTTCGAGGCGGTGCCCCGGACCGCCGATGACGATCACCTGCGCCGCGCCCGCGCTCTTCGCCACCGCCAGCGCGGCAATGCCGACCGGGCCGGCGCCCTGAACGACGACGTTGTCGCGCCACGCGATGCCGGTGCGTTCGACGCCGTGAATCGCCGTGAGCAGTCCACAGCCCGCGCCGATGACGGATTCGGTCGGCAAGTCGTCGGGGAGTTTGAACATTGTCGTGCGCGGGTGGAGGTAATGGAACTCGGCATAGCCGCCGAGCAGGTGCGGCGGCTGGTCGCAACGGTAGCCGATGCCGTAGGCGCGCCGTTGCGGGCAGCGCGTGGGCAGGCGTTTCTCGGCGCAGTAGTAACATTGGCCGCAGGAAATGGCCGAGTTCCACGTCACGCGGTCGCCGGGCTCCAACGGCTGGCCGGTCCAGTCGCGCTCCAGGCCCTCGCCGAGTTGTTCGAGGCGCCCGACGGTCTCGTGCCCCATGATGACGGGCAGCGCGATGGGAAGCTGGCCTTTCCACAAATGCACGTCGGTGCCGCAAATGCCGGCCATCTCGGTGCGGACGAGCGCAGCGCCCGGTTCGAGCCGGGCGGGCAACGGCAGTTCGCGCAATTCGAGCGGGGAGTTGAACTCAGTAAGGACGGAGGCTTTGGCTGTTGGCATTGTTCTTTTGACCGCGGATTTCGCTGATTAACGCGGATAAAACTGGCGGGGTTTTCGCCATCCGCATCAATCCGCGAAATCCGCGGTTGGAAATCTTCAGTCCTGCGCTTCGGTCTTCGGCTCGGGCAGCAAAAACCCGACGAGGAGACTGAGGACGGCGATGCTCGTGGCCACAATGCCCGCCGCCTGGGCGACGTGGGCGGGCAGCAGCGGCCCTTTGCCCGCGAGCATCGGAGCGACGAAGTTCGTCGTCACGAAGGCCATGCTGGTGCCGATCATGCGGCCGCCGACGTTGGTGGCGAAACTGCCGCCGGTGCCGCGCAAGTGAAGCGGGAAAACCCTGGGCAGATACTCACCGAAGTAGCTGAACTGCGCGACGGTGAGCAGGCCGCAGATGAAATAGGCCCACAGGAAGACCTCGCCGCCTTGCTGGAAGAACATGAAGTAGGTCAGCGGGAGAACGACCAGCGCCGGCACCTGGAAGATTTTCAGAAGCCTCACCCGGCTCATGCCAATGAAAAGGAAGGCAGCGAGAAGAATCCGACCCAGCAATCCGCCCATCTCCTGCCGGAACTGCACCTTGTCGCTCATTTCCTTCACGACGTCGTTGATGGGCTTTTGTTTGACGAAGTTCTTCTTGATCTGCGCGCCCACGTCATCGCGCGCCGGGTCGGCGGCGGGCAGGGCGTTGAGTTGCTTGTTCAGCGACTCGGCTTCTTTGCGGAGCGGCGCGAGTGCTACGGCCTGAGGTTTCAACTCCGGCAATCCAGGCGTCACGCGTGCGACCGTGACCTGCAACGCGCCGAACGCGATGCCGTATGCGCAGGCCGAAAGAATCGCGGTCACGATCGTGACGCGGCGTAATTCCGGTGAGAATAGCGCGGCGAAACTCGGGCGTCTCAGCGTGCCGGCAGCGCGCTTCTCCTTCCACACCTTCGACTCAGGGACGAACGGCAGCAACAGCGCGATGGGAATCGCCGGCAGCAATCCGGTCATCAGCAGGTAGCGCCATGTGCCGGGATCAGTGGAACCCAGACCGGGCGGCAGGCCAATGTGCGGCAGGCTCTTCATGTTCGCACTGATCCAAATGCTGATGCTGGTGACGAGCACGCCGCCGAGGGACGCGAACGCCTGCGTGATGCCCAGCCAGCGCTCTCGTTCCTTCTTGTCCTGGAAAACTTCCGCCAGCCACGTGATCGCCGCAACGAACTCCACGCACACACCGATGAAGGTTGTGCTGCGGAAAAAGACGAACATCGGCAGCGAAGTCGAGTAGGCGGCGGCGAAGGGCGAGAACGAGTAGAGAAAAATGCTCGACGCCATCACCTTCTTGCGGCCGAGCTTGTCCACGAGCCAGCCGCCAAGCAGACCGAACACGCCGCCGCACAGCGCCGAGATCCACAGCAGTCGTCCGACCCAGTCGGTAACGATGGGATTGTTCTGCGGGACCTTGAGCAACTCCGCGATCGCCGGCGCGGCCACGAGCGGTGTCATCAGCAGTTCGTAGGTGTCGAACAGGAAGCCGATGCTGGCAATGATGATGACCAGCCACTGGGTTGCGGTGAATTTCTGGCCGGGCGCGGTGGAATTCATGGCGGCTCATTATGCCGCGCGGCCACGGGGCGGCAAGCCCTGGATGCGGATTTGTGTCAGGTGCGCTGCGCACGGAGGCGCGGGTTAAATGCTGTTTACTTCCCCGGGCGCGGTTTCTATATTGCCTCCTTAATCAGGCCGATGTGGCGGAATTGGCAGACGCGCTAGACTCAAAATCTGGTACTCGTGAGAGTGTGTGGGTTCGACCCCCTCCATCGGCACCATTCAGCAGCCGGCAAATGCCATGAAAACTGAATTGTCACGGATGGACCGCCGGGGCTTTTTGAAATCCGCCGGCCTCGCGACGGCGGGAGCGGCGTGGGCGCCACAACTCAGGGCCGCCGCCGCCGTCGCGGAACCGGGCGCCGCCAGCCGGCCGCCGAATGTGCTCCTGGTCCTCGCCGACCAATGGCGCTTCAGCGCCTTCAGCCACGAGACCGACCCGCTGGTGCAGACGCCGAACATGGACAGGCTCGCGTCGGCGGGCGCGCGCTTCACGCGGATGCACGCGGCGAACCCGGTCTGCACGCCCAACCGCTCGTGCATCCTCACCAGCCGCTTCTCGCATCAGCACGGCATGACGCACAACGACATCATGCTGCCGCCCCGGGAGCGTTGCCTCGCGGAGGCGTTTCACGCCGCCGGTTACGCCACGCATTACATCGGCAAGTGGCACATGGACGGCGAGGAGAAGCCCGGCTTCGTCCCGTCTGGCTGGCGGCGGCGCGGTTTCCAGACCTTCGAGGGTTTTAATCGCGGCCACTACTACCCGAAAGGTGCGCAATATTTCACGAACGACGGCAAGCTGCTCAAGCCCGACGTGTTCGAGTCGTTTTACCAGACCGACCTCGCCGTCAACTTCATGAAACAGCATCAGGACCGGCCGTTCTTCTGCTACCTTTCGTGGGGGCCGCCGCACACGCCGTATCGCCCGCCGGCGGAGTTCGACCGTTTCTCGAAGCTGGAGAAGCTGCAGTGGCGGCCCAACGTGCCGGAAAAATTGCGCAACACGCCAAACTTGAAAAAGGAACTCGCCGGCTACTACGGACTTTGCGAAACGCTCGATCATGAGATGGGCCGCCTGCTGCGCGCGCTCGATGAACTCGGTCTTGCGGACAACACGCTCCTTGTTTTCACCGCCGACCACGGCGACATGCATGGGTCGCATGGGCTCTACCGCAAAGGCAAGCCGCAGGAAGAGTCGCTGCACATTCCACTCTTCTTACGGATGCCGTCGCGCATCAAATCGGGACAGAAGATTTCCACGCTCGCGAGCAGCATTGATGTGATGCCCACCATTCAATCGCTGTGCGGATTGAAGCCGTCCTCGACTTGCGTTGGCAGGGATTTGTCGGGCGCGGTGCTGGGCGGTCCCGCGCCGAAGGCCGAGTCGGTTTACGCTGGAGGCTCGATGGGTCGCGGGAATCCGGCCAAGGCGGCCGAAGGCAAAAAAAAGAAGGGCAAAAACGTCAGCGACGAGGTGAACGAAGACGACGCGCCCGGCGGCGAATGGCGCGCGCTGGTGACGCCGGCGCACAAGCTCATTTCCAACGTAGCCGGCGGGACACTGCTCTACGACCTGGAGAAAGACCCTTACGAGTTGAAAAATCTCTCCGAGTCCTCCGAGCACAAGGCGTTGAAGGAGCATCTGTTTGCCGAAATGAAACGCTGGGCGAAGGACACCAACGATCCCCATCCCAAGCTGTCCACGCCGGCGAACAAGAGTTACACCGACGAGGAAGCCGCCAAGGCGCGGGCGTAGCCCGATTTTCGGAGGGACGAGCTACGCGAGTCCCCGATTTCTCCGGATCAGAGGAAGAAGTTTGGGACTCGCGTAGCTCGTCCATCCGAAAAACAGATTTGGGCAACAGGACCTCAAGCGCCCCAACGTAATTGTTTTGCCCGGTGGCGTCCCTTGCGGTATGTGTGAGGGATGATTCCCAGCGACAGTGATTCGGCTCAGTTAACGCCGGCCTCGCGCACAAATGTCGAGGGCCTTTGCGGCGCATTTCTCCTGCTGACTTTGACCGCCATCGCGTCCCTGCAGGCTGCGGAACCTGCGTCATTGCCGGCGCCGTGGAAACATCAGGACATCGGCGCCATCGAGGTCGCGGGCGATGCGGGCTTTGCCAGCGGGGTTTTCACGGTCAAAGGAAGCCAGGACATCTGGGGGACGAACGACGTGTTTCATTTCGTGTTCCAGCCGTTCACCGGCGACGGTCAGATTGTGGCGCGGGTGACCGCGGTGCAGAACACTTACAATCACGCCAAGGCCGGCGTGATGATCCGCGAGACGCTGGCGGCCGGTTCCAAACACGCCACGGTCGCGGTGACGCCGGTGGACGGGGTGCAGTTCCTGCACCGGCAGGTAACGGAGGAACCCACGAAATCCGACAAGCAGGGAATCAACAAGGGCGTGCTCCCCTATTGGGTGAAACTGGTGCGCCAGGGCAATGTGTTCAGCGGCTACGAGTCCATGGACGGCAAAACCTGGGTCCTGACCGGTTCCGAAACGCTCGCCTTGGGCGACCGCGTGTTCATCGGCCTCGTCGCTTCGTCGCATGTCAAAACGGTCTTGAACACTTCGACGCTCGACCAGGTCAGCGTTCAGTCGGCCAAACCGCCCGCCCGTTGACGTCAGCCATGAGTGCTTCCACCACAGAGGTTGCCTCGCGCGTTCCTGTTTTTCACATCATGACCAAGCCGATGGGGGCGCTCTGCAACCTCGACTGCAAGTATTGCTTCTACCTCGAAAAGGAAAAACTCTACCCGGCGAACGAAAACTTCCGCATGACCGACGCCGTGCTGGAGGAATACGTCCGCCAATACATCGCCGCGCAGGACGCGCCCGAAGTCACGTTCGCCTGGCAGGGTGGCGAGCCGACGCTCATGGGCGTGGAGTTTTTTCGCAAGGCCGTCGCGTTGCAACAGCAATACGCCAACGGCAAGAAGATCGCCAACACGCTTCAAACCAACGCCACGTTGCTCGACGACGAATGGTGCGCCTTCCTGGCGGAGAACAAATTCCTCGTCGGCGTCAGCCTTGATGGCCCGCGCGAGCTGCACGACTTCTACCGCGTGGACAAAAAACAGCGGCCCACCTTCGATACGGTCATGCGTGGCATCGAGTGCCTGAAGAAGCACGCCGCGGAGTTCAACACGCTGACCGTCGTGAACCGCGCCAACTCGCAGCACCCGCTCAAGGTCTATCGCTTCCTCAAGGAAATCGGCTCGCGCCACCTGCAGTTCATCCCGCTCGTTGAGCGCTGGCCCGACGCCGCAGCCAGGTCGCTGGGCCTCGACCTCGCCGCGCCGCCCGAGCTCGAACGCGCCCCTCACCCCGCCCTCTCCCCATCGGATGGGGAGAGGGTGCCCGAAGGGCGGGTGAGGGGAGATACTTCGCCCGTCACGGACTGGAGCGTCGAGTCGAAGCAGTTCGGCGAGTTCCTCGTGCAGATTTTCGAGGAGTGGGTGGTGCAGGATGTCGGCCAGGTTTTCGTGCAATTGTTCGACGTGGCGCTGGGCAACTGGATGGGCCTGGGTTCGGGCATGTGCGTGTTCGCCGAGCGCTGCGGCGCGGCGCTGGCGGTGGAGCATAACGGCGATCTGTTTTCGTGCGACCACTACGTTTATCCGCAGTACAAGCTTGGCAACCTGTTGAACCAGTCACTCGGCGACATGGTGAATTCGCCGGTGCAGCGGAAATTCGGCAACGACAAGTTCGATTCGCTGCCCCAATATTGCCGCGAGTG
The DNA here is from genome assembly GCA_964539075.1 of uncultured Verrucomicrobiota bacterium. GTDB lineage: Bacteria > Verrucomicrobiota > Verrucomicrobiia > Limisphaerales > CAZIFU01 > CAZIFU01. The sequence continues at coordinate 27,657 of CAZIFU010000155.1, read as the reverse complement.
CGAAGTGCGCTTCGCCTGCAACGGCGAGTGCCCAAAGCACCGCTTCATCCGCACGCCTGACGGTGAGCCGGGGCTGAATTACCTTTGCGCCGGCTACAAGCGCTTCTTCAACCACATCGAGCCGTACATGGTGGCGTTGGCGCAGCTCATCCAGGCCGGACGCCCGCCCACAGCCATCATGGACCTCATCGCCGAGCACGAACGGGCCGACATCTGGAAGACCGCAAAACGCAACGACCCGTGCCCGTGCGGCAGCGGGAAGAAATACAAACATTGTTGCCTTGAGCGCAGAACCGCGCATCATCCCAAGGTAAATTCACCATGAACCGGCGCGAATTTCTCAAACACAGTCTTTGCGGCGCGAGTGTCGCCGCCGGCGCGGCGTTGCTGCCGGATTCCCTCCCGGCGGCGGACCCGGCAAAATCCTCGCTGCGCCCCAACATTTTGCTGCTGATGACCGACCAGCACCGCGGCGACTGCCTCGGCGCGGACGGCAACCGCGTCATTCGCACGCCGAACCTCGACCGGCTCGCCCGCGAAGGCGCGCGCTTCCGCTGCGGCTACAGTTGCACGCCCACCTGCACGCCCGCGCGCACGGCGCTGCTCACCGGCCTCAGCCCGTGGAAGAACGGGATGCTCGGCTACGGCAAGGTGGCGGAGCGTTACCCCGTCGAGTTGCCGCGCGCGCTGCGCGACGCCGGCTACCACACGCTCGGCATTGGCAAGATGCACTGGTCGCCGCAGCGCAACCTGCACGGCTTCAATCGCACGATTCTCGACGAATCAGGCCGCGTGCAGGATCCCGGATTCGAAAGCGATTACCGCGCCTGGTTCCGCCAGCATGCGCCCAAAGGGGCGACCCCCGACGACACCGGCATCGGCTGGAACGACCACCGCGCCGCCAGTTACGTTTTGCCCGAAGAACTGCACCCGACCCGCTGGACGGCGCAGACGGCGGTGGATTTTTTGGAAAATTACCGCGAACCATCGCCGTTCTTCATGAAGGTTTCCTTCGCGCGCCCGCACAGTCCGTACGATCCGCCCAGGCGTTTCATGGAATCATATCGCGAGGACGAAATGCCCGCGCCTTATGTTGGCGACTGGGCGGAGCGCCATGCGCAGCGCGGCGCGAAGCACCCAAACGAACTGTGGGAAGGCGACCTCGGCGTCGAGCAGGCGCGCAAGTCGCGGCGCGGCTACTACGGCTCGATTTCGTTCATTGACGAGCAGATCGGCCGCATCCTGGCGACGCTCGAGAAGCGGGGCCAGTTGGAAAACACGTTCATCCTGTTCGTGTCCGACCACGGCGATATGACGGGCGACCATCATCTTTGGCGCAAGTCCTACGCCTACGAAGCGTCGGCGCGCGTGCCGTTCCTGGTGCGGCCGCCGGCGAACCTGGGCCTCAAGCGCGGCCGGGTTTTCGACCAGTGCGTCGAGATCCGCGACATTCTGCCGACCTTCCTCGACGTGGCGGGCCAGAAAATCCACGGCCATCTGGACGGAAAAAGTCTGCTGCCGTTGCTGCGGGGCGAGACGGACCGCTGGCGTCCGTGGATGGATCTCGAACACCACATTTGTTACGGCCCGTCGAACAATTGGAGCGCGCTGACCGACGGCCGCGTCAAATACATCTACCACGCGCAGCTTGGCGAAGAGCAGTTGTTCGATTTGAAGGAAGACCCCGGCGAACTTCACGACCTGGCCGGCGAGCGCAAGAAAGTTGTCCGCGAATGGCGGCAGCGACTGGTCGCACATCTCGAAGAGCGCGGCGCGCCGTTCGTCGTCGAGGGCGATCTGGCGCCGCGACCACAGGGCATGCTTTATTCGCCTAACTATCCGAAAGCACAGAAGGCGGGCTGATGCTTTCTCCGCCGCACTCTGACCCTTGCCATTCTGGATAATAGGAGATCATGGAGAAGAGAACGCGCCTCACCCTGACCCTCTCCCCTCATCGGATGAGGGGAGAGATTCCATGAATCGAAGTTCACGAATTATTCCCCTGAACCGGATGGAGCTTTCGCCCACGCGTCAGTCCCGCAAGTCGGGAGAGTGCGCCGACGCGAGCTGGCGCTATTGATGACGTGGAAAGCGCCGGCTGGAGCCGGCGCACTCCAAACGCTTCGCGACTTCGATCACCCGCTTGCTTGCCGCATCGTTGCGCAGCCAGCGAGGTTCATGGAAAGGGAATCTCTCCCCTCATCCGTGGCACAGGACCTGAGACCGCCGGCCGCGCGGTTTCCCTCTCCCCTTCCCAAGGGGAGAGGGTCAGGGTGAGGGGTTGCTTCCACTTGTTGCGTTCAGTTCCCGGCCCGGTGCAACGATCCTTTGGCCACTTCCCAGACCGCCAGACTTTCCCCCAGTTCGCGCGGCCAGTGTTGTTCCGTGCAGGTCATGAACACCTGGCCGCTGGTTTTGCGCGTGCGCTCCAGCAGCGGCAGAAACGCGCGGCGCCGGCGGGCGTCCAACTCGCCCATCACATCGTCAATGAGCAGAATGGGCGGCGCGCCATGGAGACCGGTCAAATACTCGGCCTGGGCCATTTTCAAGGCGATGGCCAGGGTGCGCTTCTGCCCTTCGCTGCCGTACTGCGCGGCGGAGCGTTCGTCGAACAGCAGTTGCAACTCGTCCCGGTGCGGGCCGATCAAGGTGGAACGGTAGGCCCGCTCCCGTTGACGGGATTGCGCCAGTTCGACGGCGAAATCCTGCTTCACGCTGGGTTGATATTCCACGCGAAGCTCCTCGGCGTCTTCGGAGATGCGGCGGCAGGCCAGGCGGGCCAGCGGCGAGAGGCGCGGCACCAGTTCTTTGCGCCGGCGGACGATTTCTTCGCCGAACCGGACCAGTTCGCTGGAAAAACTTTCCAGGGCCGCCTCGTCCGGCGCGCGTTGTTTGAGCAGCGCGTTGCGCGAGCGAAGCGCCTGGGTGTAGCGCTGCAAGAGCGGCAGATAACCCGGGTGGGTCTGCGAGAGCAGCAGGTCGAGGAATCGCCGCCGCATCCGGGCCGGCCCTTTGACCAGCAGCACATCCTCCGTGCAAAACACCACCACGCGCAGCACGCCGAGGTAATCGGTCAGCTGGCGCACCGGCTGCCCGTCGAGGCTCAGTTTCTTTTCCGCGGCCGACCAATACATTTTGATTTCCCGCGCGCCCTGGCCAACGACGCTGGCGCCCACGAAATAGCCTTTCTGCCCGTGCCGGATCATCTGCGCGCCGCCGACGCCGCGAAAGGAGCGCAGCGTCGCCAGCAGATAAATCGCCTCCAGGAGGTTGGTCTTGCCCTGGGCGTTGTCCCCGAGCAGCAGGTGGGAGCCGGGCGGGAAATCCACATCCAGCCGCGCGTAATTGCGGAAGTCGCGAAGGCGTAAATGCGAGAGATGCACGACGCGGAATTCTAGGGGCGTCGTGCGGGCGTCTCAAACGAATTGTGCAGCCGGAAGGACGCGTTGTTCAAACATATTTTTCGGAGGGACGAGCTACGCGAGTCTCAAATTTTTCCCGAATGCTTGAAGAGGTCAGGGACTCGCGTAGCTCGTCCCTCCGAGAGACGCGCCGCCCAGACTCCACCTGCATCCTTCGGCCTGGGAGAACGTCCCGCCACCAGACCATTGCCAGTGTCAAATAACCTGCTAACCTTGGGCAAACGAGAATCGTCATTTGAATTTGGGCTTTTGGCCCGGCGTCAGCTTAACGCAGACATCCGATGCAACATCATCCACCACGTTGGGAAGATTTCTTTCTGAGCCGCCGCGAGTTGTTGACCCGCTGCGGCATGGGCTTCGGCGCGCTTGGCCTGATGAACCTGTTCGGGCCCGCCGCTTTTTCGACGGCGTCGGCGCAGGAGGCCGTGCGCCTCGATTCTCCGCTGGCGCCCCGGTCGCCGCATTTTCCGGCCAAGGCAAAGCGGGTCATCCACCTTTTCATGAATGGCGGTCCCTCGCACGTGGACACCTTTGACCCGAAACCGGAGCTGACCAGGCACAACGGCAAACTGCTCCCGCTCCAGCTCAAGACCGAACGCAACACCGGCGCCGCTTTCGCCTCGCCTTTCAAGTTCCGGAAATACGGCCGGAGCGGCATCGAGGTGAGTGAGTTGTTCCCGCACGTGGCTGAAAGCATTGACTACCTCGCGGTGATTCGCTCGATGCAAGCCGACGTGCCGAACCATGAGCCGTCGCTGGCGTTGATGAATTGCGGCGAGGCGCGCCAGGTGCGGCCGAGCCTGGGTTCGTGGGTCAACTACGGACTGGGCAGCGAGAACCAGAACCTGCCTGGCTTCATCACCATGTGTCCGGGCGGCTACCCGATCCAGGAATCGCAGAACTGGCAATGCGCCTTCCTGCCCGGCATCTACCAGGGCACTTACATTGACACGAAGAACACCGGCATCGAGAAGCTCATCGAGAACATCAAAAACAATTACACCTCGCTGCCCGAACAACGCCAGCAGCTCGATCTTTTGCAGCAGATCAACGAACGCCACGCCCTGAAACGCCAGAAGGACGCCCAGTTGGAGGCCCGCATCCAGTCCTTCGAACTGGCCTACCGGATGCAAATGGACGCCAGCGACGCGTTCGACATCACCAAGGAGCCGCCCGGGATTCGCGCGCTATACGGCGAAGGCGTCCAGGCCCGGCAGATGTTGATCGCGCGCCGGCTGCTGGAGCGCGGCGTGCGTTTCGTGCAGGTCTGGCACGGCGCGGGCCAGCCGTGGGATAATCACGACGACATTGAAATCAATCACCGCCGGCTGGCCAAGGAATGCGACCAGGCCATCGGCGCGCTGCTGAAGGACCTGAAACAACGCGGCATGTTGGACGACACGCTGGTGATCTGGGGCGGCGAATTTGGCCGCACGCCTGTGGTGGAACTGCCCAAGCCCGGCTCCAACGCCGGCAAGATCAATGGCCGCGACCACAATCATTACGGCTTCACCATGTGGCTGGCGGGCGGCGGCGTGCGCGGCGGCCACGTCCACGGCGCGACTGATGAATTTGGTTTCGCGGCCGCGGAAAAACCCGTCCACGTCCACGATCTCCACGCCACGATTCTACACCTGCTTGGCTTCGACCACGAAAAGCTGACCTTCCGCCACGCGGGCCGCGATTTCCGGCTGACCGATGTGCATGGGAAAGTGGTGAAGGAACTCCTCGCCTGAAATCCTGGTCTCGCTCTCAACCTTGATCGTAATCCTCCGCCGCCTGCCAATGAGTTGTCCGTCCGAGAGCAAGATGAGGATCAAGATTAGAAGCGGTTTCATAAGACCAACCTCGGTGGGGCGAGACTCCGTCGAGCCGTGTCGGGCGCGGAATGAACTGGCTCGACGGAGTCCCACCCCGCCTCATGTAGCCAGTTCGACGATGAAGAGCGCGCTCGCAGCGGCAGCGCTTGCGGTTGCTTTGCCGCTTCTCGCCGTGGAGACCAAGCCTTCGGCCGAACAACTTGAGTTTTTCGAGAAACACATCCGGCCGGTGCTCGTGGAAAACTGTTACAAGTGCCACAGCCCCGAGGCCGAGAAACTCAAAGGCGGCCTGTTGCTCGACACGCGCGAAGGACTGCTCAAAGGCGGCGATTCCGGCCCCGCTCTCGTGCCGGGCAATCCGGAAAAAAGTCTGCTCATCAAAGCCGTCCGCTACCAGGACGAGGACCTGGCCATGCCGCCCCGCAAGGGCGGGGGAAAAAAACTGCCCGGCGCGCAGATCGCCGACCTCGAAGCGTGGGTGAAAATGGGCGCGCCCGAACCGCGCACTGATGAAACGACAACCTCAACACTAAAAACTCAACGCTCCGGAACAAACCATTGGGCCTTCCAGCCGGTGAAAAAACCGCCCGTGCCCGCCGTCAAAAATTTCAAGAGCTGGGTGCAATCGCCCGTTGACGCGTTCATCGCCGCCAAGCTGGAAGAAAAGGGGATGAAGCCCTCCGAACTGGCGGACAAGCGGACGCTCATTCGCCGCGCCACGTTCGACCTCCTCGGCCTGCCGCCCACGCCCGAGGAGGTCCAGGATTTTCTGGCGGACAAATCGAAAAACGCTTTTGCCAGGGTCATCGAGCGTTTGCTTGGGTCCCCGCATTACGGCGAGCGTTGGGGCCGTTACTGGCTGGACGTTGCGCGCTACGCCGACACCAAGGGCTATCTCGTCGCCAACGAGGAGCGGCGGTTTCCCTTTTCCTACACCTACCGCGACTACGTCATCCGCGCCTTCAACGAGGACCTGCCCTACGACCAGTTTGTCATCCAGCAAATCGCCGCCGATCAATTGCCGTTGGGCGAGGATCCCGCCAGGCGGGGCGCGCTGGCGGGTCTGGGTTTCCTCACGCTGGGCCGCCGGTTCCTGAACAACCAAAACGAAATCATTGACGACCGGATTGACGTCGTGTGCCGCGGCACGATGGGCCTGACGGTGGCGTGCGCGCGCTGTCACGACCACAAGTTCGATCCCATCCCGACGAAGGATTACTACTCGCTTTACGGAGTCTTCGCGAGCTCCACCGAACCGGCGGACGAGCCGTTGCTCGGCCGCGTGGAGGAATCGGCCGCTTACCAGGACTACTTGAAGGAAAAGGCGAAACGAGAAGCGGCGGTGGACGATTACATTCAAGAAAACGTCGCCAAATTCCAGGCGAAGCTTCGCACGCAGGTCGGCGATTACCTGCTGGCCGCCCGCGAAGCGCAAAAGCGCACGAACAAGGGCCGGCTGGAGGTCGTCGCCGGCGAACGCAAACTGACCACGACTGTCCTGGAACACTGGCTGTCGTCATTGGCAGAGTGGAGCAAGAAGCACGACCCGATCTTCGCGCCGTGGTTCGCCTTCGCTGCGCTGCCGGACAAGGATTTTCCTGTGCGGGCCAAAGACCTTGCCGCGAAATTCGCCGCGAACAGTGACGCCGCCAGGCCATTGAACCCGTTCGTGGCGCAGATGTTTGCCGGCCCGCCGCCCGCCTCGCTCAAACAAGCGGCCGAATCATACAACAAACTTTTCACTGAAACCGAACAACATTGGCAGGAAATGCAGGAATCGGGCGCAAAATCCCAGGCCGCCGCGCCCGCCGCCATGCCGGACAAAAATGAGGAAGCGTTGCGCCAGGTCCTTTACGCGAAAGGTTCACCCAACGATTTGTCGCAGGATGAGCTGAGAAAAATTCTCGGGCGCACGCTCAGAACGAAAGTCACTCAACTTCAGGGCAAAGTCGCCCAATTGAGCCTGACGCATCCCGGCGCGCCCGCCCGCGCGATGGCGCTGGTGGACAAACCCAATCCGGAGAACCCGCGCGTCCTGATCCGCGGCAATCCAGGCAATCCTGGCCCCGAGGTGCCACGGCAATTTCTGGAAATCGTCGCCGGACCGGACCGCCAGCCGTTCCAGCACGGCAGCGGCCGTTTGGAAATGGCCCAGGCGATTGCCAGCCGCGACAATCCGCTCACCGCGCGCGTCATGGTCAATCGCATCTGGCTCCATCATTTTGGCGCCGGGCTGGTGCGGACGCCGAGCGATTTCGGCGTGCGCTCCGATCCGCCGAGCCACCCGGAGTTGCTCGATTACCTCGCTGCGCGGTTCATGGAGGAAGGCTGGTCCATCAAGAAACTGCACCGGCTCATCATGCTGTCCCGTGTTTACCAGCAGAGCAGCAACGACAACACCCGTTATGCGCAGAGCGACCCGGCCAACCAGTATCTCTGGAAGATGAACCGCCGCCGGCTCGATTTCGAGGCGCTGCGCGATTCGCTGCTGGCCTGCTCGGGCCAGCTTGATTTGACGCCGGGCGGGCAGCCGGTGGACATCACCGCCGCCAAAAATTCGCCCCGCCGTACGGTGTATGGGTTCATTGACCGCCAGAATCTGCCGGGGCTTTTCCGCACGTTCGATTTTGCCAGCCCGGACACCAGCAGTCCGCAGCGGTTCAGCACCACCGTGCCGCAACAGGCGCTCTTCATGATGAACAGCGCGTTCGTCGTCCAGCAGGCACGTCATCTCGTCACGCGCTCCGAAGTGCAGCAGGCTGCCACCGAGGACAAGCGCCTCCAAGCCATCTATGAAATCCTCTACCAGCGCGCGCCCGACGCCGAGGAACTCAAGCTCGCGCGCAAATTCCTGCATGCGCAACCGGAAAATCAACCGGAGAATGCAACGGCGAAAGATTCTTCCTCCTCAGCAAAAACAAATCGTGGTGTCCCGCTCACCGCGTGGGAGAAATTCGCGCAGGTACTGTTGCTCTCGAATGAGCTGATGTTTGTGGATTGAACCGCTAATCAGCGCTAATTGTCGCTAATAGATCAGCGAAGATTAGCGTGGATTAGCGGTTCATTTCGTCATCGGCCACTTTGCCGCGACCAGCCCCTTGTAACCTCCCGCCAGCGAGCAAACATTCCGATAGCCCATCTTCTGCGCCGCGTCGCAGGTGAGCGCGGAGCGGAAACCGCCGCCGCAATACATGATGATTTCCGTGTCGGGGTCAGGAAACGTTTTCTCCAGGTCGCGCTCGAGGATGCCCTTGCCGAGATGCTTCGCTTCGGTGGCGTGGCTGGCCTGCCATTCGAGATCCTCGCGCACATCGAGCAGCACCGCTTCGGAGTTTTGCGCGAGCCGGGCACGCGCCTCGTCAATGGTGATTTCCTTGATGTGCGACTTGGCGTCGTTGACCAGTTTGAGAAAGCCAGGCGAATGATCCATGCGCGCAGTTTAAGCGGGCGCCGAACTGTTTGCCACTGATTAAACACGGCGCGGCCGACGCAACCGAAGCGGACGCACTGGCTTTACCGCGGCGGACGAGGCGCGGCGCTGCCGCAACCGAAGGAGCGCGGCGTTCACGCCGCTTCATCGCTCGACAGCTTGGCACCGTGGGATAAGTCCAACGCCCAGGATATTTCGCACGGTGAAGCGGCGTGAACGCCGCGCTCCTGTGCCGCTGGAAAAATCCTCGCAGGCCGCGAGCAAGTCGGGCTATTGCACCAGGATGCTTCGACCTCAATTCATCCGTGGCCCCCGCCTCTTTCCGTTTGATTCCCGCGCGCTTCCTCCGCTAACTCAGGCCGTGTTTGCGAGCAAGACCAACTCCACCATCGCGGTGAGCCTGCTCTTCACCGTCGTCCTCTGGGGCGCCAACACCACGGCGATCAAGTTCCTCCTGCGCGACTGGCCGCCCATCTGGATCGGTTCCAGCCGGATGCTGTGCGTCGGCGCGCTGATGCTGGCGGTGTTGCGCTGGACGGACTGGCTCGGCCCGCGCGCGCGCTTTGCACTCGAATGGAATAATCGTCGTTGGTGGCAAACCGGCTTGGGCCTCGCCGTGTACGTCGCCGTCTTTACCTGGTCGCTGCAGTTCACCCCGGCGTCGCACGTGGCGCTCTACCTCGGCACGTCGCCGGTGTGGGCGGTGTTGTGGGAAGGCCGCCCGCGCCGGGACTGGGACTCGGCGCGTCGTTACGGCGCCGCCGCACTGACCGTGGCGGGCGTGGCCGTGCTTTTTTGGCCGAAGCTCAAACTGGCGGCCAACGACTGGCTGGGCGACGGCCTCGCCCTCGTGGCGAGCGTGCTGTGGACGCACTACAGCCGCCAATGCCGCGCGTTGAGCGCAAAGTATTCCGGCGTGGAAATCACCGCGCACACGATGTGGCGGGCCGCGCTCTGCCTGGCGCCAGTGGCGTTGGTGGAAGCCGCCCTGCACGGCTTGCCGTGGCGCGTTGAACTGGTGCTCGCCCAGGGTTATTGCGTGCTCGGCGGCGGCGTGCTGGCCTTTGCCTTCTGGCACAACGCGCTCCGGCACTGGCCCACGAGCCGCGTCTTTCTGATGGGCAATCTCGTTCCGCTCACCACGATGCTGTGGGCCCACGCGTGCCTGAAGGAGCCGATCACACCGACCTTCTGGCCGGCGATGTTACTGATCGTGGGCGGCGTATTGCTGGGTCAGGCAAACTGGCAGAAACTTTTCGGCCTCCGCTGGCTGCCGGCGGAATGAAATATCTTCGCATATGGACGTGAAAAATCTCGACGAAGTGCCGGCGTTCATCACGGTGGACGGCTCGGAAATCCGTGAACTGCTGGCGCACCGCAACTCGGCCATTCGCAACCAGAGCCTCGCCGAAGCGCGCGTGCCGGCCGGCGGCAGCACGCTCGAACATTACCATCCGCGGGCCGAGGAAATTTATTACATCACGGCCGGCCAGGGGCGGATGCGCATCGAAGGCGAAACGCGCGAGGTGAAGGCCGGCGACGCCATCGCCATTCCGCCGGGCCGGCGGCATAAGATTTGGAACACGGGCGGCGAGACGCTCCGGCTGCTCTGCTGCTGCGCGCCGGCGTACGAGCACAGCGACACAATTATCACGGAAAAATGAAACCTCAAAAAGTCCGCCTGTTCATCAAGCCCTTGTGCGGCTGGTGCGATGAGGCGAAGGACTGGCTCGACACGCGCGGCATTGCCTACGAGGAACTGGACGTGACCGCCGATGCCGCCGCGCGCAGGGATCTGTTCGCGCTGACCGGCCAAACACTCGCCCCCAGCATTGACGTGGACGGCCACACCCTCGCGGACTTCGGCGCCGAGGAGTTGGAGGAGTTTTGGAACCAGTTCGGACTGGATTAACGCAAAGATGCAAAGGCATTGTGCAGCGGAGCCGCTGCCAAAACAAAAATCTTCTCAGAAAGGAACGATGTCCTGGGATGGCACTGCAAAGGAGTTAAGCAAATTGTTTGATCTTTTTGGCGTCTTTGCCCCTTTGCGCCTTGGCGTTAAATCATTTTGCGCTTTGCCCGCGCCACACGTAAGAATGGGCCGATGACTACGGACAAATCGCCCGCAAAGCCGCGCACGCGCCTGCCGGAATGGCTGCGGCGGGATTTGCCTGTGGCCAGCACTTTCGCCCGTACGCGCAACCTGCTCGACGATCTGCGGCTCCACACCGTCTGCGAAAGCGCCCGGTGCCCGAACCACTGGGAATGCTGGGGCAAAGGCACGGCGACGTTCATGATCGCCGGCGACCGCTGCACGAGGGCCTGCGGCTTTTGCGCCGTGACCACCGCCCGGCCCTTCGCGCTGGAGGCCGATGAACCGGCGCGCGTCGCGGAAGCCGCGCGGCGGATGCAGTTGCGCCACGTTGTCATCACCGCCGTGGCGCGCGATGATCTTGCCGATGGCGGCGCGGGGCATTTTCGCCGGACCATCGAGGCCGTGCGCGCTGCCAGCCCCGGCATCATCGTCGAAGTACTCGTCCCCGATTTCCTCGACCGGGACGAAGCGATGGACGCGGTGCTGGCGGCCAACCCGGAGATTTTCAATCACAACCTTGAAACCGTCCGCCGATTGACACCCGCCGTCCGCTCGCGCGCGACTTACGACCGCTCGCTCAACGTGCTGCGGAAGGTGAAGGCGAGACGCGGCGATTCGATTTACACCAAATCGGGCCTGATGCTGGGGCTGGGCGAAACGGAAATGGAATTGCTCGCGGCGATGGAAGATTTGCGCTCGGCCGGCTGCGACATTTTCACGCTCGGCCAGTATTTGCAGCCAACGCTCAAACATCTGCCAGTGGTGGAGTTCATTCCGCCCGCGCGCTTCGCGCAGTATGGAGAGATTGCCCGGCGCCTGGGTTTTGCGCATGTGGCCAGCGGGCCGCTGGTGCGCAGCTCCTATCACGCCGATGAATTTACTTTGCCGCCGGCTCGTTCGTCGTGACGCCCGGCGGGCTTTCCAGCGAACCCGGCGGCCGTTTTTTCCAGAACAAATAGCCCGCGATCAGAACCAAAATCAAGACGAGGAACGAGACCGCCGCCGCCACGGCCTTGAGGATGCGGGTCTGGCGCAGGATTCTTTGGGCGTTCATCTGTTGTGACTGTTGGAACAGCGCGAGTTCCTGATCGAGTGAAGGGCCGGCCAATTCCTCCTTGAGCTTCAAGGTCAACCAGTCAGCCGCCGCGCCCGCAAAGACGGCGGGCAGTTTCTGCAGGACTTCCGGTGGCGCCGCGGCAAACCCGTTCTGCGGCCAGAAGGGGGCTTTTTCCTGCGTCCACAGCCGTGCCAGGCCGTTGTTGCGCGCGACATTTTGCAGCCGGCCCCAAAGCAGCCTGCGAAACTCATCGGCGCGTTCGGCGCTTTGGAACGCTTCCCCGTGCAGCCGGCCATGCTGGCCGGAGATATGCAAACCGAGCGCGCCCAGCGGCTGGCCGGCGGGCGACACCACGACTTGAAACTCGGTGAAACGCTTTTCCAAATCCGCGCCGGGCAGTTGCGCCGCCGTCCACATTTGGCGGAGTCCGGGCAAATCGTCCAGTGTGGGGCGGCGGACCTGGCAAACGGGCTGGCTCATGGGGCGAAAGGGTAAGCATAGAATCGGCCCGTGGTAAAGTTTTTGTGCAGGCCGGTTGCGAGGCGACCGTGGCGGGTTGAATCTTCTGTTATTTCCGTGAATCCTGATTAACATTTTTTCCGATGACACTCGCTGCCGCCACGCGCCGTCACGCCGAACTCGCGGAGCAGATCCGCGCCCACGACCACGCTTACTACGTGCTGGCCCAGCCGAAGATCAGCGACCGCGAGTACGACCGGCTCTATAACGAGCTGCTGGACTTGGAGAAGCAATTCCCCGAACTCGTCACCCCGGAATCGCCCAGCCAACGGGTCGGCGGCGCGCCTACGGAAGGCTTCGCGCGGGTGAAGCACGTTCAGCCGATGCTCTCGCTCGAAAAGGTCGAGGGCGCTGACCATCCGACCAAGGACGAAGAGCCAAATCGCGACAAACGCAACCAGCTTCAAGATGAGAACACACTGGCGCAACTCCGCGCCTTCGACACCACCATCCGCAAACACCTCAAGCGGGACCGTGTGGAATACGTCATGGAGCCGAAGGTGGACGGCGTTTCGATCAGCGTCCACTACCGGCACGGCAAGCTCGCGCTCGGCGTCACGCGCGGCGACGGACAGAATGGCGACGACATCACCGCCAACCTCCGCACCGTCCGCGCGATTCCTTTGGAATTGAATATGCAGAACCCGCCTGCGTTGCTCGAAGTACGCGGCGAAGCCTATATGGCCATGAAAGACTTCGAGGCTTTGAACTCGAAACTCCAAGCCGCCGGTAAGAAGCCGTTTCCCAACGCGCGCAATGCCACCGCCGGCGCGCTCAAGCAACTCGACCCGCGCCTCGTGGCGAAGCGGCCCATCAGCGCGGTGTTTTATGCCGTCGGCGCATGCGAAGGAATCGAGTTCGAGACGCACGCGGAGATGCTGAAAAAATTGGCGCAATTCGGCCTGCCGACCCAACGGCGTTGGTGGCTCTGCAAAAACATCGACGAAGTTCTCGAGCGCTACCGCGACGAAGTTGTCTGCCATTACGACGATGCACGCGATCTGCGATGCCAGCTGCCTTACGAAATTGATGGCATCGTGCTCAAGGTGAACCGCATTGCCGACTGGGAGACCATCCCGGCGAAGACCCGCGCACCCGGATACGCTATTGTCCACAAGCCCATTCCTTGGATCACACCCGCGGAGACTCTGCTCAAGGCCATCACCGTGCAGGTCGGCCGCACCGGCGTGCTCACGCCCGTGGCCGAACTGGAACCCGTCTTCGTCCAAGGCTCGACGATTTCGCGCGCCACGCTCCACAACGAAGACGAAATCCGGCGCAAAGACATCCGCATCGGCGACACCGTCGTCATCCGCAAGGCCGGCATGGTGATTCCCGAAGTGTTTGAGGTGGTGAATACCAAACGGCCGCCCGGCGCGAAGGAATTTGATCTGTTCAAACACGTCGGCGGCAAATGCCCCGCATGCGGAGGGCCGATTGCAAAGGAAAAGGTTTCCGGCGGCGCCACCGAGGAAGTCGCCTGGCGATGCCAAAACGTCGCAGGGTGCCCGGCGCAAAAGATCCGCCGCATTGAATACTTCGCCCAACGCAAAGCCTTGGACATTGAATCCCTCGGTGGCATTGTCGCCGAAAAACTCGTCGAGCGCGGCTTGGCTCAAGAACCACTCGATCTCTTCGATCTTACCAAGGAACAACTCGGCAAGCTCAACCTAGGCACCGACGACTAGCCGCGTGTGTTCGGCGAGAAGAACACGGCGAAGGTCATCGAGGCGCTGGAGCGCGCGAAGCAGGCGCCACTGCACCGCTGGATTCACGCGCTGGCAATCCCGGAAATTGGCGAACAAACCGCGCTTGATCTCGCCGCGTTCTTCACAGACCTGCATGCCCTCGCGAAATCAAATCTGCTGAGGGCTACCGCTGAACTGGGGGACTTAAGGCGATTGTTTGAGGAAAACAAAGTTGGCGAGAAAGAGAAATCGCTCCCAGAAGTTGAGAAGGCCAGGCGGAAAGAACGCCAAGCAGAAGCGAAACGGCTAGGGAACCCGATCGGAAGGCGCTTGATTGAGTCCGGTTTTGCTAGGTCAGGCGCGCAAGACTGGCAGGCCAAGACCCTGATCGGTCCGGTCGCAGCCAAGGCCATTGGCGATTGGGTCGCCAGTGAGCACGGACAGCAGGCGTTGCAACGATTGCGGCAACTTGGAATCTCGCCTCAAGGCACAGCAGAACGAACGGCCGGCGGGGCTGCTGAGGAAATCACGGCTCTCGCCGGAAAGACCTTCGTGCTTACCGGCACGCTGCCGACGCTCTCTCGCGGCGAAGCTTCCGATCTCATCCGCGAGGTTGGCGGTCATGTCACAGGTTCCGTGAGCAAGAACACCGACTACGTCCTAGCTGGAGAAAACGTCGGCTCAAAGCTCGAAAAGGCGCGCGGCCTCGGCGTGCCAATCCTAAGCGAGAAGGTTTTCCTTGATATGATTGGATCCCGAAAGGTTGTGAAAGCAGGACGGAAACAACCGGAACTCTTTTGAAACGATAATGAGGACATACGTACTGAAACAGTTTGTTCCGTCATGGCACTTCGCCCCTGCCACTTTCGGCCAACTGAAGGTGCTGCGGTTCTTCGGAATCAGCATTGAGCCGCCACCGGCGAAAGGCGTTGCCTCCGGGATCATTGGTCGCCTTTTCTCTGATCCCGCCAACAAACATTTGTGGGCTGCCTACGTTTTTACAACGGGCGACGAGGAACACACTTCTGTAGAATTACGTCCCCATGACCGCGGAACTCTTTTGAAGGTCGTCATCCCAGAGGATTGGCGTCCAAAACGAGGTCCGACAATTCCGAGTGCCGCCCGAAGAGGGCTTGAGGAGTTGATTGGGGGCTTACTGAAGGAAGGCTCACCGTTTGACGATCCTCTTCCAGAAATGTCGATTGCAGGCAAGTGTTTTTGCTTCACCGGACACTTCGAGTTTGGCTCTCGGAGCCAATGCCAACAGGTTGTTGTTTCTCGCGGCGGATCATTCACCGATGGTGTCAAGTCCAAGACAGATGTCCTCGTCACCGGAAATGATGCGAATCCCGCTTGGGCACATGGGAGTTATGGAAACAAGATCGAAGCAGCAATGCTGAACAGGATGCGGCATGGCAAGCCTGCCATTATTCCAGAAGCTTATCGGCGAAAACTCTTGCAATCGACCCCTCAATCTCGGGTTAGATTGCGACGAGGTGGGATCACAACTTGACAAAGTCATCGCCGCAAAAGCCGCCGAAGCTTTTCTGAATCCAAACAAGTTGGAATGAAAATCAGCGCCTTGCGGTCAGCAAATCCACTTTCCCTGAACCGCTTGGGCGGATAGCGCCAGCGGCAGCGGATTCGCGAAGCGTATGGAGTGCGCCGACGCGAGTCGGCGCTGTGGCACGCCGACCAAAGCGGAGGCTCGGGCCTCCGCACTCCATGCGCTGGCGCGAGGACGGGTGCTCCTTTGGGTTCATGGTCCCAATGCGCGATTCTCGAATCGTGGAGGCTTTCCATGAACCGGAGCGCGGCTGTGTGGAGCCGTGGGGGCACCAGCCGCAGCACGACCGCAGCATCGCACGCGCTGCGGCTGATCGAGGACGACACAGCCGCGCTCCGTTCATGGGGAGGGGCGTCGCTTTGTTTTATTACCGAAAATTTCTGCAAAAGCGTATCACGCCTTTGGAGCTTCTCCACAGTGTGGAGCCGACGACGCTGCCGGTTTGACAAACCATTTGCCCGGCGACGCCGGCGGGCGATAACTCGCCAGGTGAGCCAGTGCATCGTGCGGGTCGGTCGCCAGATGGTAAAAGTGCCGATACTCCGGCTTGGTAAAACGCTCCTCGTAAAGCTGCTCAAAAAGTTCCATCAATGGTTCGTAGAAACCGGCCGTGTTCAAAAAGATGACGGGCTTGGCGTGGGCTTGCAATTGCTTGAGCGTGAGGATTTCCAGGATTTCCTCCAGTGTGCCGAAGCCGCCGGGCAGGGCGAGAAAGGCGTCCGCCCGCGCCTCCATGATGGCTTTGCGTTCGCGCAGATCGCGGGTGAGGATCAATTCGTCCGCCGCTTCGTAGGCGAGCTCCTGGTCCCGCATAAATTGTGGAATGATCCCGATGACGCGGCCACCATGCGCGTGCACCGCCCGCGCCAGCGCGCCCATCAGCCCCACGTTGCCGCCGCCATACACCAGCGCCAGTCCGCGCCCCGCGAGCAACGCGCCCAGTTCCTCCGCCGCGTCGAAAAACTTTGGCGCGATGGCGCTGCTGGAGGAACTGTAAACGCAAACAGCTTTCACGCGCCAAGAGTTGCGCGAAAGCCGGGCTGAAGGCAAGTTCGGCGGCCGGATCGAGATCTGTGTGCCGTTGAACTTCGTGGGTTCGAAGCCGTCGAAGGGGACGGCTGGCTCTAGTGATCTCGGTGATGCAACGGCACGAACGTGTTGTCGAAAACGTAATTTCCCACCCGCCGGCCCAGGATGATGCTCTCCGTTTTGTCGAAGCTCCAATGGATGCCGAGATAGATGCGGCTTTGGCCGTTCTCTTCTTCGGCCTGGGAAAGCGAAGCAAAACTGCGCGGGATGAGCGGGCGCACGTTGCCCTGGTTGTCCCGCGTGACTCCGTTCAACTCGTCCGACACGAAAGTGAAAGCGATGTCGTCGGTACCGTAGAATCGGCGCAGCGTTTGGAACAGTGCGGCGCCGAATCCGGCATGGCCTGACGGGTAGGCTGGAAAAGGCGGGGTAAAGTTCGGCCCCTGGAGGTTGCTGGCCGGCGCGCCCAATGGCGACCAGGCTGGGTCTCCGATTGTGTCGTCATTGCCGTCGCCAAGGCCGGTGGGACCCGTGCCCGGGTCCGACTCGCGGATGCCCGTGATCGGTCGCCAGTAGTCGTAATGGTATTTGGAATCCCAGATGGCGATGCCTGCGTCCGCCATCGCGACGTTCACCAGGGCGAGCAACCGCGCCAGTTCGATGCCATCCGTTCCCATCTGGTCGGCGATGTGGACCGTGATCTGATTATACAGCCTCGGCGGCGCGCACAAGCTCGGTGTTCCGTCGTAGGCCCAAAAGATGCCGGCGTGCGTTTGATCCGGGGTGCGTTCTGTGGGCGTTACCACACCGTCGCCGCCCACGCGTTTGGCTTCATTGTAAGCGGCCGTGTACTCCGGGCTGTTCATGGCAGGAGGAGCCGGCACCCGAAACTGGCTGCCCGATTGCAGGACGAACGGGATGCAATCGCCCCAGTGCGCGCCCAGGGCGAGCGGGATCCGGCTGATCGGATCCTGGCGCCAGCGTCCCGGATCGTTGCTTGTGATATAGCCGGTTCCCATGAAAGGTTCGGGGATTCTCCAACCGTCGTTGGCTTTGAGCGCGAGGATCGCCGCGGCCGCCCGCCTGCCCAGATCAATGCTGTTCGCCCTGGCATTCTTGTTCTTTTGTCTGGCCAGGTCTTCGGCCAGCCGCGAATCGAAGCTGGCCGCCTGCGCCGGGAAGAGCGCCGCCAGCGTATCATGCGCCGCCTGGCTGATGGCGGTCTCCAGGGAGAGCGGGCCGTTCGGCGCCCGGACGCCCGTGTAGCTCTGATATTCGCCGACCACCGCGTTCACTGTGTCAAAGATGGCGATGTGGACGATGGCCATCGCCCGGCTGGCGCGACCCGGCCCAAGTTGTTCGCGGGCGTTCGCATGGTCGAAGCCGCTGGCGTCGATGGCGATCGAATTCCAGCGACGAACCGCGTCGAGACCGTTGCGCGGTCCATGCCGGGGACTGGCGTCGAGATTTGGCGCGGCCTGGTAGCGTGGGCCGAAGGCGTCATGGAGACTGTCGGACAGTCCGCCCGCGAAGGCAGAGAGGGCTAAAGTCAGGACGAATAGCGAGGTTGTTCTCATGTGAACTCCTTTTAATGACAGTAATATGACAAAGCGCAAAATCGAAAACATGTTGAGAATGTCAGTTTTGACCAATAAAATCAAGCTTTTTGCGTCTGATTTAGCGACTTTTGGTTGCCAGCGACAACGCAAAAAAAGCATTGCCACAAGCCGTTGCTCCCGGTGAGCTTATGCTTCACAGCGTCCGTGCGCGCCGGGTCGGGATATTACTTTGATTTCGGAAAGGCTATGGCCGACAAAACATTTCAATTCGTCAACAACCTTTGGAACGACGCCGAAGCCGCGAAGCTCGATCCGCCCGGCCGGCTCATCTACCGGTCCAACAAACTCGGCAGCGACCAGCGCATCACCAACACGGGCGGCGGCAATACCTCCGCCAAACTCCCGGAGACCGACCCGCTCACGAATGAAAAAGTCGAGGTCCTCTGGGTCAAAGGCTCCGGCGGCGACCTGCGCACCTCGACGAAGGAGAATTTCTCCTCGCTTTACCAGGACAAGCTCCTCTCGCTGCAAAAAATCTACGCGGCTTATCCTGCCAAAGGACCCAAGTCCCAGGCCGAGGACGACATGGTGGCGATGTATCAGCATTGCACCTTCAATCTCAACCCGCGCGCTTCCTCCATTGACACGCCGCTGCACTCCTTCGTCCCCTTCAAGCACGTGGACCACACGCACCCGAACGCGGCCATCGCCGTCGCCGCCTCGGCCAACGCGGTGAAGCTCACGAAGGAAATCTACGGCGACGAAATCGTCCACACGCCGTGGCTGCGTCCGGGTTTCGAACTGGGCCTGGAGATGCAAAAAATATGCCGCGAGCATCCCGGCGCCAAAGGCATCATGATGGGCCAGCACGGCCTCATCAACTGGGCCGATGACGACAAGGAATGTTATTTCCGCACGCTCGAACTTATCGAACGCGCGGTGCAATTCATTGAAAAAAAATACGCCGAAAAGGGCGGCGACGCAGCGGTCTTTGGCGGGCCGCTGCACGCTTCGTTTCCCGAAGCGGTCCGCCGGAAAATCTTCGCCCGGCTGCTGCCGTGGCTGCGCGGCCAGATCAGCGTCCAGAAGCGCTTCATCGGCACGATCCAGGACGACGAAAAGATTTTGCGCTTCGTCAACTCCCGGGACGCCGCGCGGCTGGCTGAACTGGGCACCAGTTGCCCGGACCATTTCCTGCGCACCAAGATAAAACCGCTCTATGTCGCGCTGGAAAAAGATCCCTTGCCCGACAGCAGCGAGAGCGCGTCCGAGGAATTTCTCGCGTGGCTGAAAACCAAACTCACGGTCGGCCTGGCCAAATACCGCGCCGATTACGCCGAATACTACCGCCGCTGCGAACGCCCGAACTCGCCGCCCATGCGCGATCCCAACCCGACGGTCATCCTCGTGCCCGGCCTGGGCATGATCGCCTGGGGCAAGGACAAGAGCGAATCGCGCGTGACGGCCGAATTCTACAACGCGGCCGTCGAAGTCATGCGCGGCGCGGAAGCCATGGACCAATACATCGCCCTGCCGCAACAGGAGGCCTTCGACATCGAATACTGGCAGCTCGAAGAAGCCAAACTGCAGCGGATGCCGCCGGAAAAGGAGCTGGCCCGGCAAGTGGTGGTGGTGGTCGGCGCCGGCTCCGGCATCGGCAAGGAAGTCGCCCACCGCATCGTCAGGGAAGGGGCGCACGTGGTTTGCGTGGACTTGAACGCGGCCAGTGCCGAGGCGACCGCCAGGGAGGTCACGGACAAATACGGCCCCGGCATCGGCGTGGCCGGCAGCGGCATTTCCAATTGCGGCCCGGCCATCGGCCTGGCGTGCAACATCACCGACCGCGCCAGTGTCCGCGCCATGCTCGACCAGGTGACGCTGGCTTACGGCGGCTTTGACTCCATCGCTGTCACGGCGGGCGCTTTTTTTTCACCCGACACCACTGGCCACATCCCGGACGACAAATGGGCGCTCACCTTTGCCATCAACGTCACCGGCGCTTACATCGTGGCCGACGAGGCGTTCAAGACCTGGAAGGACCAGGGCTTGACCGGCAGTTTGATTTTGACCACCAGCGCCAACGCCGTCGTCGCCAAAAAAGGCTCCGTGGCCTACGACACCTCCAAAGCCGCCGCCAACCACCTGGTGCGCGAACTCGCCATCGAACTGGCCCCCCTGGTGCGCGTCAACGGCGTGGCCCCGGCCACCGTCGTGCAAGGCAGTGCCATGTTCCCGCGCGACCGCGTCATCGCCAGCCTGGCCAAATACAACATCGCCTACAGCGACACCGAGCCGACCGAATCGCTCACCACCAAGCTCGCGAAGTTTTACGCCGACCGGACATTGACGAAGTCGCCCATCACGCCAGCCGACCAGGCGGAGGCGTTTTTCCTGCTGCTGACCAAGCGCCTGAGCAAGACGACCGGCCAGGTCATCACCGTGGACGGCGGTCTGCACGAAGCGTTCCTTCGCTGAGTTTCCAATTTCAGTTTTGCAGCAAGAAGTCCGGCGTGCGCGCGGGCATGGAACCCATTCAAAATGTCGAGCAGCTCGAATGCCTGCTCTCCGAACCGACAGCGGACGTGATCGAAACGCTGCGCCGCCTGGAGGGCGATGTTCTCCTGCTCGGCGTCGCGGGCAAGATGGGACCGACGCTCGCACGCATGGCCAGACGCGCTTCCGACACCGCCGGGGTCCGCCGCCGCGTCATCGGCGTCTCCCGGTTTTCCTCGCCTGAGGCAGCCGCCTGCTTGCAGGCGCACGGGGTGGAAACGATTCAATGCGACCTCTTGAATGAGGACGAGGTCTTCAAACTGCCGGACGCGGCCAACGTGATTTTCATGGCCGGGATGAAATTCGGTTCCACCGGCCAGGAAGCAGCCACCTGGGCGATGAACAGTTACCTGCCGGGCGTCGTGTGCCGGAAATTTCGCCGCAGCAAAATCGTCGGGTTCTCCACCGGCAACGTTTACGGCCTGACGCCAGTGAACGGCGGCGGCTCGTGCGAAACGGATGCGCTCCAACCCGTCGGTGAATACGCGATGAGTTGTCTCGGCCGCGAGCGCGTCTTCGAGCACTTCAGCCGGACGCTTGGCATTCCCACCACGCTGATCCGACTCAACTACGCCTGCGAACTTCGCTACGGCGTGCTGGTGGACCTCGCGCAAAAGGTCTGGCGCGGCGAGTCTGTGCCTCTCAGCATGAGTTGTTTCAATGAGATCTGGCAGGGCGATGCGAACGCGATGGCGTTGCTCGCCCTCGCCCACGCGAGCGTGCCGCCTTTTGTGGTCAACGTGACGGGACCGGAATTGCTGGTCGTCCGCGAAGTCTGCGCACAGTTCGGCCGGCTGATGGACAGGCCCGTGAATTTTACCGGCAGCGAAACGCCGATCGCCCTGCTCAGCAAGGCCGGCCGTGCGTTCGACCTGTGGGGCAATCCGCGCGTGTCCGCGGACCAGTTGATCGAGTGGGTGGCGGACTGGATCCTGCGCGGCGGTGCGACGCTCGGCAAACCGACTCATTTCGAATCGCGCGACGGGAAATTTTAACCGCAACTTATTATGAACCGCACCCCCTCACCCGCCCTTCGGGCACCCTCTCCCCCAGTGGGGGAGAGGGATGGGGTGAGGGGGTGCTCGAAGGTTAATGGTTGCCATGCGTGGTCAAAAAACCGTGGAGACTCCCCATGGCCGCTCCAATAGATCCCCGAATTCAATCCGCCCTGCAACGCGGGCTGGTCATCCCCGCCTGCCTGCTCGCGTTGACGGCGCAGCGCAAGCTGGACGAGCGCCGTCAGCGCGCGCTGTTCCGTTATTACATCGCCGCTGGCGCCGGCGGCCTGGCGGTGGGGGTTCACACGACGCAGTTTGCCATCCGCGATCCGCGCATCGGTTTGTTTGAACCGGTCCTGCGACTGGCCGCCGAGGAAATGGACCGCGCCGACCGCGCGCGTCGCGAGCCGCTGGTGCGCATCGCCGGCGTGTGCGGGCCGATGCCGCAGGCGCAGGCCGAGGCGACGCTGCTGCGCGAGTGCGGTTATCACGCGGCGTTGTTGAGCCTCGCGGCCTTGAAAAACGCCGGCGAGGAGGAATTGATCGCGCACAGCCGCGCGGTGGCGGAAATCATCCCGTTGATCGGCTTCTACCTGCAACCGGCCGTGGGCGGGCGTGTGCTGCGGTTCACGTTCTGGCGGCGTTTTGCGGAGATCGAAAATGTGGCGGCCATCAAGATCGCGCCGTTCAACCGTTACCAGACCCTCGACGTGGTGCGCGCCGTGGCCGAATCGGGCCGCAACGACATCGCGCTGTACACGGGCAACGACGACAACATCGTGCTGGACCTGCTCACTCCGTTCCACTTCGAGGTGAACGGTCGGATCGTGGAACGCCGCATTGTCGGCGGCCTGCTGGGCCACTGGGCGGTCTGGACGCACCGGGCCGTGGAGCTTTTGGATGAATGTCATCAACTGGTCCGGTGCGGCGGCGACATTCCGGCGGCCATGCTCCAGCGCAGCGTGGAAGTGACCGACACCAACGCGGCGTTCTTTGACGCTGCGGACGGTTTCGCGGGTTGCATCGCCGGCCTGCACGAAGTGTTGCGCCGCCAGGGATTGCTCGAAGGCATCTGGTGTTTGGACCCGGACGAAGGCCTCAGCCCCGGCCAGAGCGAGGAGATTGATCGTGTCTGCCGCGCGTATCCGCACCTGAACGACGACGCCTTCGCCCGCGAACATCGCGATGAGTGGCTGAAGTAAAACCATCTCAGGCGCCGGTGATGATTTCGTGGATCAACGGAGGAAGTTCTGGCGGCTCAGCGGACAATGCGAACGCGCTTTGCAGACGGGCACAAGCTGCGTCGGCTTCGGCCTGACTGGCCGCGTGAATGCGTCCCAAGACCGAGCCGATGCCGACCGTCTCGCCAGGTTTGGCCAGTTCGTCAATGCCGACGTCCGGGTTGATGATCGAGTCCTTCGTCATGCGTCCGCCGCCCAGGTCGCGGACGATTTCGCCGATGATCCGCGCGTCGCAACGGGAGACGAATCCTTTGTCACGGGATTTGAGCTCGAGCGCGACGGGCGCGGTGTGGTCGAGGGCGAGCTTGCGCTGGAAAGCATCGAGATCGGCGCCCTGGGCGGCGAGCATTTCGTCCCATTTTTTGCGCGGCGCGCCGGAGTCGAGGCACGCTTCGGCTTGCTGACGGGCGGCGTCGAGTGATTTTGCTTGGTCGGTTTGAACGAGCAGATGAGCGGCGCAGGCAAGGACGAGTTCGCGGAGGTTGTGTGGCTGTGAACGTGAGTTCACGGCGGAAATATCAGCCGCGTTCTCATGAACGCAGCCACGAGACTCGAGGCACGCGACGCTCTCTTTGACTTCGAGCCAGTTGCCGGCGGAACGGCCCAGCGGTGTGTTCATGTCCGTGAGCAGCGCGCGGGTCTTCACGCCGCACTCGTTGCCGAGGGCGACCATCGCTTGGGCAAGTTCGCGGGCCTGCTCCTTGGTTTGCATGAACGCGGCGCTGCCGGATTTCACGTCGAGCACGAGGGCGTCGAGGCTCTCGGCGAGTTTTTTCGACAAGATTGAGGCGGTGATGAGCGGAATGCTGGGCACGGTGCCGGTCACGTCGCGCAGGGCGTAGAGTTTTTTGTCGGCGGGCACCATGCGATCCGTCTGGCCGCAGATGACACAGCCCACGCCTTGCACGATTTCGGCGATGCGTTCGGTGGGCAGCGCGGTCTGGAAGCCGGGGATGGATTCGAGCTTGTCAAGCGTGCCGCCGGTGATGCCGAGGCCGCGCCCGGAAATCATCGGCACGCGAAAGCCGAGGCACGCGAGCAGGGGCGCGAGCGGCAGCGAAACCTTGTCGCCCACGCCGCCGGTGGAATGTTTGTCCACAAGCGGACGAGAATCGTCTGGAAATTTCAGCACTTCGCCCGAATCGCGCATGGCGAGCGTGAGCGCGCGCGTTTCCTCGTTGTTCAGTCCGCGAAAGAAGACGGCCATGAGAAAAGCGGCCATCTGGTAGTCGGGAATCTGGCCGGCCGTGAAAGCAGCAACGACTTTCTGAATCTGTGCGACGGAGAGTGCCTTGCCGTTGCGTTTGGCTTCTATGAGGAAGAGGAAGTCCATGAGGCAAGAGACAAAACACACTCACTGAATGGTCTTGCAAATCTTCTGGCTGAGTGACGCCAACGCATTGCTGTATTCAAAAACTGAATCCGTAATAGCCAATATTCCATTGTCGCTGTGCATGGAATCTTGGCTTCTCTTGACAGGATGTGGCGCGGTCGGGAGGCAAAGCGAGAAGCAATTCAGATCAAACTCGTCGTATGCCCAAGATTCGTCGGGATCGCTCTCTTCGTCCGGTATAAAAATGGTCCGGCTTCCAATAAGTAACTTTTCAAGCCATTCTTTGAAGCCAGCTTTGCTGGCAAAATTAAGCCGGCTCTTTGTGAAGTGGTTTGTTTCAACGAAGTAATTCTCTACGGTGAACGGGACTTTTGAAAAGCCTTCATAAGTGATGTCCAGCACAATCACAGCCTCTAAATTTTTCCAGACCGAACCAAATTGTAATTCCAGAATAGAGACGACTTCAGATGCCCCTCTCGAATCACATTCCTCATCTCCGGTAAATGCTACTAGAGCGTTTGCAGGAAGCCGTTCTTTCAGCATCAAATCAATCAGGGCGACATTACAAATGGAGTTATCAAATGTTCCAAGTAGATGTGTTTCGTCAAAGACGTCATGGAAATGCACCGTGTAGAGAGAATCAATGTGAGCCGATATCAGCGCATATCCGCAACTTTCGTCTAAATGTCCATTTGCATAAACAACCGACAAAGCCCCTTCTGCAATCGGTTGCCAACGAGTTGGTTTTAGCAATTGCTTAATGTTTTCCAGCCGCGTTTTGTCAGTGAATTTTCGCCCGTTGTCCTTACTGGAAACATTCACCTTGTCCAGAACCTCCAATAGTTCCGTTATTTGAGTAGAGTGCATTTGATGGTTTAATAAACCAACAGTGACTGTCTTGCACCACTTTGAAAAAGCACGGATATCTTATCCCGCAAACTTCTTCGCCACCGTCGTAGCATTGTGACCGCCGAAGCCGAAGGAATTGTTGATGATGGCGTTGACTTTCATCTCGCGCGCGGCGTTCGGCACGTAGTCCAGATCGCACTCCGGGTCGGGCTTTTCGTAATTGATCGTGGGTGGAACGGTGCCGGTCTGAATCGCCTTGCAGCAGATGGCCATTTCCACCGCGCCCGCCGCGCCGAGCATGTGGCCGGTCGCGCCCTTGGTCGAGCTGACGGCCAGCTTCTTCGCGTGGCCGCCAAAGACCGTCTTGATCGCCTGCGTCTCGGCGATGTCGCCTTGGGGCGTGGAGGTGCCGTGGGCGTTGATGTAGAAAATGTCCGCGGGATTCAGGCCGGCGTTGCGGAGGGCCGCTCTCATGCAGCGGGCGGCGCCTTCGCCTTCCGGGGAGGGAGCTGTGATGTGACTGGCATCCGCGCTGTTGCCGTAGCCGACCATCTCGCAATAAATTTTAGCGCCGCGCGCCCTGGCGTGTTCGAGTTCCTCCAGCACCAGGACGCCCGCGCCTTCGCCCATGACGAAACCGTCTCTTTCCGCGTCGAAGGGGCGAGAGGCGCGTTGCGGATCGTCGTTGCGCGTGCTCATCGCCTTCATGGCGCAGAAACCGCCGATGCCCAGTTCAACGATCGTGGCTTCGGAGCCGCCGGCGAAGATGGCCTTGGCATCGCCCATCTTGATGGTGCGCCAGGCTTCGCCCAGCGCGTGGGTGGAGGTGGCGCAGGCCGAGCAGGTGGCGACGTTCGGGCCGCGCAACTTGTAGATCATCGAGAACATGCCGGAAGCCATGTTGAGGATGAGCATCGGAATCATGAAGGGCGAGAGGCGGCCCGGCCCTTTGGCGAGCATGATTTTTTCCTGCTCCTGCGTGGTGGATAGCCCGCCGATGCCGGAGCCGATGAAGACGCCGATTTCGTCGCGGTCCGCCTTGTCGAGGTCCAGTCCGGAGTCGAGCAGGGCTTCGCGGCCCGCGACGATGGCGAACTGGGTGAAGCGGTCGGTGCGCCGGATTTCCTTGGGCGAGGGAAACGCCGGTGTGGGATCGAAATTTTTGACTTCGGCGGCGATCTGGCAGTCAAAGGGCGAGGCGTCGAAGTGGGAAATTTTCGTCACACCGCATTGGCCGGCGAGCAAGCCGGCCCAGGTTTCCGCCATCTGGCGCCCCAACGGGGTGACCACTCCCAGGCCGGTGACCACCACTCTGCGCTCTGCCCAGTTGCTTCCCATAATTCAAAAGGGGGCAGCTCAAGCATCCCGCCGCGGCTGCCCCCGGAAAAGGGAGGGAGCTACTTCTGCTGGCTTTCCTCGATGTATTTGATGACGTCGCCGACGCTTTGGAGCTTTTCGGCCTCTTCGTCCGGGATTTCCTGGCCGAATTCCTCCTCCAGCGCCATGACTAATTCGACCGTGTCGAGCGAGTCCGCGCCCAGGTCTTCAATGAATTTGGCGTCGGGCGTGACCTGGTCCGCTTTCACGCCGAGTTGTTCGACGATGATTTCCTTTACTCGTTGTTCGATAGATTTTTCAGCAGCCATGAGTTTCTCCGGGTTTGGTTTGGTAGTGACTCTCTAAGGCACGCCCCCAAGGGCGTCAAGTCCTGATTCGGTTTTATTTTTTCGCCGGGCGGAGGCCGTTTGACGGCTCAAACCGCCCCGTCCGCGCGGCTTTACATCACCATGCCGCCATCCACCGTGAGCACCTGGCCGGTGATGTAACGCGCGCCGGGACCGGCCAGAAACAGCGCCGCGTGCGCGACATCTTCAACCTGGCCAAGGGCGTTCAGCGGGATTTTTTTCAACAATTCCTGGCGCCACTCCGCGTTCAAGGCCGCCGTCATGTCGGTCTCGATGAAGCCGGGGGCGAGCGCGTTGACGGTGATGCCGCGCGAGGCCAGTTCGCGCGCGACGGACCGGGTGAAGCCGATGAGCGCGGCCTTGCTGGCGGCATAGTTGCACTGGCCGGCGTTGCCGATGAGGCCGATGATCGAGGCGATGTTGATGATGCGGCCGGCGCGCTGCTTGAGGAAACTGCGGGTAAACGCCTTGGTGAAGAGGAACGCGCCCTTGAGGTTCGTGTCGAGCACGGTGTCCCAGTCCTCCTCGCTCATGCGCATCAGGAGGCCATCGCGCGTGATGCCGGCGTTGTTGACGAGAATGTCCACTTTGCCGCAGTCGGCGAGGATTTTTTCTCCGGCGGCGGCGACGGCGGCGGAGTCCGACACATCCACGGCATGCGGCCAGGCGTTGCGGCCCAGCGCGCGGACTTCGCCGGCGACCTTCTCCGAGTTCGCGCCGGTGCGCGAGACGCAGACGATGTCCGCGCCTTCGGCGGCGAACTTGAGCGCGATGGCGCGGCCGATGCCGCGGCCCGCGCCGGTGACGACGGC